>DASWQJ010000327.1:0-7396 GCA_036403795.1 Stenotrophomonas sp.
AAAGCGCACTGGCCATACTCAACGCGACCGTTCTTGAGATCGCTTGCCATCACGAAGGGCACCCCCTCGGACACGAAGTCCGCTGACTTCGGATGAATTTCTCCGTGGTTGCCGTCGATGGGGCGCTCCAGGACGCCTCGCTTGACCAGATCACCTACGGTCGTGAGCTCAAAGCTTGCGTCCCGTATACCGATGGCTTCTCTCTTGTCCATCAGTGGCCCCCGAGGATCCCAGCAAGGTTCTTGGTCAACGTCGCCTCAAGCGCATGCGCATCGGCTGTGAGTGATTCCAGTTCGGCGTGCTGTTCTGCAATAGCGGCCAGGAACTCCTCCTCCGTCTTCCCATCCTCCTCAATCACCACACCCACATACCGCCCCGGGTTCAAAGACCAATCCTGCTCGGCAATCTCCTCGCGGCTGGCCAGCTTGCACAGGCCGGTGACGTCTTCGTAGGCGGCTTTGGGGAAGCGTTCCTGCAGCCAGCTCACATGCTGGTAGTACAGCTCGGCAGTCTTGAGCTCGTCGTGCAGGGCCTGCACCGCTGCCTTCACGCCCTTGGTCTGGCGGTTGGCGGTGGCGCGTTTGCCGTCCGCCTTGGCGGCCTCGGCCTTGCGCTTGTCCATCTCGCGGATGGCTTTGTCCAGCGCCTTCCCCGCGGCGTGCAGACCGGTGAAGAAGGGCGTGAACTGGGCGCGCAGCAGGTGCTGAGCCGTGTTGCGGTCTTCCACACTGTGCTTCTGGCCGCGGGTGCGCTCGTGCTGGTCTTGGGCCTGCGCCAGCGCGGCGAGTAGGCCCCACTGGGCTTGCAGCGCCGCGATAGCGTCGTGCGCGGCCTGGCTGGTTTGGGCGTCGGCCGCTTCTTCGGCCAGCACGGCCAGCAGACGGTCGCTCAAGGCGGGCAGGTGCTCGGCGGCTTCCTTGAGCTGGGCCATGCCCTGGTGCAGGTAACGGTCCACGTGGTCCACGAACTCCTGGCGGCGGCCCTTGTGCAGGCGGGGGATGAGGGCGATGTTCTGGATCTGCTCGTCGCTCAGCTCACGGTGGGCGCGGTCCACTTGGGTGAAGATGTTGCGGGCGTCGATGAACAGCAACTTGTCATCGGTCTTGCCCTTGTCGAAGAACCACAGCGTGGCGGGCAGCGTGACGGTGTAGAACAGGTTGGACGGCAGCGTGAGCATGCCGTAGATAAGGTTCTGCTCGATGAGCGTGCGGCGGATGTCTGCCTCGGAGTGGCGGGCATCGCTCGCCGAGTTGGCCATCACCAGCGCGGCGCGGCCGCCGGGCTTGAGCGACGTGGCGAAGAGGTTGATCCAGAGGTAGTTGCCGTTGGGCACGGTCTCGACAGCCTTCTCCGTGCCGTCCTTGCCAGCCGCCGCCTTTGCCTTGGTCTTGTTGCGGGGCACGCCGTAGGTGTTGAAGCGGCGGTCTTTCTCCACGGCGTCCAGCGTCACGTCGTCCACGTTGAACGGCGGGTTGGCCATCACGTAGTCGAAGGCGCCGAAGGCGTTGAAGGGGTCCTCGTAGTAGGTGTTGGCCTGCTTGATGTCGCCGCGCAGGTTGTTCACGGCAAGGTTCATCTTGGCGAGCTTGACGGTCTCCAGCGTCTTCTCGGTGCCGCAGACGAACACGTCCAGGTCTGCCGCCTTGTCGGCCTGGTGCTGGAGGATGAAATCCGCCGACTGCACAAACATGCCGCCGGAGCCGCAGGCGGGGTCGAAGACTTTGCCGCCATGGGGCTCGATGATCTCGGTCATCAGCTTGACGACGGAGCGCGGCGTGAAGAACTCGCCGCCGCCCTGGCCCTCGCTAAGCGCAAAGTTCGCGAGGAAGTACTCGTAGATCTGGCCGAACACGTCGCCGGTAGCGTCCACCGGGATGTCGGAGAACAGCTTGAGCAGGTCCTTGGGAATGTGCTGGTTCTTAGGGCTGCGGGTGAAGCGGTCGTACTCCTCCTGCGGCAGCACGCCCAGCAGCTCGGGCTTGGTGTTCTCGATGCTGGCCATCGCGGCGCGGATGGCCTTGGCGATGTTTTCCTTCTCGGGCAGGTTCAGCAGGTAGTCGTAGCGGGCCTTCGCATCGAGGTAGAAGCCACACTTCTCGATGGCAATCTCTTCCAAGGTACGCTCACGGCGCGTGCCCTGGAGTTTCTTGAATTCCTGCTCGATTGCCGCTTGGTGCTGCCGGTACTTGTTGTCCGCGAATTTCAGGAAGATCAGACCGAGCACTGGGGTGCTGTACTCGCTGGCCTTGAGATCGGAGTTGGCGCGGAGCTTGTCGGCTGCTGACCACAGGTCATTTTCGAGTTTTTTGAGCTGGTCGCGATTCATTCTATTGATCGTAAAGGAGTTTGACCTGTTCCTGCCTTGCCGCCAATGAACATGTTCTGAGGCGCAGACTCAGTCATGGCGCCCCATGGAGTATCGATAGGCGCCTTGACGCTCGTAAACAAATCTTGAGTTGACAATCAAAGATGATACCGTAACCTCCCCAGCCCAGCAGGCACCCCGTAAGTAGAACTCACTGGCGCCGCTTCCCAGTCAGGAGCCGACGAACGCCACGCGTCGCCGCGCCGAGCGCAACAGCAAAACGACGGCGACCGCGACCAGCGCTATTACGAGCAGCGAACTTTCCGGTCCGAACATGCCGCCGGTCAACCAGCGGGGGCCGGCGAGGCGGCTTTCTATCGGCGCCAGCGATCGCCAGTCCTCGATGCCGGACAGCGGTACGCCGCTGAGCAGGATGGTGAAATTCCACGCTGCGTGATGCGCGGCCACCACCCACAGGTTTCGTGTCAGGACGAACAAGCCGCCCCAGAGCAGCCCCAGCAGCGTCACCGACACCAGCATCGTCGCCGCATCGCCCACATCGCCTTGCTCGACGTTGCCAAGGTGCTCCATGGCGAAGACGACGGCTTGTATCGCCAGCGCCCACGTTGTTCCGCAGCTGCGTTCCATCACGCGCAACAGCAAGCAGCGATACACGAGCTCTTCAAGCGTTGCCGCGATAACAATCACGCCCGCCACACCCATTAACGCGGACGAGAATCCGCGCAGTGCGACGGCTTCGTAAGCACCTAACGCGAACAACGCAGCGATTGGCAGCCCCACAAGCGCGGCACCGCCCATGCCGCCGAGCACCACCGGCAATGGCTTCGGCCGCAGTTCGGTCGGCGCACGCTTCTCATGCCAGCGCACGTACGCCCAGTACGCCAGGACCGCCACCAGCAGGATGCCGACGCGCCTGATCGCGCTGAGCGCCTGCGCCGTCGGATGAAACGCGGTGTCGATGAGCGGCAACAGGCCCTGCCGGAAAATGAGCACCGCCCCGAAGATCGCCATCGCCCCGAGCAGCAGCGACCATAGCACTCGGGCGACGGCACGCAGGCGCTGCCGCCAACCGCGCCCGGGAGGTTGTCTGCTCACCTGATTCATTGCTCGCATGACTTCCCGTTGCGGTTGCCCCAGCCGCCCATCTTCGTAGCGGGGCAGCGGATTCTCAAGTGCTGCCCACCCTCTGAAAGTGGGCCATCGCAAAGTAGAGACTTCGCCAGCATAAATATTCCACGCAACCTGCGTTGTGCCCTGCAGCATCCATTTTCGTGCACCGCGTCTTGCAAAAAATCTCCCCGGTGCCCTATGGTGCAATCGATTGCATCGCGGCAAATCCTCATAGTTTGACCCCGGTTGGGAGGCCGGGCGATGGATGGCACTCCATTCGATCGAACCGGCGCTGGCCCCCACGTTTACGCGGCGCAACGCACTGCGCGCCGTCATCGCCGGCGGCCTGGGCCTGGCCACCGCCGGCCTGCTGCCCGCATTCGCCGCGGCTGCACCTCTCAAAGGCAACCTGAAGCATTCCGTCGCCCGCTGGACGTTCCCGCAGCTATCGGTCGCCCAGCTGTGCCAGACGGTGAAGCAGATCGGCTTTTCCGCCATCGACCTGGTCGGCCCCACCGACTGGCCCACTCTAAAAGCCCACGGCGTGTACAGCGCCATGTGCAACGGCGCGGAGATGGGCCTGACCCAAGGCTTCGCTGGCCGCCAGTTCCACGATGAGCTGGTCGAGCGCTACACCCGCCACATCGACCTGGTGGCCGACGCCGGCTACCGCAACCTCATCTGCTTTTCCGGCAATCGCAACGGCATGGATCCGCTGGAAGGCATGGCCAACGCCGAGGCGGGGCTCAAGCGCATCCTGGGGCATGCCGAGAAGCGCGGCGTCCTGCTGGTGATGGAGCTGCTGAACTCGAAGGTGGACCATCCGGACTACCTGTGCGACCACTCCGCGTGGGGTGCGGCGCTGTGCGAGCGGATCGGTTCGGACCACTTCGGCCTGCTGTACGACATCTACCACATGCAAATCATGGAGGGCGACATCATCGCCACCATTGGCAAGCATCATGAATGCTTCAAGCATTACCACACGGCGGGCGTGCCGGGCCGGCATGAGATCGGAGACGATCAGGAACTGCACTATCCCGCCATCTGCCGCGCGATTGTCGGCACTGGCTTTGACGGCTATCTGGCGCAGGAATTCATGCCGGTAGCGCCGGACCCCGTGGCCTCGCTGCGCGCGGCGATTGCCCTGTGCGACGTTTGAAACGATATCCACCCAGGTGAAGTAAACCCATGGCAGACAATCACTACGACGCGATCGTCGTTGGCTCCGGCATCAGTGGCGGCTGGGCGGCGAAAGAGCTGGCCGAGAAGGGGCTCAAAGTCCTGATGTTGGAGCGCGGGCGCAACATCGAGCACGTGAAGGATTACGTCAACGCGATGAAGGAGGCCTGGGATTTCCCGCACCACAACAAGCCGACCCAGGCGATGAAGGCGGCCTATCCGGTGCTGATGCGCGACTACGGCCTGGTCGAGAACCTGCAGGGTATGTGGGCCGACGAGAAAGAGTCGCCTTATACCGAGACCAAGCGCTTCGACTGGTTTCGCGGTTATCACGTGGGCGGTCGCTCGCTGATGTGGGGCCGGCAGAGCTATCGCCTGTCCGATCTGGATTTTGGCGCCAACCTGAAGGACGGCATCGCCACCGACTGGCCGATTCGCTACGCCGATATCGCGCCTTGGTATGACTACGTGGAGAAGTTCGCAGGCATCGCCGGCACGCGCGAGGGGCTGGACGTGTTGCCGGACGGCGAGTTCTTGCCGCCGATTCCGTTGAACATTGTGGAGAAGGATGTAGCGGCACGGATCCAGAAGGCTTTTGGTGGCACGCGCCATCTCATCCATTCGCGCACCGCCAACATCACGCAGCCCAAGGTCGAGCAGGGCAGGGTGAATTGCCAGTACCGCAACAAGTGCGTGCTGGGCTGTCCCTATGGCGCGTATTTCTCTACGCAGTCGGCCACGCTGCCGGCGGCGATGAAGACGGGCAACCTGACCTTGCGGCCGTTCTCGATCGTGAAGGAAGTGCTCTACGACAAGGACCGCAAGCGTGCGCGCGGGGTGGAGATCATCGATGCCGAGAACGGGCAGACCTACGAATACACGGCCAACGTGATCTTCGTGAATGCTTCGTCTTTCAACTCGACGTGGCTGTTGATGAACTCGGCCACCGATGTGTGGGACGGCGGGCTGGGCTCGTCGTCTGGCGAGCTGGGGCACAACGTGATGGACCATCACTTTGGTGCCGGCGCGTCGGGCCGGGTGGAGGGCTACGACGACAAGTACTACTTTGGTCGTCGCCCGTGCGGGTTTTACATTCCGCGCTTCCGCAACGTGGCCTCGGACAAGCGCGGCTATCTGCGCGGGTTTGGCTACCAGGGCGGCGCCAGCCGGTCCGGATGGTCACGCGAAATCGCCGAGCTCAACATCGGTGCCGACCTGAAGGACGCGCTGACCGTGCCGGGCGACTGGCGGATCGGCATGACGGGTTTTGGCGAGATGCTGCCCAATCACGACAATACGATCCGCCTGGATCCGCATCGCAAGGACAAGTGGGGGCTGCCGGTGCTGGCGATGGACGTGTCCATGCGCAAGAACGAACTGGCCATGCGCAAGGACATGGCTGCCGACGCCGCCGAGATGCTGGAGGCCGCTGGCGTCAAGGACGTCGAGATGCACGACGATGACTACGCGCCGGGCAAGGGCATCCACGAGATGGGTACCGCCCGCATGGGGCGTGACCGCAAGAACTCGGTGTTGAACATGCACAATCAGGTGTGGGATGCGCCGAACGTGTACGTGACCGACGGGGCGTGCATGACCTCCAGCGCTTGCGTGAATCCGTCGCTGACCTACATGGCGATGACGGCGCGGGCCGCAGACCATGCCGTGCGCGAACTCAAGGCGGGGAACCTGTAATGGAACGTCGCGAACTGTTGAAGATGATCGCCGCCGCCACCGGGGCGGCGATGATTGGCCTGCCGGGTTTGGTGTATGGGCAGGTGCCGGTAGAGGGCGCGAAGCACGCGTTCTCCGCAGCCGATATCGGCACGCTGGATGAGATGGCCGAGACGATCCTGCCGCGAACCAAGACGCCGGGCGCGAAGGATGCTGGCGTGGGCGTGTTCATGGCGAAATTCGTGACCGATTGCTACACCGCGCAGGAGCAGGCGACGTTCCGCGCCGGGCTGGCCGACATCGACCAACGCGCCGGCGGTCGATTCGTGTCGCTGACGCCGCAGGCGCGCACCGAATTGCTTCGCGCCCTGGATGCCGAAGCCAGGCAGCAGGCGACCGCGCGCGGAGGGGCCGCGGCCTCCGACACCGGCGCGGCCGAGATTGCGGGCGTGACGCCGCACTACTTCACGATGATCAAGCAACTGGCCATCTTCAGTTTCTTCACCTCGCAGGTCGGGGCGACGCAGGTGCTGCAGTACGTTGCGGTGCCGGGCCGCTACGACGGCGACGTGGCCTACGCACCGGGCACGCCTGCGTGGGCGACGGGCTGATGCAACGTTCGTCACCGCTGTGCCACCACCGTCGTCCGAAGCCTCCATCGCCCAGGTGGTGCGCTGTTCGACGCTGCAACGACTCGCCAATGCCGCACTTATCGAGGAACACGATGACGAAATCAGCGTTGATGTCGGCCTGTTTGTTGGCCATCGTTCCGGCGATGTCGCCTGCGTTGGCGCAGGACAGCGGCGAGCCGTCGCGAGATCCCACGAAAACCGAAGTGTGGAAGCCGGTGCCCGCGACCGTGGTCACGCCCGGCGATGCCGCACCGTCCGATGCGGTGGTGCTGTTCGATGGCAAGGATCTGTCGGCCTGGGAGGGAGAGCAGGGTGGGGCTGCGCGCTGGACCGTCGCCGATGGCGCGGTAACCGTGGTGCCGGGGAACAAGGGGATCAAAACGAAGCAGCGTTTCTGCGACATCCAGCTGCATGTGGAATGGCGCACGCCGACCGACACCCAGGGATTCGACGGCCAGCACCGTGGGAACAG
>DASWQJ010000328.1:0-22328 GCA_036403795.1 Stenotrophomonas sp.
GGCGGCACCACCGCCTCGGAAATGCCGGCGCGGCTGGGATTGAACAGGTCGCCCAGGTTGCGCAGGCGCGAGGACAGGCGCAGGAACTGGTTCTGGGCGAAGTCGGCCACCTGCTGGCGCGGCCCCATCACGCCCAGCACGCTGCCCACCCAGATGCGCATGTCGGCCGGCGGCGCCAGGCGGGTGTCGTTACCGGTCTTCAGCGCCAGCATCAGCGGCGCATCGTGCAGGTTTTCGGCCTCGCCCAAGGTCATGCCGACCAAGGGGCTCTCCGCGCTCACCACCAGTTCGAAGACGTCGCCTTCGATTCCATAGGTCTTGGCGAAATAGCTTTCGGTGCGCGCGGGCGTGACGCCGTCATTGGCCAGCGTTTCCTCTTCGACGAGCTTGCGATCGCCATACCAGCGGAAATACAGCAGCGCAGCGACCAGCAGCGACACGCCTACCGGCAACGGTGCGAACATGCGCAGCGGCTCGATGGTGGCCATGCCCGAGGGCAGGTTGTTGTTGGCCGACATCAACAAGTCGTTGAGCAGGATCAGCGGCGAGTTGCCCACCATGGTCAGCGCGCCGCCCATCACGATGGCCGCCGAAATCGGCAGCAGCAGGCGTTGCAGGGTCAATCCGGTGCGCGCGGCCAGCCGCGAGGCCACCGGCAGGTACAGCGCCATCACCGACGGGTTCTGCATGAAGGACGAGTTGAGGCCGGAGATGGCCATCGTCATCGTCATCAGTCGCTTTTCCTTGCCGTGCGAGCGACGCAGCAGCCACGAGGCCAGGCGGTTCAGCGCCCCGGTGCGCTCCAGCCCCGCGCCCAGGATGGTGGTGGCCACGATGCTCATCACCGCGTTGCCCGAGAAGCCGCCGAAGATTTCCTCCGGCGCAACCAGGCCGGTCACGCCCAGCACCACCAGCACGATCAGTGCCACCACATCGGCGCGGATGCGCTCGAACAGGAACATCGCCATCGTGAAGCCGACCAACGCCAGCACCAGCTTCATGTCGTTGGTCAGCGTGAGCGCGGTTTCCATTTCGCGGCGGTTTTCCAGTTTTCCGTCAGGCGCACAATAGGGGAAGCAGCGGTCAGCTGCGATCGTAGAGCAGGTCCCACACACCGTGGCCCAGCTTCTGGCCACGTGTTTCGAAATGAGTCTGGGGTCGCCAGGCAGGGCGTTCGACATGGCCGCGCGGCCCGGCGCGATTGGTCAGGCCCTGCGTGGCGTCGAGCACGTCCCACATCTGCTCGGCATAGTCTTGCCAGTCGGTGGCCGCGTGCAGGCGTCCGCCCGGGCGCAGCTTGCGCACCAGCAGGTCGGCAAATGCCGGTTGGATCAGCCGACGCTTGTTGTGGCGCTTCTTGTGCCAGGGATCCGGGAAATAGATGCGGATCTCGTCCAGCGCGCCGTCGGCGATTTCCTTCTCCAGCACCTCGACCGCGTCGTGGTGGTACAGCCGCACATTGTCGCTGCCGTCTTCGGCCAGGTCGTTGAGCAAACGTCCCACGCCCGGGGCATGCACTTCGATGCCGACATAGTCGCGGGTGGGATCCTGCCGTGCGGCAAAACGCAGTGCAGCGCCATTGCCGAAACCGATCTCCAGCACCTTGTGCGCATCGCGGCCAAAGGTGGCCGCCAGCGCGCGCGGCTCGCCGGTGAAGTCCAGTCCAAAGCGCGGCCAGCGCTCGTCGAAGGCGCGCTGCTGCGCCGGCGTGAAGCGACCCTGGCGCAGCACGAAACTACGCACCTGGCGACGTCCTTCCTCCACCGTGAACGGCTTTGCCGGCGCCTTGGCGCCGCTACTGGCGTAGGGGTCGGTCATCAGCCAACCAGCCCATCGACCGGCGAGGAGGCGCTCGCGTAACGCTTGCGGGGAATGCGTCCGGCCAGGAACGCTTCACGCCCGGCCTCCACGGCCTTGCGCATCGCGCTGGCCATCAGCACCGGGTCGCGCGCACCAGCGATGGCGGTGTTCATCAGCACGCCGTGGCAACCCAGCTCCATCGCGATGGCCGCATCCGAGGCGGTGCCCACGCCGGCATCGACAATGATCGGCACCTTGGCGTTCTCGATGATCTCCATCAGGTTGTAGCGGTTCTGGATGCCCAGGCCCGAGCCGATCGGCGCGGCCAGCGGCATCACCGCCACGCAGCCAATCTCTTCCAGTCGCTTGGCCAGGATCGGATCGTCGCTGGTGTAGACCATCACCTCGAATCCGTCGGCGACCAACTGCTCGGCCGCTTTCAGGGTCTGCACCACGTCCGGGTACAGCGTTTTCTGGTCGCCCAGCACCTCGAGTTTGGTGAGGTTGTGGCCGTCCAGCAGCTCGCGTGCGAGGCGGCAGGTGCGCACCGCATCCTCGGCGGTGTAGCAGCCGGCGGTATTGGGCAGGATGGTGTAGCGGTCCGGCGGCAGCGCATCGAGCAGGTTGGGCTCGTTGGCGTTCTGTCCGATGTTCACCCGGCGGATCGCCACGGTGACGATCTGCGCGGCCGCCGCTTCGGTGGCCAGGCGGGTTTCTTCCAGGTCCTTGAACTTGCCGGTGCCGGTCAGCAGGCGCGAACGATAGGTCTTGCCGGCGATGACCAGCGGATCATGGGGGGTAGGAGTGCTCATCGCGCAATTATCACTCATCGCGCCGTCTCGACGGGGTGCAGGCACCCATGTATCGCGATGCCGTCTCCCTCGCGTCCGCCGGCGTCGCCGGTTGGAGAGCCAGCGCGCGGAATCATCGCTGCGCGGCCACGGCCGCGGCCGCTTGCGCTGCGTTGCCAGCCAGGCGATGCGCATCGGCTCCCGCCTGGGTCAACGTAAAGCGAGCCTCAGCCGCCGCCCAATGCGTGGACGATCTCGATCCGGTCGCCGCTTTGCAGGCGTTGTTCCTGGTGGCGGCCGCGCGGCACGATCTCGCCGTTGACCTCCACGGCCACGCGCCGTTCGCCCAAGCCCTCGGCCGCCAACAGCGACGCCAGCGTGGTGTCCTGCGGAATCTGGCGGGTTTCGCCATTGATCTGGATATCCATGGGATCATTATTCCATCGCGCGCCAGGTTGGCGCGCGTTTCATTGGGTCCCGGATCCGGGACCCATGCGGCAGTGCAGCGTGAGCGGGGGACGGGGTGGTGAAACCATTGACCATTCGCCGGCGTACGCACGCTGGCTCCGCGGCCCAACCGTTCCCTGAGGGAGTCATCGATGTCTTCGTCGTTCCGTCCTATCCGCTCAACGATGGCCATTGCCATCGCCCTGGCCGCCGCACCGGCATTCGCCGCGTCCGCCTTTGACCAGACCGTTTTCATTGGCGACAGCCTGACCGACAGCGGCTATTACCGACCGCTGCTGCCGGCCAGCGTGCAGCCGGTCACCGGCAAGTTCACCACCAACCCCGGCTGGGTCTGGTCCGAATACGTGGCCGACTACTACGGCACCAATGCCAGCCCGAACGGCAATGGCCAAAGCGGTGACAACTACGCTGCCGGTGGCGCGCGGGTCAATGCCGCCTCGATCAGCGCGCTGGGCTCGGCGCCGTCGCTGGTGGCCCAGACCAATGCCTACCTGACGGCCAACGGCGGCAAGGCCAACCCCAATGCCCTGTACACCGTGTGGGGCGGCGCCAACGACCTGTTCGCCGTCGCCGCGGGCGCACCGGCGCAGGCCACCATCGGCAGTGCCGTGGCGGCGCAAGTGGGAATCGTCGGCACGCTGGAATCGGCCGGCGCACGCTACGTCATGGTGCCGACCCTGCCGGACATCGGCCTGACCCCGTCCTCGCGCGCCGGTGGCGCGGTGGGCATGGCACAGGGCACCGCCTTGTCGACCGCCTACAACAATGCGTTGTTCGCCGGGCTCAAGAGTGCCGGCCTCAACGTCATCCCCTTGGACACCTTCCACCTGTTGCAGGAAATCGTCGCCAGCCCGGCGGCCTACGGCTTCACCAACGTCACCGGCATGGCCTGCACCGCGGCGCTGCCGACCTGCAACCCGACCAGCCTGGTCGCCCCGAACGCGCAGAACACCTATCTGTTCGCCGATGGCGTGCACCCGACCACCGCCACCCACCAGATCCTGGGGCAGTACGCGATTTCCGTGCTGGAGGCCCCGCGCCTGCAGCAGGTGCTGACGCATTCTGCGTCCACCATCGGTCGCGCCCGCGCCGACCAGGTCGCCTGGCACATCGATGGCAAGCCCGAAGCCGACGGCATGCGTTGGTGGGGCAGCGTGCGCGGTGACATGCAGCGCTACGACCATGCCGACCTGTACGACGGCATCGCACCGGCCGGCCTGTTCGGCGTCGACTGGAGCCGTGGCGATGTGGTGTTTGGCGGCTTTGCCGGCTATGGCCGGATGGATGCCGACTTCGGCAACAGCCGTGGCGATTTCAGCCAGGACGACACCACCCTGGGTGCGTTCCTGGGTTGGTACACCGGCCCGGTGTGGGTCAATGCACAGGTCAGCTACAGCTGGCTGAGCTACGACGTGACCCGCAAGGTCCAACTGGGCCCGGTCACCCGCGAGCACACGGGCTCGCCGGACGCCACCAACTTCACTGCCGCGCTCAATGCGGGCTATGAGCTGGGCGAGGGCCGCTTCAAGCACGGCCCGGTGGTCGGCCTGACGTGGCAGAAGGTCGAGCTGGACGGTTACGAAGAAAGCAACGCCAGCGCGACCGCGCTGGGCTACAACGACCAGGACGTCGATTCGCTGGTCGGCCGCATCGGCTGGCAGTTCCGCCTGGATGGCGGCGCGGTCAAGCCGTACCTGCAGGTGACCTACGACCACGAGTTCGAAGACAACGAGCAGGGCAGCGCCTGGCTGCAGTCGATGCCGGACGTCGGCACGTTCTACGTCCCGGGCCTGGACTTCGACCGCAACTACGCCACCGTGGTGCTGGGCGCGCGTACCGGCCTGTGGGGTCTGCAGAGCAACTTCGGCCTGACCTCGACCACCGCGCAGAAAGATGCCCGCGATGCCACGCTGTTCGTGAATTTCAGCGGCGCGTTCTGATCACGCCCCCACGCAGGTGGGGAGTCATCGCTTCAACCGCACGAGGCGCCGGGAGACCGGCGCCTCGTTGCGTTCACCTGCACCGCCGCCTAGACTGGCGCCCACGCCGCGCGGGCGTAGCTCAATGGTAGAGCTGTAGCTTCCCAAGCTACTGACGAGGGTTCGATTCCCTTCGCCCGCTCCATCTTCCAGGCACCGCAGGCTTCCGGGCACTGTGCGGGCCTGAGGCAACACGCCACCGGGCCCGGGCAAGATGCGTCCGGGTCGCTCCGCGCAACCGGTCGCGATGAAGCTCGCCATTCTCTCCCGCAACAGCAAGCTCTATTCCACCCGCCGACTGGTGGAGGCCGCGCGCGCGCGCGGACATACCGTGCGGCTGCTCGATCCGCTGCGCTGCTACATGCGCATCGCCGCCGGGCAGTTTTCGCTGCACTACCGCGGCAAGCCGATCACCGGCTACGACGCGGTGATCCCGCGCATCGGCGCTTCGGTCACCCGCTACGGCACGGCGGTGCTGCGCCAGTTCGAGATGATGGGCACCTACACGCCCAACCCGTCGGACGCGATCCTGCGCGCCCGCGACAAGCTGCGCGCGCACCAGCTGCTGGCCGCGCAGGGCATCGACATGCCGGTGACGGTGTTCGGCGACAACCCCGACGACACCAAGGACTTGTTGTCGATGCTGGGTCCGTCGCCACACGTGATCAAACTGAATGAAGGCGCCCAGGGCACCGGCGTGATCCTGGCCGAGAAGACCAGCGCCTCTCGCGGCATCGTGGAGGCGCTGCGCGGGCTGTACGCCAATTTCCTGGTGCAGGAGTTCATCGGCGAGGCCGAGGGCGCCGACCTGCGTTGCTTCGTGGTGGGTGACCAGGTGGTCGCGGCGATGCGGCGACAGGCTGCCGACGGGGATTTCCGGTCCAACCTGCACCTGGGGGGCACGGCGGCATTGGCCGAGGCTTCCGAACAGGAGCGCCAGGTAGCGGTGCGGTCCGCCCGCGCCCTGGGTCTCAGCGTGGCCGGCGTGGACCTGATCCGCTCAAGCCGCGGCCCGTTGGTGCTGGAGGTCAATTCCACCCCCGGCCTGGAGGGGGTCGAGGCGGTTTGCGGCGTGGATGTGGCCGGGGCGGTGATCGCCCACCTGGAGCGCGCCCGGCCAGAACCACCCCGGCACGAAAAAGGTCGGCGTCATTCAACCCCTTAGTGAAAATTTAACGATCGTTTAATTGCCGGCGGTCTAGCCTTCGTGACACCGCAGCTCTGCCCTCGCAGAAAACGGTAAATCGGGATGACTTCAGCCCAGGTGCTGGCCGCACCTGGGCTTTTTCTTGCCCGCGGGGGCGCCGGGGCCAAGATTTACCAGGCGTTTGCCATGGATTACAGTCGGGATTCGTTGCTGCCCATCACTCCCGTCAATACAAGGAACGTTCTTCATGAATTGGCTTGTCCGTACGATTGCTCTCTCCACCCTCTGCCTGGCCGGCCCGGCTTTCGCCGCCGCCAAGGTCGTCCCGTTGGATCTGCACACTTCCGCCGAGGCGGCCAACAAGCAGCTGCAGACGATCAACACGCAGATGAACGATGGCGAGACTTTTGCGGAAATTTCTCCGGAAGACCGCAGCCGCGTGCGCGAGGCCCTGGGCCGCATCACCGGCGCGCTGGAAAAGGCCAACGGCCACCCGTTGACGCCGGAAGCCGAAACGCAGGCCTTCAACGACCAGGAAATCGTCAACACCTTGCTGACCCAGGCCAAGGACGACAGCCGGGTGGTATGCGAGCGCGAGCGCCAGATGGGCTCGAACCGAATTACCTCCAAGTGCATGACCGTGGCCGAGCGCCGCCGCCTGCGCGAGCAGGGCGAGAAGGCCGTGCGCGATCTGTCGCAGCGCCAGCTGACGCGCAGTCCCGGCGCCGGCCGCTGAGCCACGGGTGGAAGCCGACCGCGCACGGCGCGGTTGATTTTTCCCGGCACTCGCAGTGGGGTCCGCAACTTTCCGCGGCCTGGGAGGTCTCAACATTGAACGACCCGTTGGTCGTGATGAGATCTACACAAGGGCCAGGGATGATAGGCGCCTCACTGCGGCGCGAAGCCAAGGTCGGCTCCAAGGGCCCATTCCCACGCACGGCGGTCGCACAGCGCCGCCGGGTGCAGGAAGGGGCAGGAAAGGATTGGACGACCTGCGCCGCAGGACCCACTCGAAAGAACTGCAAAGGAACAACCAAGTGCGAATTCTGGTGATCGAAGACAACAGCGACATCGCTGCCAACCTCGGGGACTACCTCGAAGATCGCGGCCATACGGTCGATTTCGCGGCCGACGGCGTAACCGGGCTGCACCTGGCCGTGGTCCACGACTTCGATGCCATCGTCCTGGACCTCAACCTGCCCGGCATGGACGGCATCGAAGTCTGCCGCAAGCTGCGCAACGAGGCGCGCAAGCAGACCCCGGTGCTGATGCTGACCGCGCGTGATTCGCTGGACAACAAATTGGCCGGTTTCGATTCCGGTGCAGACGATTACCTGATCAAGCCCTTCGCGCTGCAGGAGGTCGAGGTGCGCCTCAACGCCCTATCGCGACGCGGCAAGGGCGTCCACACCCGCGTACTGGAAACCGGCGACCTGGAATACAACCTCGACACGCTGGAAGTACGCCGTCGCGGCAAGCTGCTGCAGCTCAACCCCACGGCCCTGAAGATCCTGCAGGCCTTGATGGAGGCCTCGCCAGCGGTGGTGACCCGCCAGGAGCTGGAAACCCGCGTGTGGGGCGAAGAACTGCCGGACTCCGATTCGCTGCGCGTGCACATCCACGGCCTGCGCGCGGTGGTCGACAAGCCCTTCGACGTGCCGATGATCCAGACCCGCCACGGCATTGGCTACCGGATCGCCGCCCCCGATGCCTGAAACCTCCGCTGCGCCCGCCAGCAAGCGCGGGCGCTACCGGCGGCGGCTGCGCAGCCGCATCATTCTTTCGTTCGTGCTGTTGGGCTTGAGCCTGACGACGCTGTTTGCGTTCGCGACGAACTGGGCGAAGGCGCGCGTGGAAAATCAGCTCGTCGAAGACGTGTTGAACAGCAATATCGAAGAATTTGCCCGCCGTTTCTACCTGGACCCCAGCCGCACGCCCGACCTGCCGGTCTACCAGATGCGCGCGTATGTGTACCGGCCCGACAAGCTCGAAGGTCTGCGCCGCGATTTCCCCGAATGGGAGCGCCTCGCCGACGGCATCCACAGCATCAGCGGCGACGGACCGGACGGCACGGCCTTCTCTTACAAGGTGGGCGTGCGCAAGACGCCGGACGCCTGGTTCTTCGTCGCCTACGACATGGGACAGACCATGCGCGGTGAGCAGCAGCTCAAGCGCGCATTGACCATTTCCGTATTGGTATTCAGCGCCTTGTCGCTGGTGTTGGGTTGGTGGTCGGCCTCCAAGGTCATGCGGCCGGTGTCCGACTTGGCGGCCCGGCTACGCGCCTATCGCGGCGGTACCAGCGATCCCAAGCCGCTGGCGCCGCATTTCCCGGACGATGAAGTAGGACAGCTGGCCGAGGCTTTGGACGACTATTCCGGCCGCCTGACAGAAGTCGTGCAGCGCGACCGCGAGTTCAATGCCGACGTCAGCCACGAGCTGCGCACGCCGTTGGCCGTGATTCGCGGTGCTACCGAGTTGCTGCTTACGCGCCCCAACCTGGACGACAAGGTGCAGCAGCGGCTGCGCCGCATCCAGCGTGCCGAGCAGCAATGCACCGACCTGATCGGCGCGCTGTTGCTGCTGTCGCGTAATGAGCGCGGCCAGGGCAATAGCAACGTCGCCAAGGTGGCCGAGCAGTTGCTGGACGCGCATCGCGCCCAGCTGGGCGGCAAGCCACTGGAGCTGACCATCGAGGAGGAGCACCCCTTGGTGATCGACGCGCCCGACTCTGCGTTGTCGGTCGCACTGGGCAACCTGATCGGCAATGCCGTCAAGTACACCCAGGTGGGCAGGGTGACCGTGCGCGTGTTGGCCGACGCGGTGGAAGTGATCGACACGGGCCCCGGCCTCAGCGAAGAGGACGCGGCCAAGCTCTTCCAGCGCGGCTACCGCGGCACCCACGCTGGCCATTCGCAAGGCGGCGGCATTGGCCTGTCGATCGTGAGCCGGCTGTGCGATCTATATGGGTGGACGGTCAACGTGCGGCCGGGCGGGACGCGCGGCGTGGTGGCAACCCTGATGTTCGGGCGCCAGCACAGCCAGCCCAAGGCCTGACGTACTTGCTCAGGAAGCCGCAGCGGCAAGCTCGAGGTAATGGGCATCCAGTGCGCGCGCGCGAACCGCCAGGTCGTCCGGGTGCCCATCGTTCACCACCACGTCGTCGGCGATGGCCAGGCGCTGCTCCCGGCTGGCCTGGGCGGCGATCATGCGGTCGGCTAGCTCGGGGCTGATGCCGTCGCGCTGCATGAGTCGGCCGTGCTGGACGTGGGTCGGGGTGTCGACCACGACAACACGATCCAGCCAAGGGTAGGCCACCCGTCCGCCGGCTTCGGCGAGCAGCGGGATAGAGGCGATCACGTACGGCCCGCTCGCCGCTTCGCAGCGCTGTTGCAGCAGCTGGCGGATGGCGGGATGGGTGATGGCTTCGAGCGCGCGCCGTAGTTCGTCGTCCGCGAACACGAGTTCGCGCAGGGCGCGTCGATCGAGCTGGCCATCGGGTTGCAGGACATGGGTGCCAAAGCGCTCGGCGATCTTCGACAGCACCGGACCGGGCTCGACCACTTCGCGAGCCACCAGGTCGGCATCGACCACCGTGACGCCCAAGGTTTCGAACTCGCGGGTCAGCGCACTCTTGCCGGAGGCGATGCCCCCGGTCAGCCCGACCACGAAGCGGCTCATCGCGCGCTGCCTGCGCTCAGGCCAGCCCGGCCATGCGCATGTAGCCGCCGACGAGCTGGTCGCCCCAGAAGAACACGATCCACCCGGCGATCGCCAGGTAAGGGCCAAACGGGATCGGCGTGGCGCGATCGCGGCCCTTCGCGGCCAGCCAGATCGAGCCGATGATCGCCCCGACCACCGAGGAGATCAGGATGATCGGCAGGATGCCCTTGAGCCCGCACCAGGCGCCCAACGCCGCCAGCAACTTGAAGTCGCCGTGGCCCATGCCTTCCTTGCCGGTCAGCTGCTTGAACAGCCACCAGACCGCCCACAGCGAGAAATAACCCACCGCCGCACCCAACAGGGCCGGCTTGGCGTGCATATAGAGGTTGTCCATCGAGGCGATCAGGCCCAGCCACATCAAGGGCAGGGTGAGCTGGTCCGGCAGCAACCGGGTACGCAGGTCGATGCCCGACAGCGAGATCAGGAAGCAACTCAGCACGATCGCGCCAAAGCCCTGCCAGCCGAACCCAAAGCGCCACACGCTGGCCACCACCAATACCGAGGTCAGCAGTTCGACCAGCGGATACTGCATCGAGATGGGCGTGTGGCAATGCCGGCACTTGCCGCGCAGGGCCAGCCAGCTGAACACCGGGATGTTCTCGTACCAGGACAGCTTGTGCTTGCAGTGCGGGCAGTGCGACGGCTCGACCACGATCCCCGGCGGCGGCGGCTCGTAGATGTCCGGCTCGTCCAGGATCTCGCGCGCGTCGCGCTTCCACTGCCACTCCATACGCCGGGGCAGGCGCAGGATCACCACATTGAGGAAACTGCCCAAGAGCAGTCCCAGTCCGGCCGCGGCGGGAAAGCCGAGGCCGGGATGCTGGTCTAGAAATGCCATTAACTGTTATCCGACGACGGCGCCAAGCTTGAAGATGGGCAGGTACATGCCGATGACCATGCCGCCGACGATCACACCCAGGAACACCATGATCATCGGTTCGAGCAGGCTGCTCAAGGCGTCGACGGCGTTGTTGACCTCTTGCTCATAGTACTCGGCGACCTTGAACAGCATGGTGTCTAGCGCGCCGGCCTCTTCGCCGATGGCGGTCATCTGCACCACCATGTGCGGGAACAGGTTGACCTGCTTCATCGCCATGTTGACCGGGTAGCCGACGGAGACGTCGTCGCGGATGCGCAGGACGGCCTCTTCGTAGACCTTGTTGCCGGTGGCGCCGGCCACGATGCCCAGCGCTTCGACCAGGGGCACGCCGGCTTTGAAGGTGACTGCGGTGGTCCGGGCGAATCGGGCGATCGAGCTGTTGTGCATGATCTGGCCGATGACGGGGGCCTTGAGGATCAAACGATCCATCGTGTGCTGCATCTTCGGCGAACGCTTGTAAAGATAGATCAAGCCGAAGATCAGCCCACCGGCCACCATAAGCATGAGCCACCAGTACGACACCATGATATTGGAGGCAGCCACAATCATCAGGGTGAATGCGGGAAGCTCAGCGCCAAATTCCTTGAAGACCTGTTCGAACATCGGCACGACGAAGATCAGCAGAATTGCACTGACGATGATGGCAACGGCCACCACCATGGCCGGATAGAACAGCGCCTTCTTGATCTTTGCCTTCAGGCCTTCGATGTTTTCTTTATAGGTTGCGATCGTGTCGAGCACCGTCTCCAACACGCCTGCACCTTCACCGGCGCGCACCAGATTTCGATACAGCTCGTCGAACTGCACCGGATGCCTGCTGATGGCCTCGTGCAGAGAAGACCCGCCTTCGATATCCGTCCGGACGTCTTCAACCAACTTTTTCATGCGCGGATTCTTCTGTCCGCCTCCGATAATCTCCAACGCCCCAACAATCGGTACGCCGGATTTCATCATGGTCGCCATCTGGCGACTGAAGAATGCGATGTCCTTCGCGGAAACCGCCTTGCCGGCGGTGCCGAATAGAGGCTTCGGCTTTGGCTTGACCACCGTGGGGCTGATGCCCTGCTTTCGCAATTCGGCCCGAAGGAAATTGGCGTTCTTCGCCGCCGTTTCCCCCTTCATCTTGATGCCCCGCTTGTCGGTCCCCTCCCAGACAAACGGCTGTAGCTGACTGGTGCTGCGGTTCACAGGTTCTTTCTTGATGGCGCTGCGCGCTACGGACATGCGTTTCCCCAAGTCCGACCATCCCCAGGCCGGAGTACCGCCGCATGGTAGCTGGTTCTGACCGCAGTGGCACAGGGCCACCATAAGCGTGGCAGCGGTCACGTTCCGCTACCCATACGCTGCCGTTCGGCGGTGCTGCCCCTTGCTGACTGGCCAAGGCGGGCCAAAAGTGACGTTTTGGGTCACATCGCCGTTTTGGTCGCAATTGCGCTTGAAAGGGCTTCCAATCGCTGCCGCAACTGCGATCATGGCGCCGGGGAGTCTTCAGGCAGCGTCGGAAAGTTGGCACGCAACCTGCGTTTGATATCCAGCAGGACCTTCCTGCCGGGCATCAAGTCAACGCCGAAGTCCGGAAGGTAGCCTTTCACCAACCAACCTCTAGGGGATGTACTCATGAAGAAGCAACAGGGCTTTACCCTGATCGAACTGATGATCGTTGTCGCGATCATCGCCATCCTGGCTGCCATCGCGCTGCCGGCCTACTCCGACTACACCAAGAAGGCCAAGGTCTCCGAAGTGGTCCTGGCTGCCTCGTCGCTGCGCACCTCGGTTTCCGAGTATGTCGCCAGCAACAACGCGCTGCCGCTCGCCGCTTGGTATGACGCCACGACCTTTACTCCGACCAAGTATGTCAGCGCGCTGGCTTGGGACGGCACGGCTATCACTGCTACTGCGCAGGCTATTGCGGCTGACGTCGACGACCAGACCATCACCCTGACCCCGGTCACCACTGCTGATACCCTCGGCAATGGCGTGATTCAGGCATGGGATTGCGGTGGTTCGATTCCGTCGAAGTATCGCCCTGGCAGCTGCCAGGCTGCTGCTGCTGCCCCGTAATCGGGACGCTCAGTAGATCAGGACGGGGGCGAAAGCCCCCGTTTTTTTTGGTTTTCAGGGAAGTGCGGAAGCAAGCCTGCACCGATTTCGCCAAGTGCTAAGTGCTAAGTGCGCAGAGTGGTGATCAAAGCTTGAGAGGCCGCCGGTCGCCGGTGGAACCTTCGTCGCAGAGCTCGTTTTTTGCGCGGAGTGCGCATGTCCGGCATCGTTGGGGTCATGAGATACGACTCAGTAAATACCGTGGCTGAAAAGAGTCAAGGCGTGGGGAGGGTAAAGTGAGGGCTCAGGTGTGGCGTAACCCCACGCTTTTGGCAGCATTTGTCGCCTCAGCGTCGGCCGGCCTGCTGTTTCTCTTCAGCTGGGGCCAGTACTTGGCTCTATTCCTTGGAAGCTCTTCAAGCGTCCAATGGATGATCTTCGTCCTGGTCACTCTCGGCAGCGCTCTTGGTGCGTGGCTAGTTAGCCGTTTCAGCGAAAAAATCCGGCGGCCGCTACTGTGTTTTGCCGTAATTCAAATGGCTGTCGGCCTTTCGGGATTGCTATTCGACTGGATTTATCGGAGCGCGGGCCAGTGGAGCTGGTGGGCGAATCAGCGTTGGCCCGAATCCGTGGGGTCAAGTGGGTTGTCGAGCTGGATGTTGGCGGCAGTGCTCATTCTGCCGCAGAGCATGCTATTCGGAGCAGCTTTCTCTTTGCAGTCCGCGGGTTGGGGGCGTCTGCAACCTCGCGCTAGCGTGCGCGCAGTGGCGTCATCCTATGTCGCAGCCGGCATTGGCGCAGCCTTAGGCGCGATCTTGGGTGCGAATGTGCTGTTGCCGGCAATGGGGCTGCCCGGGATCGTCTTTACAGCGGGCTTGCTGAGCATCGGGACTGCGCTCGCCGTTTATCTGCTTAGCGAGGTAGAGAAAGGGTTTGTGCCCTTGATCAAAGAGCCAGGCGGGTTATCTGGCAAGCGAGAAGCTGCCTGGGTTTTGGGGGCGGCCTTTCTTACGGCGCTGACCTCATTCGTGCACGCCGTCTCAGGAGAGCGGATCTTGTCCGTTGCTTTCGGGGGTGCTCTGCAAACAGCCCAGCTTTCGATCGCAGTATTTGCCTCTGGGATTGCACTTGGAGCAACCTGGATGGGTCGCCGGATTGAGCGATCTGATTCTCCTCTGCGATCAGTCTGTAAGCTGCAGATCTGGCTGCCATTGGGCATAGTCGCGTCGGTTTGGTTCTGCCTGGCTCTCCGCCCTTGTTCTGTTGGTTTGATGCAATCGCTTACGAGCATCCATCAAGAAGGCGAAGTATTGAATCTTCCATCCATCGCGGCTGCGATTCTGGTGATGTTGCCAGTTGCCTTTGGTGTGGGAGCCAGCGTGCCCATGCTCATCGTTGCCCTGTTTCGGATTGGAGTGGGTGAGCGAGCCAGGGCCCTTGTACACGCGGTGGTGGGATTAGGCGCCAGTGTCGGTGGGTGGCTAGCAATCCACGTTCTGCTGCCCTCGGTAGGAGCGGAATTCGCTTCATTGATCGCGGCTGCTGGCAGTTGGATCACGGGCGCAGTTCTACTGACCCAGATCCAGCGTCGTGAGGGAAGGGCACAGTTGACACCTTTCTTGGCAATTTACGGTGTAGGTGCAATCGCGCTATTTGCGTCCGCTTCCATGGGAGCTGCTGGGTTCGCAATGACTCGTGCCAGCTCGAGTTCTGAAGCCGCGGCTTTTACGGCAGCCAACGTCATCTACCAGCGTGATGGCAAGAGTAACAGTGTGGCGGTCTATGACCATCAGTTGGGCGGGCAGTCGCTGCGTTCATTGGCCGTGGACGGAGATGTGGTTTCAACGATGAGCATGTCGCCGGATAGTCGGACTATCGCGGAGGACGACACTGCAGCATTGCTTGCCGTCTTGCCGCTTTCACTTCGGCCGTCCTACGGTCGAGTAGGAGTTATGGGGTTTGGGTCCGGCGTAACGACCCACACCCTGCTTGGAAGTCAGAAAATTGGACGGGTCGACACCATCGAAGTCGAGCCATTCAAGGTGGAGGGCGCGCGATACTTTGAAGAATTCAATTGGCGTGCTTTTCGAGATGGCCGCTCAAACGTGATCTATGACGATCCCAGGGCTTTCCTTGCGGCAAGCGAATTTCAGTATGACCTGCTGATAGCAGGGCCATCGCCCTGGCGGTCCGAAGCCTCACTGTTTTCCGAAGAGTTCTATGCCTCGGTACTGCGGACTCTCAGGCCAGATGGAGTTTTCGTCCAATGGATGCCGCTGCACAATGTCAAACCAAAGCTTGTGGGATCTATCCTGCGGGCCGTGCTGAGCAATTTTCACGATACGCATGCATATCTGACTAACGCGGGCGATCTTGTGCTCGTCAGTTCTCCTCGCGAGCAGATGCCTGTCCTTACCGGTTACGCTTTCGAGCAACCATCGGTCGCGACGGAACTTCGGCGGTTTGGGTTCGAAGGCGTCCGCGATCTTCAAGACGCGTTTGTGGTAAGCCGTCGTGGCTTAGAGATCTATGCGGTCCTCAATCCTCTACAAACTAACTCGGATTTCTATCCGATCCTGCAATCGAGCGTTCCGCAATCTAACTACCTCCGGAGTGCTGTGCTCGATTTCGATCGTCTGCAGGCTGCGCCATGGTCACTTACTCGACTGCTCGGCGAAATACAGGCGCGCCGTCCAGATGAACCGTTAGCAGCAATACGCCGTCCTACCACCTTGGACGCCAAACTGCATGATGCTCGAGCTATAGCGATAACAATGAGCTCGAGGCTAGGGGCTTCGGGTCCTCTGCGCGGCAATTCCTTGCATCGAATATATGAGCTCAGACAGTTGATGGAGAAATGTCAGCTCGGTAAATCCGATGAGAATGTAATTGAATTCTTGTTAAGTCGAGCTGGTGATACTGTCCCGTACCTGGACGCTAGCACCAATGCGGCGATATGGTCTCAACCGGCTTGGGTGAAGTGCGCTATGAGCGAGCCGGCAGTCAGGGACACTGCTGCGTTCATTGCTGCGGTTGGACAAGGTGACCCCCATCGGATTGTGGAAACTGGCGACATGCTGATGACAGGGCCTGCCGGTAGAGTGGTTGCTGCCCACATGCCATCCAGCTATTTTGTCTGGGGAACTCTTCAGGCCGCCTTGGTCGAAAGTGGAGATCGCGAAACCGCTCGCGATATCCAGCGACGGATAGGGCCCGCCCTTCCAGAGCAGGTTCGCGAGGACAGCGTGATACGCTGGATGTCAGCGATGGCGGCCTTGCCGAAAGAGCATCTGATCGGTCCGGCGCCCGGGGGGTAAGGGCACGTTTTGAGTGATTTTGTTGTTGAAGACCGGGGGAATTTTGCATGAATGCGATTGCTAACTCCAATCTTGTCGGCATCACGGGTATCGCACGTCGCCTTGTCCAGGACGGAGCGATGGAAGAGAGCGTTGCGCGCGCGGCGATGGATCAGGCTGCGGCGGCCAAGGTTCCGCTGCCGCAGTGGTTCGCAGAAAAAAAACTTGTCTCAGCAGCTCAGTTAGCCGCGGCGAATTCTGTTGAGTTTGGTATGCCGCTGATGGATGTCTCTGCATTCGATGCAAGCCAGAATGCTCTGAAGCTCGTCAGTGAGGAGCTATTGCAGAAATATCAGGTCTTGCCCTTGTATAGACGCGGCAATAGACTTTTCGTTGGTGTCAGTAACCCAACTCAGACTCGGGCATTGGATGACATCAAATTCCACACCAATATGGTGGTGGAGTCGATCTTGATCGATGAGGATCAGATTCGCCGGACGCTAGAGCAATGGCAGGCCAACACCACGCTTGGGGACTCCCTCGGCAGCGGTGACGACGAAGGTATCGATAACCTCGACGTCTCTGGCGGCGACGAAGACATGGGCGCTGGCGGCGACTCCGGTGTCGACGCCAAAGGCGATGACACCCCGGTCGTCAAGTTCGTGAACAAGGTGCTCATCGACGCGATTCGCAAGGGCGCCTCGGACATCCATTTCGAGCCCTACGAAGACGACTACCGCGTGCGCTTCCGGATCGACGGCCTGCTGAAAAATGTCGCCAAGGCGCCGGTCAAGCTCAACCAGCGCGTCGCCGCGCGCCTCAAGGTGATGTCGCAGCTCGACATCGCCGAGAAGCGCGTGCCACAAGACGGACGCATCAAGCTCAACCTGTCCAAGAGCAAGCAGATCGACTTCCGCGTGAGCACGCTGCCAACGCTGTTTGGCGAGAAGGTCGTGCTGCGTATCCTGGACGCCAGTGCAGCCAAGCTGGGCATCGACAAGCTCGGTTACGAGCCAGACCAGCAAAAGCTTTTCCTGGAAGCCATCCACAAGCCCTACGGCATGGTGCTGGTGACCGGCCCGACCGGCTCGGGCAAGACCGTGTCGCTGTATACCGCGCTGGGCATCCTCAACGACGAGACGCGCAACATCTCCACGGCGGAGGATCCGGTGGAAATCCGGCTGCCCGGCGTGAACCAGGTGCAGCAGAACGTGAAGCGCGGCATGACATTCGCGGCCGCGCTGCGTTCGTTCTTGCGCCAGGACCCGGACATCATCATGGTCGGCGAAATCCGCGACCTGGAGACGGCGGAGATCGCGATCAAGGCGGCGCAGACCGGCCACATGGTGCTATCGACGCTACATACCAACGATGCGCCGCAGACCATTGCACGCTTGATGAACATGGGTATCGCGCCGTACAACATCACCAGCTCGGTGACGCTGGTGATCGCGCAGCGACTGGCACGTCGGTTGTGCTCGAGTTGCAAGCGGCCGGTGCAGCTGCCGGCCAACGCGCTACTGGCCGAGGGTTACACGCAGGCGCAGTTGGACGCGGGCATTGATCTCTACGAGCCGGTGGGTTGCGATGACTGCACCGAGGGCTACAAGGGCCGTACCGGTATCTACCAGGTGATGCCGATGACCGATGAGATCTCAGCCATCATCTTGTCTGGTGGTAATGCGCCCCAGATCGCCGAGGCGGCTCAAAGGGTAGGCGTGCCCGACCTACGCCAGTCCGCGCTGAAAAAGGCTGCTTCAGGCACTACGAGCTTGGCCGAGATCAATCGCGTCACTAAGGACTAAGCGCGCCAACCGCGCGTTTAGTCCCGCAAAAAAGGCCGCCTGCGAGGCGGCCTTTCCTTTTCTAGATCGGATGCTGGGGTCCGCCTGAACCCTCACTCCATCCCCAACTTCTTCAACTTGTATCGCAGTGCCCGGAACGTAATCCCCAGCTGCGCCGCGGTCCGCGTCTTGTTCCAGCGATTCTCTTCCAGTGCCTTCTGGATCGCGGCACGCTCGAGCTGTTCGATGTAAGAGGGCAGGGCGGTCGCACCCGGCTCGATGTCGATGACCGCTTCCTGCTCAACGCCATTGCCATTGCCGTTCCCCAGGCGCGCACTGGGTTGCGGCAGCCTCAGGTCGGTGGCGCTGATCTGGTCGTCCTCGGCCAGGGCCAGGGCGCGCTCCAGGATGTTCTCCAGCTCGCGCACGTTGCCGGGGAACCGGTAGTGGTCCAGCGCTTCCAGTGCGGACGGTGACAGCAGGGGGATCGCACGGCCATGGCTGCGCGCCAGGCGCGCCAGGATCGAGGCGGCCAGCTGGGGCAGGTCGCCGCCGCGCTCGCGCAGTGGCGGGACCCTCAGTTCGATCACGTTGATGCGGTAGTACAGGTCGTGGCGGAACCGGCCTTCGCCGACCAGGTCGCTCAAGTCCTTGTGGGTGGCCGACAAGATGCGTACGTCGACGGGTACTTCGGTGGCCGCGCCGACGGGGCGGATGGACTTCTCCTGGATGGCGCGCAGCAGCTTGACCTGCATCTGTAGCGGCAGCTCGGCGATCTCGTCCAGGAACAGGGTGCCGCCGGCGGCGGCCTGGAACAGGCCGGGCTTGTCGGTGCTGGCGCCGGTGAAGCTGCCCTTCTTGTGGCCGAAGAATTCGCTTTCCATGAGTTCGGTCGGAATTGCGCCGCAATTGACCGGCACGAAGGGTCCGTTGGCGCGGGCGCCTTGCTCGTGGATGGTGCGGGCGACCAGTTCCTTGCCCACGCCCGACTCGCCCAGGATGTAGACCGGGGCCTGGCTGCGCGACACTTTAGTGATCGTGCTGCGCAGCGATTGCATGGCGGTCGAGTCGCCCAGCAGGCGGCTGGCCTGTTCCGGCGGCGGGGGCGGCGGCGCGGGCCGCTCGGTGTTGTTGAGCTCCAGGGCGTGGCGGACCAGGCCGCGCAGCACGCTGATATCGACCGGCTTGCTGACGAAGTCGAAGGCGCCGGCCTTCAGCGCTTCCACCGCCAGGTCCATGCTGCCGAAGGCGGTGATCATCGCCACCGGCGTGCGCGGGTGGTTGCGGGCGATCTCGGTCACCAGCTCGATGCCGTTGCCGTCGGGCAGCCGCATGTCGGTGATGCACAGGTCGTAGGGGTTGCTGGCCAGCAGCTCGCGCGCTTCGGCCAGGTTGGCGGCGGTGCTGATGCGCAGTCCCATGCGCCCCAGGGTGAGTACCAATAGCTCACGGATATCACGTTCGTCGTCGACGACCAGGGCGCTTCGGCTTTCGTTCATGAATGGGAAGATACCGAACACGGCGAACTGCGACAAATATTGCTGCTTTACGACTGCCGAGGGCAGTGGCTCGAAGGCCAGGGGCGACGCCCGGGCCAAGATCCTAGGAGGACGCGCGGGGCGAGCCAAAGGCTGGCCCCGGAGCCGCGTCAGGCCGAGAGCATGGTGTGGGGCCCAGGCAGGGTGACCCGGAAACAGGCGCCGCCGGCCGGCACGGCCACGTACTCCAGCTGGGCCTGGTTGGCCCGGCACAGCTCCCGGGCGATGTACAGGCCCAGGCCGGTGCCGTGCTCGGAGGTGGTGAAGAAGGGCCGGAACAGTTGGGCGGCGACGGCCTCCGGGATGCCGGGGCCGCGGTCCATCACATCGACCACGGCAGTGCGCTCCTGGATGACGACCCGCAGCCGCACGCGGGCGGGCTCGTCCATCGTGCGGCCGTACTTGAGGGCGTTGTGGACCAGGGCCGTCAGGATCTGGTGCAGGTGCTTGGGATCGACCAGTGCCGGGACCGACGTGTTGTTGATCACCGCTTCCAGGCTGTCGTTTTCCATCGACAGGGTCTGCCGGTACTCGACCACGAAGCGGCGTACGAAGGCGGCCAGGTCGATGTTTTCCGGGTTGGCGCGCTCGCGCCGGGCCAGCCCCAGCACGCTCTCGACGATGCCGTTGGTGCGTTGGCACTGCTGGTGGATGATCTGCAGCAGGCGGCGGTCGGCTTCGCCGATGGCGGGGGATTCTTCCAGCAGCTGCGCGGCGTAGTTGATCGCGGCCAGCGGGTTGCGGATCTCGTGGGCCAGGCTGGCCGAGAAGCGACCCAGGGCCGACAGGGTGAGCGACTCGGCGCGCCGGGAGACCACGGTGGCGTCGTCCAGGAAGACCAGGGTGAGGTCGCTGTCGGCCAGCAGTCGGGCGAAGCGGGGTTGCACCTCCGGCTGGTCGGGCGAGAGCTGCAGCGGCACGTCTTCCTGCTGCCAACCGTTGCGCCAGCGCTGCAGTCGGCGCGCCAGCTCGGGGGCGGCGCTGGCCAGTTCCAGTTGCCCGCTGACGGTGTTGCCCTCGGCATCGCCGATCAGCGCCGAAGCGGCTTCGTTGGCCAGGGTGATGCGGTTGGCGGCGTCGACCACGAGCACGCCGGTGCGCATGCGGCGGATGATCAGTTCGTTGACTTCGAACAGGTTGGCGACTTCGGCGCCGCGGCGATCGGCCAGCACTTGGTTGCTGCGCGCGCGCTGGCCGATCTGGTAACAGATGTAGGCGACCGCCAGGTAGCTGGTGACGAACATCGCCAGTTCGCCCAGCGTGCGCGTGCTGGCCTGGCTCTCCAGCGAGCTCCAGACGAACTCCAGCACGATGGCGACGGCGCCGGCCAGCGCCAGGGTGATGGCATAGCGCAGCGGCAACAGCATGCCGGCCGCGGCGATGTTGAAGAGCAGCATCATCGAGATGCCGGCGCCCGCGCTGGGTAGCGCGTGGATCAGCAACGTCGCGGCGAGGATGTCGAGACTGACGCTGCAGGTGACGATCGGGAGCAGCCAGCGCTCGTTGCGGCCCCAGCCCAGCAATGCCAGGGCTACCAGCAGATAAGCGACCGCGGCACCGCTGGCCAGTGCGGGCGCGCGCGCCTCTCCGACCAGCACGGACAAGGGGCTGAACACCAGGGCGGCGATCAGGCCGGCGACCAATACCCGGTACAGGGCGAAGAAATAGAGCTCGCGACGCGGAATGGATTCGATCCGGTCGATAAGCGATGCGCTGGGCGACAAGCCGAACTCCCCTTCGGACTACGCGAACCGGCAGTATAGGCGCGGTCTACGGCGGCGCGGGCCTGGCTTGCTGGGCGGGCAGATCGGGCAGAACGCGCCGGTCGGTCAGATCGGGATGGCCGGACAGTCCCGGGCTAGGCTGGCTGCCGAGCCGAGGTTTTGCCTCAATGGGCGGTTCGAGGCCTGCCGGGGCAAACCCCCGGCCTTCACGCAACGATAGCCACTCTCGATTTTGCGCCACACGCCCCCGTCGGCGACAATGGGCGGCCCGCTTGCGCTCATCTGGCCGAAATCACGGCCCCGGCGCGTTCTTCCAGCGGTCGTTTCCTTTTCCCACGGTGACGCATGAATTTCCACGAATACCAGGCAAAACAACTGCTTGCCGAATACGGCATCCCGGTCCCGGCCGGCAAGGTCGCGGCTACTCCGGACGAGGCGGTTGCCGTCGCCCAGTCGCTGGGCCAGGGCCCCTGGATGGTCAAGGCGCAGATCCACGCAGGCGGCCGCGGCAAGGCCGGCGGCGTCAAGTTCTGCAAGACCACCGATGACGTCAAGGCCGCTGCGGCCAAGATGCTCGGCACCAAGATGGCCACCTACCAGACCGCCGGCGTCGAGCTGCCGATCAACCTGGTGCTGGTGACCACCGCCGGTGAGATCGTCAAGGAGCTGTACCTGTCGGTGCTGGTGGATCGTGGCACCAAGACCATCACCTATATCGCTTCTTCGGAAGGCGGCATGGAGATCGAGCAGGTCGCCGCTGAAACCCCGGAAGCCATCCAGACGCTGCACGTGGATTTCGTCGAGGGCGTGCAGGGCTACCACGGCCGCGATTTCGGCTTCAAGCTGGGCTTGAACGCCAAGCAGGCCGGCCAGTTCGCCAGCATCATGGTGAACCTGTACCGCATCTTCAACGAAAAGGACCTGGCGCTGGTCGAGATCAACCCGCTGGCGATCCTGGACGATGGCAACCTGTACGCGCTGGACGGCAAGTTCGACAGCGACGACAACGCCAGCTTCCGTCACAAGGAACTGGTCGCCATGCGTGACAAGTCCCAGGAAGACGAGACCGAAGTGACCGCTTCGGAGCTGGACATCAACTACGTCACCATGGACGGCAACATCGGTTGCATGGTCAATGGCGCGGGCCTGGCCATGGCC
>DASWQJ010000329.1:0-10253 GCA_036403795.1 Stenotrophomonas sp.
GCCGAGCTGGCGGGGTGGTGGGTCAGTGGGCCATGGATGGCCCACGTGCGGTGAGTGCGGCCATGGATGGCCGCTCGAACCGCGACCCACCATCCCGGCAGCTCGGGGCCCGCACCGTAAGTACTTAAAACCAACCGCCCACACCCACCGCGCCCACAACAAAAAAACCCAACTCGCAAGCCGCGATCACGCCAGATCGCCAGATCGCCAGCGTTACGGCGCAGCCTTGCGCACCTGCAGGACGGCCTCAACGCGACGGCCATCGGCCAAGACAAAGGTGAGCGGCACGTTAGCCCCCTCCTGCAGCGGCTGCGCCGGATCCATCAACATCAAATGCAGGCCACCCGGCGACAGGATCGCCTTGCCGCCAGCAGGAAGCGGAAGCCGCTCCACCTCACGCATCCGGTTCACGCCATCGACCTGGATGGACTCGTGCAGGGTTACGTCGCCGAAAGCGGGACTGCTGGCCGATACGACCGCCAGTGGCCTGTCGCAAGGATTGACGAACTGGCCAAAGCCGGCGGCCATGCCCATCGCAGGCGTGGGCGGCAGTCGCACCCAACCCTGCTGCCATTGCGGCAGACAATCGGTCGCGGTCACAGGTGCGGACTGGGCGGCGGCGACACCGGCGCAAAGCAGTGACGCAGTGACCAGCAGCACACGGGCGGAAAGCGGGATTCTGTTCATGGTGGCTATCATAGCCAAACCTGCCGGGAGCCTGGAATGAGCATAGAAATCTACGACCACGACCGGATCCGCGAGATACGCCTGGCCCGGCCACCGGCCAACGCGCTGGATACGGCGTTGTGTCGCGCGCTCATCACCGCCATCAACCAGGCCGCTGCCGACGATGCGCATGCGATCGTGCTGTCCGGCGCGCCGCAATTGTTTTCCGGCGGCCTGGACGTGCCCTACCTGCTCTCCCACGGGCAGGACCGCAACAAGTTGCTCGACAGCTGGCATGCGTTTTTCGGCGCGGCCAAAACCCTGGTCGAAAGCCGCATCCCCGTGGTGGCCGCGATCACCGGCCACGCGCCGGCGGGCGGCTGCGTGCTGGCCTTGTGCTGCGACTACCGGGTGATGGCGCGCAGCGTGGATGCCGCCCGCCCCTACGCGATCGGCCTGAACGAAGTGCAGGTCGGACTGGCGGCACCGGAGGGCATCCAGCGGCTGCTGCGGCGGGTGGTGGGGCCGCACCGCGCCGAGCGCCTGCTGGTGGCCGGCGAGATGGTGTCGGCCGAGACGGCGGTGCAGATCGGCCTGGTCGACGAACTGGTCGACGGCGACCTGGTGGTGGCGCGCGCGGTGGCCTGGCTGCAGGACCTGCTGCGGCTGCCCCACGCGCCCATGCTCCACACCCGCGACGTGGCACGCGCCGACGTGCGCGAGGCGCTGGCGCCGGAGTTGATCCAGTTGGATCGTTTCATCGAGGCCTGGTACGCCCCGGATGCGCAGGTGGCGCTGAACGCACTGGCATCGCGGTTGCGCAAGCCGGCCTGAGCACCCGCCAGGGGCGGAGGCCACCCCCGCTATAATCGCGGCATCGACTCACCAGGCCGCACCCTTGCCCGCCACCGCAGAACCCGTCGTCTCCGAACTGATCAACCTGCTCTCGCTGGAGCGGCTGGAAGACAACCTGTTCCGCGGCCAGAGCCGCGACATCGGCACCAAGTACGTGTTTGGCGGGCAGGTCCTGGGGCAGGCGCTGGCGGCGGCGCAGGCGACCGTGGAGAACGGGCGGCAGGCGCATTCGCTGCACGCCTATTTCCTGCGCGCCGGCAATATCGACCATCCGATCGTCTACGACGTGGATCGCACGCGCGACGGCGGCAGTTTCTCGGTGCGCCGGGTGACGGCCATCCAGCACGGCAAGGTGATCTTCTTCTGCGCGGCTTCTTTCCAGGAGCAGGAGGATGGCGCCGAGCACCAGTCGCGCATGCCCGAAGTGCCCCAGCCGGAGGACATCGACCCCACCGCCCCGCTGGCCCCGGAGATTCTGGCCAGGCTGCCGGTCAAGGTGCAGCGCTGGCTCTCGCGCGGCGGCCCGTTCGAATTTCGGCATGTGTATCCGCGCGATGAACTCAATCCGCCCAAGCGACCGCCGTTCCAGCAGATGTGGATGCGCCTGACCGACCCGGTGGGCGACGACATGGGCCTGCACCGTGCGCTGCTGGCCTACGCCTCCGATTTCCAGTTGCTGGGCACGGCCACGTTTCCGCACGGCATCAGCTATTACACGCCCGGCGTGCAGATGGCCTCGCTGGATCATGCATTGTGGTTCCACCGGCCGTTCCGCACCGACGACTGGCTGCTGTACTCGCTGGACAGTCCCACCGCGCAAGGTTCGCGCGGCTTGGCGCGTGGCCAGTTCTTCACTCGTGAGGGCGTGTTGGTCGCCAGCACCAGCCAGGAAGGGCTGATCCGGGTGGTCGACGAGCCCAGCGATGCTGCGGCAAGCCCGGCGAAGGACTGAGCATGCGCAAGATCTTCAGCAGCCAACGGGTGGAAACCGCCGAGGGCGTGGCCAACTTGCTGCGCCAGGCCGGCATCGACGTGCGCATGAGCAACGGCCGCTCCTACCAGAGTCGCCGCAGCGGGCAATTCAGTTACCTCGACCAGGACAACGCGCAGTCGCATCCCACGGTGTGGGTGGTGCACGCCGATGACCAGCCCCGCGCGCGGGAGCTGCTTCGCGATGCGCGCCTGCTCGATACCACGCGCCGCGACCTGCCGAACGTGGAATACACCTTTGCCGAACCGGCCGGCTCGGCCCAGGCCGGCCGGCCGAACTGGGGCTGGCGAATCCGGCTCGGCCTGCTGGTGATGATCGGTGTGATCGCACTGTTCATCGTGTTGCGTCATCGCGCCAAGCCGACCGTGCCGCCGCCGGCACCGGTGCAACAAGCCCAGCCGTTGCCCGCCGCGCCGGTCCCACCACCCTCGAGGCCGGAAACCAAGCCGGCCGAGCAGGAAGAAGACCCCTCGCGCGTGCGGATCGAACCGGCGCGCTGAGCGCCAGTCACCTCGCCGGTCACATTGGCGCGGTGGCCACGTCATGGGGTCATGGACATGGACATGGAGCCTGTGATGATCGACGGCGCGTTGCAACCTGCTTTCGAATCCCCCCTCGACCTCACCCTGGCGCGCGAACTGCCGCCTGCGGCGGCGGGATGCCAGCAGGCCTACGGACGCATCGTAGGCGCCTGCCAGAACACCATCACGGCGATCGCGCTGGCCATCACCCGTGATGTGCCAGCCAGTGAGGACATCGCGCAGGAGGCCTTCCTGCGCGCTTGGCAGCAACTGTCGCGATTGCAGAACCAGGCCAGCTTCTTGCCGTGGCTGCGGCAGATCACCCGCAACCTGGCCCGCGACTGGTTGCGTGCCAACCGGCATCGCCCGCTGTCCGGAGTGGCGGCGGAACTGGCGATCGGCATGGCCGCCGACCCGACACCCGGCCCGGCCGAACAACTGCTGCTAGCCGAAGAAGAAGTCGCCGCCCTGGACATCATTTCCGCGTTGCCGGAAGAAAGTCGCGAGACGCTGCTGCTGTATTACCGCGAAGGCCAGAGTTCGCAACAGGTGGCGCAACTGCTGGGCCTGAGCGATGCGGCGGTACGCAAGCGCTTGTCGCGCGCACGCGCCGGCGTACGCGAACAGCTGCTGGCCCGCTTCGGTGAGTTCGCACGCAGCAGTGCACCCGGTGCAGCCTTCGCCACGACCGTGGCTTCGGCGCTGATGATTGCCGCCCCGGGCACGGCCAGCGCGGCGATCGCGCTGGGCGCCGGCCTGGGCACCGCCGGCAGTGCGGGCAAGTTGGGCGGCAGCCTGGGGATATCGGCCGTGTCGGGGGGTACGGCGCTGGGTTCGTTGGGAGCGGCCATGATGGCGCGTGCGGGCGCAATCCCGGTGTCTGCCTGGGTCGGGATTCTGAGCGGCCTTACCGCCGGCGCGGCGATCACCTACGCCAGTGGGTTCTATCTGCTGCATTACGCCGAACACGAAAACGAACGCCGGCAGATCAAGCGTTTCGTCAACTCAAGCACGCTGATGGCCGCAGTGACCTGCACGTTGGTATTGCTGCTGACCTTGCTGGGTGCGGGCACCCTGGGCGTGGCGGCCTGCCTGACCCTGGGCATGGCGGCGATCAACTATCAGTGTCTGGTCACGCTACCGCGGGTCATGAAACCGATGCTCGCGCGCGACGCCGCGCGGCACGGCCGCGACCGACCGACCTGGGTCTACCAGAGTACTTATGGCCGCCCAGCCGTGTTGGCTTCCAACTTGTTCGTGCTCGTGGCGCTGTTGTTCTCGCTGCGCGGATAAAACCGCGGCGACGGCGGCGAGGTGGCGCCGTAGAAAGCAGAACCCCCGCGCATCGCTGCGCGGGGGTGTCTGTGTCGATCGGCGCCTTGTTGCGATGTAGCAATGTTGCGATGTAGCGATGTCGCGAACAGATCAGCCGGCGGCTTCCGACCCCACCGGCGGCGCCGGCGGCTTGCCCTGCGTGCCTTGGTCGTGATTGCCGTGTCCGCCGTGACCGCCATGCGGACCGGCGCCCATGCCCGGGCCCTTCGAACCGCGCTTGGCCGATGCCGCATCGAACTCGGCCTTGCTCAGCTTGCCGTCCTTGTCGGTGTCGGCGTCGGCGAACCACTTGTCGCGAAACTGCTGGCCACGCGCGGCAAAATCGACCTTGTCGACGTAGCCGTCCTTGTTGACGTCCATCTTGTCGAAGCGCTCGGCAAACTTCGGATCGGCCTTGGCCTCGTCACGGCTGATGCGGCCGTCCTTGTTGGTATCGAGCTTGGCCATGCGGTCGCCGGCACCCCGACGGTCACCGCGCTTGGGTAGTTCGTCGCGCGAAAGCTTGCCGTCCTTGTTCTTGTCCAACTTGTCGAAGTTCTCGGCCAGGCGCGGGGCCGCGGCGACCTCGCTGCGATCGATCACGCCGTCGCCGTTCTTGTCGAGCTTGGCCACTCCGTGCGGACCATCGGCCGGCGGCGCATCGGCGGCGAAAGCCGGCGCGGTGCCGAGGGCAAACAGCACGGCCAGGACGATGAGGGGTTTGCGGTAGGTCATGGACTTGCTCCAATGCGTTCAGTGGGTTCGACAACCCGGGCTTGCCCGGGCCGAGGCGCGAATCCGGCGGTGCCGGCGTGTTCGCGCCATCACCCACGTCAACGGGCGGTGGCAGCGCCGGTTGACCGGCAGTGGGCCGTGTTCATCCGGCGGACAGTCGCCGCCACTGCGACACCCAAGCGCTATGCTGGCCGCATGGCCATCCACGACAACCGCGACGAGCTACGTCTGTACCAGACCGGCGCACATGCGTGCGGCTACTGGCCGGACCGATTGGCGCGCGACCTGGTGCTGGATCCCTATGACCCGCGCCTGGGCTCCATGTATCCGCGAGCCCTGGCCTGGGGCTTCCGCCGCTCCGGCGATCTGGTCTACCGGCCGCACTGCGAGCACTGCCATGCGTGCGTGCCGGTGCGCATTCCGGTCAATGCGTTTGTACCGGATCGTAGCCAGCGGCGCTGCCTGGCCCGCAACGCGGACCTGACCTGCCGCATCGTCGCTGCCGAACGTACCGACGAACAGTTCGCGCTTTATACGGCCTACCTGCGCCATCGTCATCCGGGCGGCGGGATGGACGACCACGGTACGCGCGAGTTCGATCAGTTCCTGGTGGGCGCCTGGTCGCATGGGCGCTTCCTCGAGATCCGCGAGCCATCATCGCCGGGGCACCGCGGCCGCCTATTGGCGGTGGCGGTGACCGACCTCACCGAACAGGCGCTGTCGGCGGTGTACACCTTCTACGCGCCAGATGCGGCCGCACGCGGCCTGGGCACGCTGGGGATCCTGCATCAGATCGATTGGGCCCGTCGCGACGGCCTGGCCCATCTGTACTTGGGCTACTGGATCCGCGGCCACGCCAAGATGGACTACAAGCGGCGCTTCCACGGCCTGGAGGCCTATGACGGTCGGCAATGGCACGACTTCGCCAGTGCATGGGGCGCCATCGAACTGACGCGCTGACACGCCGCGGATCATGGCGTAACGCACCTTGCCGCCACCTCGCCAGGCACTGACATCCCATCGCCACGAAGTGCGTGCGAGAATCCGCCGCATGATCCGAACAACCCTTCTCCTTGGCGTGGTGCTGCTGTGCAGCGCCTGCGCACATGACTCCGCCGGTCCGGCGGCTCCGGCCAACGCAAGCCCGTTGCGGTTGGCCACCTACAACACATCGCTTTATTCGGACGAAGCCGGCGGCCTCATCGCCGAGCTGGACGGCGATAGCGAGCACGCCCGCAAGATCGCCGCCGTACTGCAGAACGTACGTCCGGACCTGGTGCTATTGAACGAATTCGATTACGACGACGCCCATCGCGCCGCGGATCTGTTCCAGCAGCGTTATCTGGAAGTGGCCCAGCCCGGTGGCGGCGCTTCGTTGCACTATCCCTATCGTTATCTGGCACCGGTCAATACCGGCGTGCCCAGCGGGCTGGACCTGGACAACAACGGCAGCGCCGGTGGCCAGGGGCGCGCCCGCGGCAACGATGCGTGGGGCTACGGCCTGCACCCGGGCCAATACGGCATGCTGGTGTTGTCGAAGTATCCGATCGACGAAGCGGCGGTGCGCAGCTTCCAGAAGCTCAAGTGGAGCGCGATGCCCGATGCCCTGCGCCCGCTCGATCCGAGCACCGGCAAAGCATTCCATAGCGATGCGGTCTGGTCACAACTGCGACTGTCATCCAAGTCGCATTGGGACGTGCCGGTGCGCACGCCGCAGGGCGTGGTGCACATGCTGGTGTCCCACCCCACGCCGCCGGTGTTCGATGGGCCGGAAAAGCGCAACGCTGCGCGCAACCATGACGAGATTCGCCTGTGGCACGACTACCTGTCCGATGCGCACGCCGGCTGGCTATGCGATGACGCCGGTCGTTGTGGCGGGCTGGACGCGCAGGCGCGGTTCGTCATCCTGGGCGATCTGAACAACGATCCGGTCGATGGCGAGGGCCGCCACGAAGCCATCATCGAATTGATCGAGCACGCCCGCGTGCTGCGCTACGCCACGCCGACCAGTGCCGGTGGCGAAGAAGCAGCGCAGGCCTACGCGGCCCAGCGCATTTCGCATCGGGGCGCGCCTTCGCAGGTGACTGGCGATTTCGGCCCGAAGGCCGGCGCGATGCGACTGGACTACGTGTTGCCATCGACGGGCTTTGCGTATGTGGGCAGCGGCGTGTTCTGGCCGGCCCGCAGCGATGCGCATGCGGCCATCGCCGACGGCAGCGACCATCACCTGGTGTGGGTGGACGTGCAGCCGTAACGACGGCTTCACTGCTGCCCTTGCCACAAGGCCGCCTGATGGCGGCCTTGTGGTTTGTCACCTTCGAAGATTCGCCGTCACGCCAGCTCTCGCAGCCACCGCCGCGACTTGCCATCGCCGGCCAGGATCTCTACCTCACGCCCGCAACGTAATGTGGATGGCCTCGGCCGATTCGCGCGCCAGCGCGCGCGCGGCCTCGATGTCGTCGGCGCGCGCCAGGGTCACGCCGACGCGGCGATGGCCATGCACGCTCGGCTTGCCGAACAGGCGCAATGCGGTACCGGGCCGAGCCAGCGCAACATCGACGTGATCGAAGACCGGCACCCCCTCGCCGTGCGCCAGCAGCGCGCATGAAGCCGACGCGCCGATCTGGCGGATGGTCGGGATCGGCAGGCCGAGGATCGCGCGCGCATGCAGGGCGAACTGGCTCAGCTCCTGGGAGGCGAGCGTCACCAGGCCGGTGTCATGCGGGCGTGGCGATACTTCACTGAACCACACCTCGTCGCCGCGAACGAACAGCTCCACGCCGAATAGTCCCCAGCCGCCCAACTCATCGGTGATCGCCTGCGAGATCGCCTCCGCACGCTCGAGCGCCCGCGCCGACATCGGCTGCGGCTGCCAGCTTTCGCGATAGTCCCCGTCCTTCTGCCAGTGACCGATGGGCGCGCAGAAAGAGGTGCCCCCGGCATGGCGTACGGTCAGCAAGGTGATCTCGTACTCGAAGTCGATGAAGCCTTCGACGATGCAGCGACCGGCACCCGCGCGACCGCCGGTCTGCGCGTATTCCCAAGCCGCATCGACGTCGGCAGCCTGGCGCACGGTGCTCTGTCCCTTGCCGGAAGAGGACATCACCGGCTTGACCACGCAAGGCATGCCGATCGCTTCGACCGCGGCCTGGTACTGCTCCTGGGTGTCGACGAAACGATACGGCGAGGTGGGCAGCCCGAGCGTCTCCGCGGCCAGCCGGCGAATCCCTTCGCGGTCCATCGTCAATCGCGCCGCGCGCGCGGTGGGTACCACCCGCTGGCCTTGCTCAAGCTCCAACTGGACCAGGGTCTCGGTATGGATCGCCTCGATCTCGGGAACGATCAGGTGCGGCTGCTCACGCGCGATGAGCTCGCGCAGCGCCATCGGATCCAGCATGTCCAGCACGTGCGAGCGATGCGCCACCTGCATGGCCGGTGCATCGGCATAGCGATCGGCGGCGATGACCTCGACCCCGAAGCGCTGCAGCTCGATCGCCACTTCCTTGCCCAACTCGCCCGAGCCCAGCAGCAGTACGCGGGTGGCAGAGGGGGACAGCGGCGTGCCGAAGGTCGTCATGGGCGGGTCTTTACTGGGAGGACCGCCATTCTAAGACGGCCGACCCATGGGCCGGCGGCGGCGCCCGGGCCCCGGCAGCCGAGACACTTGCGATAGATATCATTTTGATATCTGATCGCCTAAACGGCACGCCCGTGCCGGTCGCGAGAGTCCGATGAAAGAGAAATCCCTGGGTTCCCTGCCCGGCATCCCGTTCCTGGTCGGGGTCGTGGCCTTGGTGTTGCTGGCCGGCTGGCTGCTGTTCGGCGGGTTCTGGCCAGGCTCGGTCACCGGCGCGCCTGCCACTGCTCCGGCGCGGTTCCTGTTGCCGGTGATGGTGCTGGCCGCGTTGAGCCTCACCGGCCTGTACACGGTGCAGCCCAACCAGGCGGCGGTGTTGAGCCTGTTCGGCAAATACGTCGGCACCGTCAAGGACAACGGGTTGCGCTGGAACAACCCCTTCTACGCCAAGCGCAAGGTCAGCCAGCGCGTGCGCAATTTCGAGAGTGGCCGGCTCAAGGTCAACGAGCTGGACGGCAGCCCGATTGAGATTGCCGCGGTGATCGTCTGGCAGGTCGTCGACGCCTCCGAGGCGGTTTACAACGTGGATGACTACGAAAGCTTCGTGCACATCCAGTCCGAATCGGCGCTGCGCGCGATGGCCACCAGTTATCCCTACGATGCGCACGAAGAAGGCCAGCTCGCGCTGCGCAGCCATGCCAGCGACATCTCGCAGCACTTGAAGGACGAACTGGCCGAGCGCCTGGCCGATGCCGGCGTGCAGGTGATCGACGCACGCATCAGCCACCTCGCCTATGCGCCGGAAATCGCCCAGGCGATGCTGCAGCGGCAGCAGGCCAACGCGGTGATCGCCGCGCGCACACGCATCGTTGCCGGTGCCGTGGGCATGGTGGAGATGGCCCTCAAGGAACTGCAGCGCACCGGCGTGGTCCAGCTGGATGAAGAACGCAAGGCGCAGATGGTCGGCAATCTGTTGACGGTGCTGTGCTCGGATCGCGGCACGCAGCCGATCATAAATGCCGGCTCGCTTTACTGATGACTGAAAAAAAGGCCTATCCGCTGCGTATCAACGCCGACGTGCTGGCGGCCGTGCAGCGCTGGGCCGACGACGACCTACGCAGTGCCAACGCGCAGATCGAGTACCTGTTGCGCGACGCACTGCGCAAAGCCGGGCGCCTGCCAGCACCCCCCGCCCTGCCCGCACCCCGCCCGGACGACAAGGAACCGTGATGCCCGATCGCTGGAAATACCTCACCGTGGAAATCAAACCCAGCTTCGTGGGCGGAATCCGCTGCGACGAAGTGCAACAGGCACTCGATCATCATGGCCAGCTCGGCTGGGAGCTGGTCAACCTGGTCATGCCCGCACCGATGAATCCGGTGGTGCTGATCTTCAAGCAGCCAGGATGATGCAGACCGCGCGATACCGCCGCCGGCTGGCCGCTCGCCGGGGCAGCCGCTAAGCTAGCCGCATGCACACGCCGGGACGCCTACTGCTCAACACGGACCACCTGGAACTGTGGCCGGCGTGGCTGTTGCGGGCGCGCAACAACCAGGACTGCCGACTCCTGGCACAGGCGGACTGGGTGGTCCGG
>DASWQJ010000330.1:0-11017 GCA_036403795.1 Stenotrophomonas sp.
GGCCATGGATGGCCCACGTGCGGTGAGTGCGGCCATGGATGGCCGCTCGAACCGCGACCCACCATCCCGGCAGCTCGGGGCCCGCACCGTAAGTACTCAAAACCAACCGCCCAAACCCACCGCGCCCACAATAAAAACCCCAACTCGCAAGCCGCGATCACCGGCGCCCCGGATAGGGAGAAGACCCAAAAAAAAACGAGACGGCCGAAGCCGTCTCGTCGGGTGCAGCAGAAGCGGGAACCCGTCGATCAGACGGCGGCGTCCTTGAGCTTCTTCATCGGACGCACCTTCACCTTGACGGTGGCCGGCTTGGCGGCAAACCACTGCTCTTCCTTGGTGAAAGGATTGATGCCCTTGCGCTTCGGCTTGGCCGCAACGCTGACGGAGCTGATCTTCAGCAGGCCCGGCAGGGTGAAGGTGCCGGCGCCCTTCTTGCTGATGGAGGCGTGGACGGCGGATTCCAGCGAAGCGAGCACGGCGCGGACGTCCTTGGCGGCCAGCGCGGTGGCTTCGGCGATGTGGGCAACCAGGCCCGACTTGCTCAGCGCTTCCTTGATCGGCTTGGGAGCGGCCGGCTTGGCGGCGGTCTTGGTGGCGACTTTCTTTGCTGCCTTCTTCGGGGCAGCCTTCTTAGCGGTCTTTGCCATGGTTTTCCTGTTCCGTAACGGTGGTTGTTGGAGTCGCGCCGACCCCGTCGGCAACGCGAAATGTAGGGCAAGTGCAGCGTGGCGCCAATAGGGGGGAAGCAAAAAAAGCGGAAAAAAAGCGTCCGCGCGCGTTCCGCGTCGGTTGGCAAGGCAAACTTGGGCGCCTCAGTCGTCCTCTGCACCGGGCTGGTGCGCGGTGACCAGGCGCTGCTGCACTGCGGCGGGAACCGGCTCGTAATGGCTGAAATCAAGGGAATATCGCCCCAAACCGGCGGTCGCCGACTTGAGCTCGGCGGCGTAGCCGTCCAGTTCGGACAGCGGTACCTGGGCGTGGATGACGATTTCGCCGTGACGGCTGTCGGTGCCGTGGATGCGCGCGCGTTTGGCCGCCAATCCGCCGGTGATATCGCCCGCTTGCGTTTCCGGTGCGCTGACTTCCAGTTCCACGATCGGCTCCAGGACCTGCGGGGAGGCGCGGGCGACCGCGTCCAGGAATGCCTTGCGACCCGCCGCGACGAAAGCGACCTCTTTGCTGTCAACCGGATGGTGGCGGCCGTCATAGACGGTGACCCGCACGTCCTGGATCGGATAGCCGGCGATGGCGCCAGCGAGCACCGCCTGGCGCACGCCTTTTTCCACGGCTGGCATGAATTGTCCCGGGATGGTGCCGCCCTTGACTGCGTCGACGAACTCGAAGCCGGTGCCGCGGTCCAGGGGCGCCACGCGCAGGTAGACCTCGCCGAACTGGCCGGCGCCGCCGGTCTGTTTCTTGTGGCGGTGGTGCCCTTCGGCGTGTCCGCCCACGGTTTCGCGGTAGGCGATGCGTGGCGTTCGCGTGGTGACTTCCACGCCGTGGCGGCTGACCAGCCGCTCCAGCATCACCCGCAAGTGCAGGTCCGACAATCCGCGCACCAGGGTCTCGTGTGTTTCGTCCTGGCGTTCGACGATGAAAGCCGGATCTTCCTGGCTCAATTTGTCCAGCGCTTGGGCCAGCTTCTGCTCTTGCCCGCGACTGGCGGGCGAAATGGCCAGGCCGAACATCGATTGCGGGTAGTCGGTCGGTGCCAGGTGCAGGTGATCCTGTTCGTGGCGATCGTGGAGTACGGCGTCGAAGTGGATTTCCTCGACCTTGGCAATGGCGGCGATGTCGCCGGGCAGCACGCTGTCCACGGCGACATGGTCCTTGCCCTGCAGTCGGTAGAGGTGGGCTGCGCGCACCGGCTTTCGGGCGTCGTCGACCAGCAGCGGCATGTCCTTGCGCAAGGTGCCCTGGTAGAGCCGGAATATCCCCAATTTGCCGACGAAAGGGTCGTTGACGATCTTGAAGATATCCGCTACGACCGGCCCGTCCGGATCGGCGCCCACTGGCACCGGTTGGCCATCGGCGACGAACTGGGGCGGATTGCCTTCCTCCGGGCTGGGCAACAGGTCCCGGCAGATTCGCAGCAATTCGGGTACGCCCACGCCGGTACGCGCGGACACGAAGCACACCGGGACCAGATGGCCCTCGCGCAGGCATTGTTCGAAGGCGTCGTGCAATTCGGCGGGGGCCAGGCCGGATTCGCCGTCGTCCAGATAGTGCTCCATGACGCGTTCGTTGATTTCGACGACCTGGTCCAGGATGGCGCGATGCCAATCGGCGACCGGGCCTGCATCGCTGTCGCCGGCTTCGCCGGCAAAACAATCGATGACGCGCTTGCCACCGTCCGCCGGCAGATTGACTGGCAGCACCTCGTTGCCGAAGGTGTCGCGTAGCTCGGCCAGCAGCGCTGAGGTGTCCATGCCTTCCTGGTCGATCTTGTTGACCACCAGGACCCGGCACAGCCGTCGGCCGGCGGCACGTTGCATGAGGCGCCGGGTGCCGTGCTGTACGCCGCGCGCCGCATCGACGACGATCATCGCCGTTTCCACCACCGCCAAGGGCGGCAATGCCGCTCCGCGGAAATCCGGGTAGCCGGGGGTGTCGATCAGGTTCAGATGCAGGCCGGGTTGATCGACGGCAGAGATGGCCCCGTCGATGGAGTGGCCCCGCTGGCGTTCGATCGCGTCGTGGTCGGACACGGTGTTGCCGCGTTCGATGGTGCCTGCCGTCTGTACAGTGCCGCCGGCATGCAGCAGGGCTTCGAACAGGGTGGTTTTGCCGGCGCCAGGGTGGCCTGCCAAGGCCACGTTGCGGATGTCGCGAGTGCTGTAGGACATGAGCCGTTCCTCCGTCTGGATAGAAGTGGCGTCATGGCGTTCCGACGGTCCGGCCGGCGATCGGCCGGGCCAGGGGAGGGTCATGGCCCCTGCAATGTAGCGCGTTGCCCGTTGGGGCCCCGTTGCGTCGCACAACGCCCTAACGGCCCCCCGGCTATGCTGCACACCCCTCAAACCCGCAGGAGAGTAGCAATGAGCATCAGCCGTCACGCCACCGCGCATTGGGAAGGCGACCTCAAGACCGGCAAAGGTCTGCTCAGTACGCCGCAGAGCGGCTTGCTGGAGAACACGCGTTACGGCTTCAACAGCCGTTTCGGCGATGAGAAGGGCACCAATCCCGAAGAGCTCATTGCTGCGGCGCATGCCGGCTGTTTCACGATGGCGCTCTCGGCGCAACTGACCGAAGCCGGATTCCCGCCCAAGTCGCTCGACACCCGCGCCGAAGTCGATCTGTCACTGGAAGGCGGTCCCCAGCTGTCGCAGATCCGCCTAAAGCTCAAGGCAGTGGTGCCGGGTATCGACGAGGCGCAGTTCCGCGAGCTGGCACACAAGGCAGAGAAGAACTGCCCGGTGTCCAAGGCGCTGAGCGCGGTGCCGATCTCGCTGGAAAGCGAGTTCTCCGCCGGCTGAGTCGGTCGCAGGAAAGCTGCGTGCTGCGGCCGGTCCAGGCAATGCCTGGTGCCGGCTGCGGTGGACGGCTGCCGTTGTAGGCTGACGTGGAAGGCTGCCGTGGAAGGCTCCGGTCGTTGAACGGCAGGCGCTGCGCAGCCCGGCCATCGCCGCACGGGGCAGCCCCGCGCGGCTGCGGAAAGGAACGCAGGCGTCCATCAAGGGCGTTCACGTGGAGGCCCGACCATGACCCGCGGCGTTGGCCCGGGGCGGGGTCGGCCAACGCCTGCCGCGGCGGGGGCGAATCCGTTCAGTCGCGTTTCACTGCCATCTGTAGAGCATCGGCTTCGTCCCTCCCCACTTTCCGGACGACGCTGCAATGAAACCCCTCAGCCTGGTCTGCCTGGCCGCCGCCGCGATGGCGCTTGCCGGCGGTGCGCATGCGCAGTCCTATCGCGACGATGTGCGTTATGAAAACGACGATCCCTACGTGCGTGATGGCGGCTACGACTATGCGCGTGTGGTACGGGTGGACCCGCTGATCGTGCGTGACTCCGCGAACGGTGGTGGGCAACGTTGCTACGACCGACCTGCGCAGGACGGGTACGGAAACGGCGGCGACTATTACGGCGATGGGCAAGGCAGCTATGGTGCGGGCACGGCCAATCCCCAGGGGCGCGGCCTGGCCACGGTGATCGGTGGCGTAGTCGGCGCCGTGGCGGGTAGCCGCTTCGGCGGTGGTAGTGGCCAGTTGCTGGGCACGGCGGTGGGGACCATGGTGGGCGGCGTGGCCGGCCGCTCGGTCTACGACGCCAACCATCCGGTGGATCGGCAGGGCACGGTGCGGGTTTGCGATCCGGTGCCCTATGAAGAGCGCGAACGCGTGGACGGTTACGACGTCACCTACGAATACGCAGGGCGCACCTATCGCACCCACAGTGATTACAACCCGGGCGAACGGATCCGCATCCGCATCGAGCCGGCGCCGGAATAAACCTGCACTTCAGTCGGCCCGATAAGCCGGTCCGGGATCCAGGCATAACGTTTCAAGCGGCGCTGTCAGGCCAATCGAGGGTGCCGGAGATGACCGTCTGCACCTGGCCACCGGACCAGACATCGCCGGCATCGTCGATCTGCAGCGCCAGCCGCGCATCGAAGCCGATCTCCCGGCCCTGGCTGACTTGGTAACGCTTGCGACCGGCCGGAAGGGCGCCACGTTCGTCCAGCCAGGCCGCAAGGACGGCGTTGGCCGCACCGGAAGCGGCATCTTCGAAACGGCGTCCATTGCCGACAAAGGCGCGGACCGCGACTTGCCAGTCCTGTTCCGGCGCTGCGAAGGCGTAGGCGAACACGCCCATGCTGCCGGTTGCCTCGGCGAGTGCGGCGATCGCGTCCCAATCCGGAGCCAGCGCGCGCAACGCCGATTCGTCGGACAACTCGACCAGCCACCAGCGTCGTCCCCCGTCCATCAGGGCCGGTGGATGCGCGCCCGTGGGCCAGTCGCGCAACGCGGCGGCCAGGCGTGGATCTTCACGGCTCGCGATTTCCACCACCCGTGCGCGCGGCGTGCGGATCGCAATGGTGCGCGCGTTGTGGTTTCCATCGACCCGCAACGGCAGGCGGCCGGCCAGGCCGTCCTGCACCAGCAGCCCATCGCGGGGCGTGGCCTGGCCTGTTTCCAGCACCGCATGCGCCGTTCCCACGCTGGGATGGCCGGCGAAAGGGACTTCTTTTTGCGGGGAAAACATCCGCAAACGGTAACTGGCGCCATCGTCGGCCGCAGGGAACACGAACGTGGTTTCCGGCAGGCGCGTCCAGCGTGCGATCGCTTGCATGGCGGCATCGTCGAGCCCGTCGGCATCCAGGACGACGGCCAGGGGATTACCGCCGCCGGCGCGGTGCGCGAACACATCCAATTGCAGGAAACGGCGCGTGGTCATGGCGGGCCCGGCGGAAGAGGGGCGCGCAGCTTAGCAGCCGGGCTGGGCTGCCAAAACCTGCCGTCTACCAGTCGATCCGGCCCACGATGACTTGCCGGGTGTCGCCGCCGATCCAGACCTCTGATTCCGTATCGACCTGGACCTCGACGCGACCGTCGCGACCCCGTTCCCGCCCTTGGCTGGCGACATAGCGGCGATCGGACGGCAGGCGGTCGTGTTGCGCCAGCCAGGCGCCGATGAGCGCGTTGGCACTGCCGGTGACCGGGTCCTCGGGGACGCCGACGCCCGGCGCGAAAGCGCGCACCGCCACTTGATAGTCGCCGTGGTCGGCCATCGCGAAGGCGGCTAGTTTGCCGTGACCGGGCAGGGCGGCCAGCGCGGCGAAATCGGGTTGCAACGCACGCAGCGCCGCCTCGTCGACGACTTCCTGCAGCCACCAGTCCGGCCCATTGTTCCAAAGCTCCGGCGCTTGGCCAGGCATGGCGATCGCCGCGAGGGCGGCCGGCAGGACCGGCGCCTCCAGCGGGCGAAGGTGCGCGCGCGGACTGCGCACCTGGGTGCGTGGCGCGGCGTGGTCGCCGCTCACCCGCACCGGCAGCAGGCCGGCGCCACACTGCTGGACCAGCTGGCCTGTGCGGGGTTGTGCCAGGCCATGGGCGACCGCTGCCCAGGCGGCGCCTACGCTCGGATGCCCAGCGAAGGGCAATTCCATGCGCGGGGTGAAGATGCGGATGTGGTAATCGGCACCTGGGCCGGGCGGCAGGAAAAACACCGTTTCAGACAGGTTGAGCCAACCTGCCAGGGCCTGCATCGCGCCCTCCTCGAGGCCTTCGGCATCCAGGACGACGCCCAAGGGATTGCCGGCGCCGGGGCGGTCGGAAAACACGTCCAACTGCAGGTAGGTTCGTAGCGTCATCGGGGGCGGACCAGGTCGGGTTGCCGGTAGAATCGGGGGTTCCGCACCGGGCTGCCGGTGCGCGTTCCCCTCTATCGTAGACAACCTAGACCATGTCAGCTTCTCCTTCTGCCGATCGCTGGATCGTCCTCAAGTTCGGCGGCACTTCGGTGTCGCGTCGCCATCGCTGGGACACGATCGGGAAACTGGCGAAAAAACGTGCGGACGAGACCGGTGCGCGCGTGCTGGTCGTGGTGTCGGCGTTGTCGGGCGTGACCAACGAGTTGACAGCGATCGCCGACGGCGCCCCCGACAGCCGCGAACGGGTCGACGCGCTCGAGCAGCGCCACCGGGCCTTCGTTGCCGAGCTGGAGCTGGATGTCGAGGCGGTGCTCAAGCATCGCCTCGCCACGCTGCGCAATCTGCTCAGCGACCCGCGCGCGGGTGCGCGTCCGCTGGACTGGCAGGCCGAAGTGCTGGGCCAGGGCGAACTGCTTTCGTCCACCCTGGGTGCCGCTTATCTACATGCCAGCGGCCTGGACCTGGGCTGGGCCGATGCACGCGACTGGCTCTCGGCCCTGCCGCCGCAGCCGAACCAGAGTGAGTGGCTGCGTCGCCTGTCGGTGTCCTGCCAGTGGCGTTCGGATGCGGACTGGAAGGCGCGCTTCGACGCACAGCCCACGCGCATGCTCATCACCCAGGGTTTCATTGCGCGCCACGCAGAAGGTGGCACCGCCATCCTGGGGCGCGGCGGCTCGGACACCTCGGCGGCGTATTTCGGCGCATTGCTTGGCGCCCATCGCGTGGAAATCTGGACCGACGTGCCCGGCATGTTCTCGGCCAATCCGCGCGAAGTGCCGGATGCGCGCCTGCTGACCCGGCTGGACTATTACGAGGCACAGGAAATCGCCACCACCGGGGCCAAGGTGCTGCATCCGCGATCGATCAAGCCGTGTCGCGATGCTGGCGTGGCGATGGCCATCCTGGATACCGAGCGTCCGGACTTGCCGGGCACGCGCATCGATGGCACCGCCGAGCCGGTGCCAGGGGTCAAGGCGATCAGCCGGCGCAACGGCATCGTGCTGGTGTCGATGGAAGGCATTGGCATGTGGCAACAAGTCGGCTTCCTGGCCGACGTGTTCACGCTGTTCAAGAAACATGGCCTGTCGGTGGACTTGATCGGCACGGCGGAGACCAACGTGACGGTGTCGCTGGATCCGTCTGAAAACCTGGTCAATACCGATGTGCTGGCGGCGCTGTCGGCCGACCTGGCGGAGATCTGCCGGGTCAAGATCATCGTGCCCTGCGCAGCGATCACGCTGGTGGGACGCGGCATGCGCTCGCTGCTGCACAAGCTCTCGGACGTGTGGGCCACGTTCGGCCAGGAGCGCGTGCACATGATTTCGCAATCGTCCAACGATTTGAACCTGACGTTCGTCATCGACGAGAGCGATGCCGATGGCCTGCTGCCGATCCTGCACGCCGAGCTGATCGACAGCGGCGCGATGCCGGTGGGCGAGGGCGAGGTATTTGGCCCGCGCTGGCGCGAAATCACCGGCTCGGTGCGGCCGCGCCCGACGCCGTGGTGGCGGGGCGAGCGCGAACATCTGCTGCGGTTGGCGCAGTCGGGCACCCCGCGCTACGTGTACCACCTGGCGACCGTGCGCGAGCGCGCCCGTGCGCTCAAGGCGATCGCCGCGATCGACCAGCGCTACTACGCCATCAAGGCCAATTCCCATCCGGCGATCCTTGAGGCGCTGGTGCAGGAAGGATTCGGGCTGGAGTGCGTTTCCCAAGGCGAGCTGCGCCGTGTGTTCGACACGTTGCCGGAGTTGTCGCCGCGCCGGGTGCTGTTCACGCCCAGCTTTGCACCGAAGCACGAATACGAGGCGGCGTTCGCGCTGGGCGTAACGGTGACGGTGGACAACGTGGAAGCGCTCAAGCGCTGGCCGGAGGTGTTCCGCGGTCGCGCGCTGTGGCTGCGCATCGACCTGGGTCATGGCGATGGCCATCACGAGAAGGTCAACACCGGCGGCAAGCACTCCAAGTTCGGGCTGTCGACCACCCGCGTGGATGAGTTCGTCGATGTGGCGCGCGCGCTGGGGACCAGCATCGTGGGCTTGCATGCGCATTTGGGCAGCGGGGTGGAGAGCGGCCAGCACTGGCGGCTGATGTTCGACGAACTGGCCGGATTTGCGCGACGCATCGGCACGGTGGAGACGATCGACATCGGCGGCGGGTTGCCCATTCCCTACAGCGCCGATGACGAGCCCTTCGACCTGGAGCGCTGGGCCGCGGGCCTGGCCGAGGTGCGCGCGGTGCATCCCGCATTCCGGCTGGCGGTGGAGCCGGGTCGGTTCCTGGTGGCCGAGTCAGGCGTGCTGCTGACCCGCGTCACCCAGGTCATCGAAAAGGATGGCGTGCACCGCGTCGGACTCGATGCCGGCATGAATACCCTGGTGCGCCCGGCCCTGTATGACGCCTGGCACGACGTGGAGAACCTGGCCCGACTGGACGATGCGGCATTGGGCGCGTTCGACGTGGTCGGCCCGATCTGCGAGTCCTCGGACGTGTTCGGCAAGCGCCGCTCGTTGCCGCTGTCCACCGCGCCGGGCGACGTGGCCCTGATTGCCGATGCCGGTGCCTACGGTTACGCCATGGCCAGTACCTACAACCAGCGCGAACTGCCGCGCGAGGATGTGATCGATGCACACGGTCACTGATCTGTTTCGACGCTTTCCCCACATGACCGATACCGGCCGACGCGCGTGCGCGCGAAAACCGGGTCACTGCATTACGGATACTCCATGAGCACTTTCGACAAACACCAGGTCACGCGATTTCGCTTCGTGCGTTGTGGTTTCGACGCCGCCAGCGGCGTGGCTTCGCTGGTCTATGCCTTCGACCAGGGACCGGAGCTGGTGGAGACGATCACCGTGCCGGGTGCTCCGTTCGTGCTGGAGCCGGGCAGAGCCGAGGCGGTGCAGCGCGCGCTGCGGTTGCTGCATCTGTTTGCGGGGGTCAGCTACTACAAGGCGGCCGTGCCGTCGCAGGTGGTCATCGATGACTATGCCATCGATGCCGATACCGCCGCGCTGGTGGAGAAGCTCTATCTGCACGGTTTGGGCGAGTTCGCCTACCGCAATGGCCTGGACCTGCGGGGGCGTTTCCGTTTGCCGGTGGAAGCTCCTGGCGCGGGGCCCGCGCCACCGGCCGGGCTGCGCGAACACGCGCTGGTCGCTATCGGCGGCGGCAAGGATTCGCTGGTCAGCATCGAAGCGCTGCGCGCCGCCGGGATCGAGCAGACCGTGACCTGGGTGGGCGGCTCGCAGCTGATCCGTGCCTGCGCCGACCGCACCGGCCTGGCGACGCTCAACATCGGGCGCACGCTGGCACCGGCGTTGTTCGAGCTCAACCGGCAGGGTGCCTGGAATGGCCACATCCCGGTCACGGCGATCAATTCGATGATCATGTTGTTCGCCGCACTGCTGACCGGTGTAGACCAGGTGGTGTTCTCCAATGAGCGCTCGGCCAGCTACGGCAGCCTGATTCCCGGCACGGGCGAGGTGAACCACCAGTGGTCCAAGGGCTGGGAATGGGAGCGTGCGCTGGGCGAGCATGTCGAGCGCCACGTGGCGGCCGATCTGCGCTACTACTCGTTGCTGCGTCCGTTGTCGGAACTGGCGGTGGCACGCCAGTTCGCTCGTACTGATCGCTACGACGCGCACTTTTCCAGCTGCAACCGCAATTTCCACATCATGGGCGAGCGCCCGGTCAATCGCTGGTGCGGGGTGTGCCCGAAGTGCCATTTCGTGTTCCTGGCGTTGGCACCATTCATGCCCAAGACCCGGCTGGTAAAGATCTTCGGGCGCAACCTGCTCGACGACGCCGGCCAGGCGGGCGGTTACGACGCGCTGCTCGAATTCCAGGACCACAAACCCTTCGAATGCGTGGGCGAAGGCCGCGAATCGCGTGCCTCGATGGCGGCGTTGGCCATGCGCCCGGAGTGGAAGGAAGACGCGCTGGTGGTGCGGTTCGCCCGCGAGATCCTGCCGCAGCTGCAGGCCGAAGACCTGGCCTTGGCCCCACAACTGGAAGTGGGCAACGAACATCGTATTCCAGCGGCGCTGTGGGAGCGCGTGCGTGCGCATTTCGCAGCTTGAGGGCCAGTCGGTCGCCTTGTGGGGCTGGGGGCGCGAAGGTCGCTCGGCCTATCGGGCCATCCGCGCCGCCTTGCCGGATCTTGCCCTGACGTTGTTCTGCAGCGAAGGCGAGAGGGCGGAGGCATCGAGCCTGGGCGATCGGCACTTGCAGGTGCTCACCGCGGTCGATGCGCAGGCGCTGTCGCGCTTTGCAGTGGTGGTGAAGTCCCCCGGCATCAGCCCGAACCGCCCCGAGGCGGTGGCGGCGGCGCAGGCGGGCACGCATTTCATTGGCGGCACGGCGCTGTGGTTTGCCGAGCATGCGCAGCCCGGCGGTGTCGTGCCCGGGGCGGTGTGCGTGACCGGTACCAAGGGCAAGAGCACCACCACCGCGCTGTTGGCACACCTGCTACGTGCCGGTGGCCACCGCACGGCGTTGGCCGGCAACATCGGGCTGCCCTTGCTGGAACTATTGGCTCCCGTGCCATCGCCGCAATACTGGGCAATCGAGTTGTCCAGCTATCAGACCCGCGAGGTGGCACGCAGCGGCGTGCGCCCGCAGGTGGCGCTGGTGTTGAATCTGTT
>DASWQJ010000331.1:0-3030 GCA_036403795.1 Stenotrophomonas sp.
GGCCATGGATGGCCCACGTGCGGTGAGTGCGGCCATGGATGGCCGCTCGAACCGCGACCCACCATCCCGACAGGACGGGGCCCGCACCGTAAGTACTTAAAACCAACCGCCCACACCCTCCGCGCCCACAACAAAAAACCCAACTCGCAAGCCGCGAGCAAAGCGTCCGGGCAGGCCGCCCGCCTTCCATGGGAGAAAAACTTTCTCGGCCCCGCACCCGGCAGGAAGACCCCATGCGCCGCCGTATCGGTTGCGATTGCAACTCCCGCACGACCACCTCGAACACCGGACACAGCGTCCGGCGGCGCCCCGTCTTTGCCCGAGGACCATCAACCGGCGACAATGCACCGCTTGCCCGGCAACTGGCCGGCGCCGCTATACGGCCGCAGACGAGTGGCAGACCACAACGCCACCCGCACCGCCGACGGGCTTGTCCCGCGCGACGTCCCATGCCGGTATTTCCCTCCCGATGCAGAACCGAGTCACGCTGACCATGTCGAACACCCCGAAGATCCTTTACACCCTCACCGACGAGGCGCCTTACCTGGCGACGCAGTCGCTGCTGCCGATCGTCGACGCGTACACCGACACCGCCGGTATCGTGGTCGAGACGCGCGACATCTCGCTGGCCGCGCGCATCCTGTCGCAATTCCCGGATTTCCTGTCCGCGCAGCACAAGACCGCCGACGACCTCGCCGAGCTGGGCGAGCTGGCCACGCGCCCGGAAGCGAACATCATCAAGCTGCCGAACATCAGTGCCTCGGTGCCGCAGTTGATGGCCGCGATCAAGGAGCTGCAGTCACAAGGCTACGCGCTGCCCGATTACCCGGAGGCGCCGCAGGACGAGCAGGCGCGCGACATCAAGGCGCGCTACGACAAGGTCAAGGGCAGCGCCGTCAATCCCGTGCTGCGCGAGGGCAACTCCGATCGCCGCGCACCGCTGTCGGTCAAAAATTTCGCACGCAAGCATCCGCATCGCATGGGCAAGTGGAGCACCGAGTCCAAGTCGCACGTCGCGCACATGGAATCGGGCGATTTCTTTGGCAGCGAGCAGTCGGCCACGATCGCCACCGCCGGTAGCCTCAAGATCGCGCTCGTGGGCCAGGACGGCCACGCGACCGTGCTGAAGGAGAAGGTGGCAGTGAAGGCCGGCGAGATCGTCGATGCCGCGCTGATGAGCCGCAAGGCCCTGGCCGCTTTCATCGATGCGCAGATTGCCGACGCCAAGTCGAAGGGTGTGCTGTTCTCGCTGCACCTCAAGGCGACCATGATGAAGGTCTCCGACCCGATCATGTTCGGCGTGGCCGTGGGCGAGTTCTATCGCGATGTGCTGACCAAGCATGCCGTGGCGCTTCAGTTGGTCGGCTTCGATGCCAACAACGGCATCGGCGACCTGTATGCGCGCATCGGCAGCTTGCCGGCCGAGCAGCAGGCTGCGATCAAGGCCGACCTGCAGGCCGAGTACGCACAGCGTCCGGGCGTGGCCATGGTCAACTCCGACAAGGGCATCACCAACTTGCACGTGCCCAGCGACGTGATCGTGGACGCCTCGATGCCGGCGATGATCCGCGACTCCGGACAAATGTGGAACGCCGAAGGAAAGTTGCAGGACACCAAGGCCGTCATTCCCGATCGTTGCTACGCGGGCGTGTACCAGGTCGTCATCGACGATTGCCGGACCCACGGCGCGTTCGATCCGGCCACCATGGGCAGCGTCCCCAATGTCGGCCTGATGGCGCAGAAGGCCGAGGAATACGGCTCGCACGACAAGACCTTCCAGATCCCGGCCGATGGCACCGTCAAGGTGACCGACGAGCAGGGCAACGTGGTGTTCGAACAGGCCGTCGAAGCGGGCGACATCTGGCGCATGTGCCAGACCAAGGACGCACCGATCCAGGACTGGGTGAAGCTGGCCGTCGAGCGTGCGCGCCTGAGCGGCACGCCGGCAGTGTTCTGGCTGGACAAGGCGCGCGCCCACGATGGCCAGGTAATCGCCAAGGTCGAGCGCTACCTGAAGGACCACGATACCGCCGGGCTGGATATCCGCATTCTGTCGCCCGTCGAGGCCACCCAGCTTTCGCTCGAACGTATCCGCAAGGGCCAGGACACGATCTCGGTCACCGGCAACGTGCTGCGCGACTACCTCACCGACCTGTTCCCGATCATGGAGCTGGGCACCAGTGCCAAGATGCTGTCCGTCGTGCCGCTGATGGCCGGCGGCGGCCTGTTCGAGACCGGCGCCGGCGGTTCGGCCCCCAAGCACGTGCAGCAGTTCACCGAAGAGGATTACCTGCGCTGGGATTCGCTCGGTGAGTTCCTGGCCCTGGCTGCCTCGCTTGAGCACCTGGGCAACCGCTACGACAATGCGTCGGCCAAGGTCCTGGCCAAGGCGCTGGACGTGGCCAATGGCCAGATCCTGGACAACAACAAGTCCCCGGCGCGCAAGATCGGCGAGATCGACAATCGCGGCAGCCATTACTACCTGGCGCTGTACTGGGCCCAGGCACTGGCCAACCAGGACGAGGACGCGGGCCTGAAGGCGAAGTTCGCGCCGCTGGCCCAGTTGCTGGGCGACAACGAGCAACTCATTGTCGATGAGCTCAATGGCGCGCAGGGCAAGGCCGTGGACATCGGTGGCTACTACCGTCCAGACCTCGGCAAGATTGCGCAGGCCATGCGTCCCAGCAAGACCTTCAACGACGCACTGGCGACGCTGAAGCGCTGATCCGGCAACCGCACGCCGCAACACGCAGAAGGCCCGCGCCAACACGCGGGCCTTCTTTTTAGGTCCTCTTCCTATCCAGCGCGCCAGCGATTGCGTCTTGCGAGTTGGGGTTTTTTGTTGGGGGCGCGGTGGGTTTGGGTGGTTGGTTTTATTGGCTTACGGTACGGGCCCCGAGCTGCCGGGATGGTGGGTCGCGGTTCGAGCGGCCATCCATGGCCGCACTCACCGCACGTGGGCCATCCATGGCCCACTGACCCACCACCCCGCCAGCTCGGCGCATGGCGCTTTGAGTTTCCCACTTCGAT
>DASWQJ010000332.1:0-13047 GCA_036403795.1 Stenotrophomonas sp.
GTAGCCGACATCGAGGGTGGCGGCAGGGCGCATCGTCATGCTCAGGCCGGCTCGGTGAAGCTCGGCTCGGCCGGCTCGACCACGTCGAGGTCGCGTTCCCAACCCTCGTTTTCCAGCTTGATGTGCTGGATGGCCACAGCGTTGGCATTGGCATCCAGGTCTGGCAAAGCCTGGTATTCGGACACCCAGCAGCGGAACACGCGATAGGCGATGGCCAGCTGTCCGGCCTCGTTGTAGACCTCGATGATCAGGTCTTTGCGGAAGTCCTTCAGCGAGGTTTCCGAACCCAGGCCGGCGCCAAAATTCCACACCTTGTTGGCCCACTGCTCGAACTCCTTGTCGTGGGTGACGCCGCGCTCGAGCGTGATCGGTTCGCACTTGCTGCGCCCGGGCGACTTGCGGCTGATGCTGGGATCGCCACCTTCGCGATGCTCCACCACCTCGGTACTGCGCTTGAGCGCGCCGACCTTGCTGATGCCTGCGACGTACTTGTTATCCCATCGCACGCGGAACTTGAAGTTCTTGTAGGGATCGAAACGCTGCGCGTTGACGGTGAACTGGGCCATGGTGGTGCTCCGGTGAAAGGGGGATCAGGTCTCGATCGCGCCGGCGATCTGCTGCAGCTTCAGCACCACGAACTCGGCCGGCTTGAGCGGAGCAAAACCCACCAGGATGTTCACCACGCCCAGGTTGATGTCGTTCTGGGTGGTGGTGTCCTTGTCGCAACGCACGAAGTACGCGTCGCGGGGCGAGCTGCCCTGGAAGGCGCCCTGGCGGAACAGGTTGTGCATGAAGGCGCCTGCGTTCAGGCGCACCTGCGCCCACAGCGGCTCGTCGTTGGGTTCGAACACCACCCACTTCAGCCCGCGGAACAGGCTTTCTTCGATGAACAGCGCCATGCGCCGCACCGGGATGTATTTGTATTCGTCGGCCAGCTGGTCGGCACCGCGCAACGTGCGCGCGCCCCAGACCACCCGGCCGCTGGCCGGCATGGCGCGCAGGCAGTTGATGCCGCGCTGGTTGAGCTCGCCGTTCTCCGCGTCGGTCAGCGGGACCGACAATTGCGGTACGCCCACCAGTCCGGCGTCCAGCCCGGCCGGCGCCTTCCACACGCCGCGCTGGGTGTCGGTGCGCGCGAACACACCGGCCACCGCACCACAGGCGGCAAAAGTCTCGATGGCGTTGTTGCGCAGCAGGTTGGGCTGGCGCAAGCGCGGGAAGAACAGCGCGGCATTGCGGCTGCGCGGATCGGCAAACTCGTCCAGCCCGTCGAGTGCATCGGCCTTGGTATCCCACGCGCTGGGCGAGTCGACGATATGAAATGCACGCCGTTGCTCGCAGTAGACCGTCGCCGCCGACAGCACCACCGGATCGGCGTCGAACGACACGCCGTCGTTGCTGCGATACGGCGGAATGCACAGCAGGTTGAACAGATCGGCCTGCTCCAGCGCGTACAACCCGCGTTTCTGTGCCAGTCCCAGCTCGGGCAGGAAATCACCTGCGGCCAGGGCACCCCCATCACTGGCACGACTGTCGGCCTCGCCGTATTTCAGCTGCAGGGCAGCGCGCTTCTCGTCCCATGCCTGCTTGGGCGCGGCCGGATCCAGGCCATCGCGCACGGCTTGGTCCAGTGCACGCTTGGCGTCGGCCACTTCGCCTTCGGCAGTGGTCACGTCATCCACGCCGTCGGTGACCGAGGCGGGCAACGCACCCTGCACCCGCACCAGTCGCGACTCCGCGGTCAGCACGCGGTCGGCGCGGCGCGCGCTCTCCACCACGGTGAGGTTGAGGTAGGTTTCGCTGGCGCCGCCGGGCGATGCGTCGCGCACGGTCAGGTTGAACAGGTCGCCCACGGCCACGCCCAGTGCGATGGCGATCTCGGCATTGCCGGAGCGCTCGACCTCGGCCCGCAGCTTGCCGCCCCAGCGCCCTTCGTTGGCCGCCTGCAGGCTCAGGCCACCGGCCTGCACCGGGGCGCGCGAGGGCGCCGCGGACTTGCGGCCCGCGGCCAAGGCGGAGTCCTTCGTCGCGCCGTCCAGTTGCGAGGCGGCGGTGATGGCGTCGGCCACGGCCTTGGCGGCGGATTTTTCCGGCTCCTCGGCAAAGGTCGCCGCCTTGGCCACCGCATTGGCCACCACGGTGGCCACGTCGGCGCCGGTAGCGGCGGCATCGGCCACCGCCACGGCCGCGGTTTCAGCATCCGCGCGGTCGGCATCATCGGCGTAGCTGGGGTGGAAGAGCCGCACGATCACCGCTTGGCTGCCGCCATTGAGGAAAAAGTCGCGCACTGCGTAGCCGAGCTGGCTGCCCAGCCACAACCCGCCAAAGCTTCGCTCGAAGTCGCCGAAGCTGTTGATGGTCACCGCTTGGTTCACCGGTCCGCGCAAGGCACGACCGAGGAAGGCCGTGATCGAGGTGGCAACGCCGGTGATGGTGCGCACGCCACTGGGGATTTCTTCGACGTAGACACCGGGGTAGGTCAGGGCAGCAGGCATTTCGGTTCTCCTTGCTGGATCAGCGCAAGTCAGTGAAGGGGTCGTCGTGGGGAGGAGTGCCCAGCGCGTACAGCGCGGTGCCGTCCGGAAGGTGCCGCACCTGCAACCGGCCGCGTTCGGCCAGCCGTTGCAATGCCGCCTCGATGCGTCCGTGGGCGCGCTCGTAGCGTTGCTGGGGTAGCCACCAACGCGTGATGCCATGCAACGTGTCGGCCGCGTCCGGATGCGTGCGCAGGTACGCCAGCACCGCGTCGATCACTTCCGCGTCGGGCTCTTCCGGGTGTGCAGGGCTCGGTGTCATGCATCGGGGTTCCACGGTGCTTGCGGTAGCGGTCGCAACATCCGTGCCACCGACGGCGCCCAAGCAAGGCATCGCGCCGGGTGTGCTTGAAACCAGGGAAAAACAAGCTGCAAATAAGAAATAGTGACAACCGCGCAAGCGCACCGACAGCGGCTTGTCGTTACCTCGATGGGGCCATGCGCACCCGGGTTGACCCGCCCGCCGGGTGCGCGAGCACCCGGTTCGACCTCAGTCGTGTTGCTGGCGATGCCGCTCGATGCCGTGGCGCTTGAGCATCTTCCCCAGATGCCGCCGCTCGGTATGCGCCAGCGTGGCGGCCTGGCTCACGTTGTAGCCGGTGCGCACCATCAGCTGGCTCAGGTAGCCGCGCTCGAAACGATCGATGGCGTGCTGCTTGGCATCGGCGAAGGACAGCACGCTGTCGTCGATGGCCACGGCAGCGGTGTCAGTGCTGCCGCCGCCACCGGAATGCCCCAGATCGAGCCCTCCGCCAGCGCCAGCTCCGGCAGGCCGATGCGGGCCTGCGGCGCACGCACGCAGGCCCGCAGGATCACGTTCTCCAGCTCGCGCACGTTGCCCGGCCAGTGGTGGCACGACAGGGCTTGCAGCGCCTCGGGCGCCCACACGCAATCAGGCAGCCCGGCGCGAGCGGTGGCCTCGCCCAGCAAGTGCACCGCCAACCGCTGCAGGTCCTCGCCTCGCTCGCGCAGCGGGGGCAAGGTGAGCTGCAACGAACTCAGCCGGTAATACAGATCGCGCCGAAAACATCCCTGTTCGATCGCACTGAGCAGTGCGCAGTTGGTCGCCGCCAGCACCCGCACATCGGCCGTACGCACCGCACGCTCGCCCACCACTCGAAATTCGCCGCTCTGCAGGAAGCGCAGCAACGTGGTCTGCGCACGCGGCGACAGCGAATCGATTTCATCCAGGAACAGCGTGCCGCCGCGGGCGTATTCCACCAGGCCTTGCTCGCTGCTGCGTGCGTCGGTAAAGGCGCCGCGCCGGTGACCAAACAATTCCGCCTCGAGCAGGCTGTCGGGCAGGGCGCCGCAGTTCACCGGCACGAACGGCTTGTCGCGACGGGCGCTGGCGTAATGCAGCTCGCGCGCCACCAGCTCCTTGCCGGTGCCGGTCTCGCCTTCAATCAGCACCGAGGCATCGCAATGCGCGTAGCACTGCATCAGGGCCTTCAACTGCACGATGGCAGGCGACTGGCCGATCATCGTCGGCGTCGACGCGTCTAGGGATAGGGGGGTCATGACCAAAACTCCGTGTGTGAGTTGCTCCATGGGTGCGGTCCGAGGGTTCGGCGAGCGCCGGCGGACCGACGTCGCCACACGCCAGTGGCGACTATTGAGCCAACGCCGGGTGGGGCGGGTATCCGGACACCCGGTCCCTGAACGATGTGGGTCTGGGCCGGCCGCCCGCCCAAGACCCTTGCCGCGCCTGCCTAACGCTGTTAGATTCCGCCACCTAACACTGTTAGGGCAGTCATGCGCCAGGCCATCGGACGGGATCAGATCATTCAAAGCGCCTTCCGGTTGCTGGACGAAGCCGGCATCGAGGGCGTGAGCTTGCGCAAGGTCGCCTGCCAGTTGGGTATCCGCGCGCCGTCGCTCTATTGGCACTTCAAGAGCAAGCAGGCCCTGATCGATGCGATGGCCGATGCCTTGATCCAGGAGGTGGCGCGCGACGTGCCCGCCGGACAGGCCTGGCGCGCCACCTTGATCCAGATTGCCGACGAGTTCCGCCACGCCTTCAAGGCACACCGCGACGGCGCACGCGTCTACGCCGGCACCTATCTGGCGACGGAAAATGTATTGCGCGTGGGCGAAGCCACGATCGCCTCGCTCGTGCAGGGCGGCGCGCCGGTCAAGTTTGCGGCCACCGCGGCGATGGACCTCATCTATTACGTGATGGGCTTCGTGATCGAAGAGCAATCCCTGCCCGTCAACCAGGGCGGCGTGGACAGCGTGGAGCAGGCGTTCCTGGCGATGGCCGAGGCGCGATTTCCCTATTGCTGGCAAGCGCGCGACGCCTTCATCGAGCCCAGCCTGGACGAGCGTTTCGAACAGGGCGTGGCCTTGATGCTCGATGGCATTGCGCAGTGGCTGGCACGACACCCGGCGCCGGCAAGCTCCACGGATTCCCGGCACGCGGTGTCGTCTGGTGCGGACGCGTCCAGCACCGAGCCCGCCCGCACCGATGCTCCCGGCACCGATTCGCCTGGCCGCTAGCCCGGCAACCCCGTGCTGCGGCACCCAATCAATACCTCCCCCTCAATGTCGACCACAGAGCTCCCCATGCGTGCCCACAGCCTTCGTTGGACCTGCATTTTCCTGACCGCCGCCTTGTTGTCGGCCTGCGGCTCGTCAGACAAGAAGGACGGCGAAGCCGCCGCTGCCAGCTCGGCGTTGCCGGTCAGCCTGGCCACGGCACAGACCCACCCGATGGCTCGCACGGTGCTGGTGTCGGGCCCGGTGTCGCCATTCGAAGAAATGCAGCTGGGCGTGGAGCTCAGCGGCCTGCGGGTCACCGCGCTCAACGTGGACGTGGGCCAACAGGTCAAACAGGGCCAAGTGTTGTTGGAACTGGACCATCGCACCCTGGACAGCCAACTGGCCCAGGCCGATGCCTCGCTGCGCCAGGCGCAGACCGCGCTGGAACTGGCCCGTCTCAACTACGAGCGCGGCGCCAAGCTGGCCGCCGAGCGCCTGGTCAGTGCCAGCAGCCTGGATGAATTGCGTGCCGCGCGCGCGGATGCCGAGGCGCAGGTCGCCACCGCACGCGCACAACGCGATGCCTCCAAGCTGCAACGCGACTACGCCGAACTGCGCGCCCCCGCCGATGGCCTGATCTCCAAGCGGTTGGTGCAGCCGGGCCAAGTGGTGGCCGCCGGCACCGAACTGCTGCGGGTGATCCGCGATGGCCGCCTGGAGTGGCGGGCCGAGTTGACCGAGGACCAGCTGGCCGGCGTCACCGTGGGCAATACCGTCGAACTGCCTTACGGCGGACAGCCCATCAGCGGCCGCATCCGCGCGGTCAGCCCGGGCGTGGATTCGCAAACGCGGACCGGCACCATCTATGCCGACCTGCCTGCGCCGGGACCGCTCAAGCCCGGCGTGTACGTGGAAGGCCGCATCGTCACCGGCGCCGGACAGGCGCTGACCATCCCCAGCGCCGCGATCGTGCAGCGCGATGGCCACAGCTATGTGTTCACCGTGAACGGCCAGCAGCAGGCGCAGCGCGTGCGCGTGCGTAGTGGCCAGGTGGCACAGGGCCGCACCGAGATCATCGACGGGCTCAAGGCCGGTGATCGTGTCGTCGTCGAGGGTGCCGGTTTCCTGGGCGAAGGCGATCGCGTGCGCGTGGTCACCGACCGCCAGCCGGCTGCCGCCAACGCCAAGGCGACCACCCCATGAATATTTCCGCCTGGGCGATTCGGCGCCCGCTGCCGGCGCTGCTGGTGTTCTTCGTGCTGTGCGTGGCCGGCCTGTGGGGATTCCACAAGTTGCCGGTGGCGCGCTTCCCGGACATCGCCTTTCCGATGACCACGGTCACGGTCACCCAGCCGGGCGCCTCGCCCAGCCAGCTGGAAGCCGAAGTCACCCGCAAGGTCGAGGACTCGGTGGCCACCATCAACAACGTCAAGCGGGTGATGTCCACCGTCAGCGAAGGCGTCAGCACCACCACCATCGAGTTCCTGCTCGAAGCCGACCTGGCCACGGCGCTGGACGACACGCGTGATGCGGTCACGCGCATCCGCACCGACCTGCCGCAGGACATCCAGGAGCCGGTGATTTCCAAGGTCGACATCGGCGGCTCGCTGATGACCTATGCCGTGGTCGCCCCGCAGATGACGCCGGACGAGGCCAGCTGGTTTGTCGATCGCGACGTCTCGCGTGCCATGTATGGCGTGCCCGGCGTGGCGCGCGTTACCCGCGTGGGCGGCGTGCAGCGCCAGGTGCGCGTGGACCTGGACCCGAACGCACTGATGGGTTTCGGTATTACCGCCGGCGATGTCTCGCGCCAGTTGGCGCAGATCCAGGTCGAGCGTGCCGGTGGCAAGGCCGAGCTCGAAGGCGCGCAGCAGACCATCCGCACCCTGGGCACCGTAGGCGACGCGCAGGCCTTGCGCGATTTCTCGATCAGCCTGCCCGATGGTCGCGGCGTGCGATTGTCCACGCTGGCCAAGATCACCGACGCGGCGGCCGATCCCAGCGAAGCGGCCTTGCTCGATGGCAAGACCGTCGTGGCGTTCTCGATGTCGCGTACCCGCGGCTCGAGCGAGGTCAAGGTGGAGGCGGGCGTGCACCAGGCGCTCGATGCGCTCAAGGCCGCCCATCCCGGCATCGACTTCCGCCTGGTCACCACCGCCATCGACGAGACGCACCGCTCCTACGAGTCGTCGATGACGATGCTGTACGAGGGCGCGCTCCTGGCGCTGCTGGTGGTGTGGCTGTTCCTGCGCGACTGGCGCGCCACCTGGGTCTCGGCACTGGCGCTACCGCTGTCCATCATCCCCACCTTCGCGGTGATGTACTGGTTCGGCTTCACCTTGAACATGATCACCTTGCTGGCGCTGTCGGTGGTGGTCGGCATCCTGGTCGACGATGCCATCGTCGAGATCGAGAACATCGTGCGCCACCTGCGCATGGGCAAGCCGCCGATCGAGGCGGCGACCGAGGCGGCCGGCGAAATCGGCAACGCGGTGATCGCCACCTCGCTCACGCTGGCAGCGGTGTTCGTGCCGGTGGCGTTCATGCCGGGCATTGCCGGCAAGTTCTTCCGTGAGTTTGGCTGGACCGCGGCGACTGCCGTGTTGTTCTCGCTGCTGGTGGCGCGCCTGCTCACCCCGATGATGGCCGCCTACCTGCTCAAGCCGCATGGCGAAGAGAAGCCTGACTCGAAGTTGATGGTGTGGTACCTGCGGTGGGTTGACGCAGCGCTGCGCCATCGCGCCCGCACGCTGTGGATCGCGACCGGCTTGTTCGTCGCATCGCTGGCGCTGGTGCCGTTGATCCCGGCGACCTTCATCCCGCAGTCGGACCTGGGCCGCAGCAACCTGAGCCTGGAACTGCCGCCCGGCACGCGCCTGCAGGACACCGTGGCCACCGCCGAGCGTGCCCGTGCGCTGCTCAAGGACATGCCCGAACTCAAGCAGGTCTACACCGCGGTGGGCAGCGTGCTCGACCTGGGCGACCCCTCGACCACCGGCGTGCCGGATCCGCGCAAGGCCACGCTCGTGCTCGACTGGGGCGTGTCCGACCAGCGTGATCGCGACCAGCGCGCGCTTGAACGCGATGCGCGGGCGCGCCTGGCCAACCTGCCGGGCGTGCGCGTGAGCTATGTCAGCTCCGAGCCGGGCAATCTGCTGCAGCTGGTGCTGTCCGGCGATGACCCGCAGCGCCTGCAGGAAGCCTCCATCGCGCTGGAACGCGATCTGCGTGGTATCTCCGGCCTGGGTAGCGTGACCTCGACGGCATCGCTGCTGCGACCGGAGATCCAGATCCTGCCCGATCCGGCCCGCGCCGCCGACCTGGGCGTGGCCACCGCCGATATCGCCGAGGCCGCGCGCATTGCGACGGCCGGTGACTACGAACAGCGCCTGGCCAAGCTCAACCTGCCGGACCGGCAGGTGCCGATTCGGGTCGGATTCGCCGAGTCCACGCTGGCCAACCCGGCGTTGATCGGGCAGTTGCGCGTGCCGGGACGCTATGGCCCGGTGCCACTGGCGGCCGTGGCCGACATCCAGATGGGCAGCGGTCCCTCGCAGATCTCGCGCTACCAGCGCCAGCGCAATGTCACCCTCACCGCCGAGCTCAACGGTCGCCCCCTGGGCGATGTGATGGAACAAGTGCAGAAGCTGCCCAGCGTGACCCATCTGCCGCCGGGCGTGAGCTTCCTCAACACCGGGGATGCCGAAGTGTTCGTGGAGCTGTTCATCGGCTTCCTGCTGGCGATGGCCGCCGGCCTGGTGTGCATCTACATGGTGCTGTTGCTGCTGTTCAACCACGCATTGATGCCGATCACCATCCTGGCGGCGGTGCCGCTGTGCGCCGGTGGTGCGTTCGGCGCGTTGCTGATCACCCAGAACATGCTCTCGCTGCCGGCGCTCATCGGCTTGTTGATGCTGATCGGCATCGCCACCAAGAACTCCATCCTGCTGGTGGATTACGCGGTGATCGCCGAAGACGAACATGGCCTGAGCCAGCACGATGCCTTGATCGATGCCTGCCGCAAGCGCGCGCAGCCCATCATCATGACCACCTTGGCGATGGGGGCGGGCATGATGCCGATCGCGCTGGGTTTCTCGGGCGATTCGAGCTTCCGCGCGCCGATGGCCATTGCGGTGATCGGCGGCTTGATCACCTCGACCTTGCTCAGCCTGATCGTGATCCCGGCGGCGTACACCGTGATGGACGATCTTGGCGAGTGGGTGTCGCGCAAGTTCCGGCATCGCTCGTCGCACCCGGCGACGAAGATCGATCCGGCGGTTTGAGGGCGCCGGCGTAGCGAGGAGCGGGCAGGGGCAGCGATAGCCGCCCCTGCATCGCTGCCGGCGCAGCTATCGAGCTTTCTTCTTCGAGGCCGTGCCTGGCCGATGCGAGGGTGCCGCTGCGCCTGGTCGATAACGCAGCGCCTCCACCAGCAACGCAAACGCCTGCGATGGCTGCCGCCGGCTCGGGTAATACAGGTGATAGCCCGGAAACAGCGGGCACCAGTCGTCCAGCACCTGCACCAACCGCCCGGCGGCCAGGGGTTCGGCCACCAGGTCCTCGGGCACATAACCCAGCCCAAAGCCGGCCAACGCGGCATCCACGATGCGGTCGATGTTGTTGAACACCAGGCGGCCCTCCACCCGCACGTTGAGCGCGTGTCCGTCTTTCTCGAACTCCCACGCATACAGTCCGCCGTGGGTGAGGAAGCGCAGGTTGATGCAGTCGTGGGCGACCAGGTCCCGTGGCGTAGCGATGGCAGGGCGCGCGCGCAGATAGTCGGGCGATCCGATCACCACCAGCCGTGTGGGCGGGCCCACGGGCGTGGCAATCATGTCCTGCGCCACCTGCTCGCCCAGCCGGATGCCCGCATCGAAGCGTTCGGCGACGATGTCGGTCAACGTGGAGTCGCTGATCACCTCCACGCTCACTTCCGGGTACTTCTGCATGAAACCGCGCAACACCGGCCACAGCAACGTGCGCGCGGCGTGGTCGCTGGTGGTGATGCGGATGGTGCCGCTGGGCGTGTCGCGCAGCTCGGCCAGGCTCATCAGTGCGGCATCGATATTGCCGAAGTTGGGCGCCAGTGCCTGCAGCAGCCGCTCGCCGGCCTCGGTGGGCGACACGCTGCGGGTGGTGCGGGTAAGCAGGCGGATCCCCAATCGCGCTTCCAGTGCCCGCAGGGTGTGACTCAACGCGGACTGGGAGATGTCCAGTCGCGCAGCGGCCTTGGTAAAGCTGCGCTCCTGCGCCACCAACAGGAAAGCCTGCAGATCGTTGTAGTTCTCGCGGCTCACGACGGGTCCGGATTAGTGAGGACAGATCATAAGTCTATTCTCATTTGCCCCGGTTATCCCCGGCGGCCCGGAGGAGGAGACTAGCCATCCCCCCTCCAGGAGCATCCCCATGCAGACTCGAACCTTGGGCAAGAATGGCCCCCAAGTCTCCGCGCTCGGCCTTGGCTGCATGGGACTGAGCTTCGGCTACGGTCCGGGCGTGGGCCAGCAGGCCGGCGTGGATCTGATCCGTGCTGCCTTCGAGCGGGGTGTCACCTTCTTCGATACCGCCGAGGCTTACGGCGCACTCAATGAGCAGATGCTCGGCGAGGCGGTCGAACCGTTCCGGGACCAGGTCGTGATCGCCACCAAGTTCGGCTTCAAGGAAGGCAACGCACAGGCCGGCATGGACAGCCGCCCGGAGCGCATCCGCGCCGTTGCCGAGGCCTCGTTGCGTCATTTGCGCACCGAACGCATCGACTTGTTCTACCAGCACCGCGTCGATCCGGCCGTGCCCGTGGAAGACGTGGCGGGCACCGTGCGCGAGCTCATCGCCGAGGGCAAGGTCGCGCACTTCGGCCTGTCCGAGGCCGGCGTCGATTCGATCCGCCGCGCGCATGCCGTACAGCCGGTGGCCGCTTTGCAGAGCGAATATTCGCTGTGGTGGCGTGAGCCTGAAGAGGCGCTCCTGCCGCTGTGCGAAGAACTTGGCATCGGGTTTGTTCCCTTCAGCCCCCTGGGCAAAGGTTTCCTCACCGGCAAGATCGACGAGAACACCGAGTTCGCCAAAGACGACTTCCGCAACGTGGTGCCGCGCTTCTCTGCCGAGGCGCGTCGTGCCAACCAGCGGCTGGTCGATTTGCTGGGCGAGATCGCTTCGGCCCGTGGCGCCACCCCGGCGCAGATCGCACTGGCCTGGTTGCTGGCGCAGAAGCCCTGGATCGTGCCGATTCCCGGCACGACCAAGCTGCATCGTCTAGAAGAAAACCTCGGCGCCGCCGCGTTGGATCTGAGGCCGGAAGAACAGGCCAGCATCGCCCAGGTCCTGGCGCAGATCCAGGTGCAGGGCGATCGCTATCCGGCCCACCTGGCCGCACGCTCTGGCCGCTGAGTCGCGAGCCAACATGATTCGACATTCCATCGGCCTGCTGGTGTGCTCGATCGCCTTGGCGTCGACCGCCCACCGGGCCCACGCAACCGACACAGGAGATACGATGAAGATCATCCGCAACGGCTCGGCACCATCAGCCAAGGGGCCCGCCGACTATTTCACCGGCAACGTGCGCATCGACATGCCGTTCGCAGGCAGTGGCGATGCGCGCGTGAGCGGCGCCATCGTGACCTTCGAGCCCGGCGCTCGCACCGCCTGGCACAACCATCCGCTGGGCCAGACGCTGATCGTCACCGCGGGCAAAGGCTGGACCCAATGCGAGGGCGGCCCGGTGGTCGAACTCAACCCCGGCGACATCCTGTGGTGCCCGCCCGGCCATCGGCATTGGCATGGCGCCACGCCCACCACTTCCATGACCCACATCGCCATCGCCGAGGCGCTGGACGGCAAGGTCGTCAACTGGATGGAGCAGGTGGCCGACGCGCAATACCTCGCCGGTCCGAAGGCCGATTGAGGCTCACGCCTGCCGCAAAGACATCAGGAGCAAACACCATGTTGGGAACCTTTCTGTATGGCCCGGGGGATGTGCGCTATGAAGAGCGCCCCGAGCCCACCATCCTGGCGCCCACCGACGCCATCATCCGGCTCACCGCCTCGTGCATCTGCGGCTCGGACCTGTGGCCGTATCGCGGTGCGAGTGCGATCACCGAGCCGATGGCCATGGGCCACGAATACTGCGGCGTGGTGGTCGAAGTCGGCAGCGCGGTAAAGACGGTCAAGCCGGGCCAATTCGTGGTCGGCTCGTTCTGCCTGTCTGACAACACCTGCCCGCATTGCAATTTCGGCTTCCAGTCTTCCTGCGAGCAGCGTGAGTTCATGACCGGCGCGCAGGCCCCGCTAGCACGCGTGCCGTTGGCCGATGGCACGTTGGTGGCCACGGCCGAAATACCGCCCGACGATCTGATCCCCAGCCTGTTGGCGGCCTCCGACGTGTTGGGCACCGGCTGGTATGCCGCCGATGCGGCGCGCGTGCGACCCGGTTCCACGGTGGCCGTGGTCGGCGACGGCGCAGTGGGATTAATGGGCGTACTCGCCGCCAGGCACATGGGCGCCGAGCGCATCATCGCGATGAGCCGCCACAAGAGCCGTCAGGACCTGGCCCTGGAATATGGCGCCACCGACATCGTGCTCGAGCGTGGCGAAGCGGGCGCGGCAAGGATCAAGGAACTCACCCGCGGCATCGGCGCCGACTCGGTGCTGGAATGCGTAGGCACCGCCGAGTCGATGCAGCAGGCGATCCAGGCCACGCGACCGGGCGGCATGATCGGCTACGTGGGCGTGCCGCACGGCGTGCAACTGGAAGGGCAGTCGTTGTTCTTCTCGCAGACCGGCATGCTCGGCGGTCCGGCACCGGTGCGGCGCTTCCTGCCGCATCTGATGGACTTGATCCTGCAGCGCAAGATCAACCCCGGCAAGGTGTTCGATCTGGAACTGCCGATCGCCGACGTGGCGCAGGGGTATCGCGCGATGGATGAGCGCAAGGCGATCAAGGTGCTGTTGCGGCCTTGAGGTGGGTCCCGATCAGGGCGGTATTGCCATGGCGCCCTGGACTGTGTGAAGAACAGGGCGTGAAAGTGAGATAGGC
>DASWQJ010000333.1:0-7226 GCA_036403795.1 Stenotrophomonas sp.
CCGGGTGGGGATCGGCACCTGGGTCGGCATCCTGCTGGGCACCGCGTCCAAATTGGCGCTCGGGCTATGCATGCTGGCGGTGTTCGCGCTGGCCTGGTTCCTCTGAGCGGGCACCTGAGCGGGCAGGAGATCGCGCTTCCTGTATTTTCTCCCTGCCCTCCCCCCAACGACCGCATGGAGCCCGCGATCGCCATGAGCCGAATTCGACGCCCCCTTTCCCGCACCCGCCTGATCGCCCTGGTGCCGGCGCTGGCCGCCGTCGCTGCGCAAGCGCAGGAGATGTTGCCGCAGCCTGCCTCGCCGTCGGCCTGTACTTCCATCGACACCGACGCATTGCGACTGGCCTGCTACGACCGCGCACTGGGCTACACCGCTGCCGATACCGCCAATGCCGACGCCGCCGCCCTGGCTGCCGCCAATGCGCAGAAGCAAGCCAAGGATGCCGGCCTGGCCCAGGCCACCACGCGCGAGGAGCGCAAGGAGGTCAAGGAGATCTTCAAGGCCGAGCACGACGACGCGGCCATCGCCAATGCCGGCCGCGGCTCGCTGCTGGACCGCCGCTGGGAGCTGGCAAAGGACTCCAAGCTGGGCACCTTCCAACTGCGTGCCTACAAGCCGGTCTATTTGCTGCCGGCGTTCTGGACCAGCGACGTCAACGAAACGCCGACCTCGCCCAACCCGAACAACACGGTCACCGAGCCGCAGCCGCTGGACAGCGTCGAGCTGAAATTCCAGCTCAGCTTCAAGACCAAGGTGGTGGAGAACCTGTTCGACGACAACGGCGACATCTGGGTCGGGTATACCCAGAGCTCGCGTTGGCAGGCCTACAACTCGGAGGAGTCGCGTCCGTTCCGCGAAACCAATTACGAGCCGGAGGCCATGTTGGTCTTCCGCAACAACTACAGCATCTTTGGTTGGCGCGGGCGGATGAGCGGCATCGCCCTCACCCACCAATCCAACGGCCGCAGCGATCCGCTGTCGCGCAGCTGGAACCGGGTGATCCTCAACTTCGGACTGGATCGCGAAAACTGGGCGTTGATGCTGCGTCCCTGGTTCCGAATCAACGAAGACGCCAAGGACGACAATAACCCAGACATCGAGGACTACATGGGACGTGGCGACGCGACCCTGGTCTACAACCGCAACGGCCACGAGGTCTCGTTGATGGCACGCCACTCCTTGCGCAGCGGCGACCGTGCGCACGGTGCGCTGCAGCTGGACTACGGTTTTCCGATCAACAACCTGCTGCGCGGCCACTTGCAGGTATTCGACGGTTACGGCGAGAGCATGATCGACTACAACCACAAGGCCACCTACATCGGCGTGGGCGTGTCGCTGCTGGAGTGGTTCTGAGGGCTTGAAGGGCGAAGCCCGGCCGGGCTCGCCTTGATCGATGCGGGCCGCTAAGCTGCCGCGACCCCGCTTTCGGATACCGACGTGAAGGACACCGACATGGATGTCAAACCCGCTCGCAAGCAGCGTTCGTTCCTGGCCTATGGATCGGCAATGCTGGGCCTGCTCAGCCTGGTGGCCGTGTTGTGCTTCCACTTCCCGCAGTTGCTGACCAGCAAGGAGATCCGCGCGGTCTACAGCGAGCAGTTCGCGCGCCAGTTGTTGCTGGTGGGGTTGGTGGCGTCCTTCATCATGGGCACGCTGGCGATGCTGCGCGACCGCAACAAGCGCATCGCCGCCATCGGAGTGGGCAGCGCCACCCTGGCCGTGCTGGCCGGCGGCACCGACGTGCAGCTCGATGGCATCGGCAAGACACCCTACTCGCTGGGCCTGGACTGGTTCGTGCTATCGCTGTTCTTCTCGGCGCTGGTGTTCGTGCCGCTGGAGCACTATCTGGGCCGGCGCCGAACCTCACCCCTACGCGCTGGCTGGCGAACCGACATCGCGTATTTCTTCATGAGCCACGTGCTGGTGCAGTTCATCCTGATCCTGGTGACCGCCTCGACGTCGACGATCGCCGGACTGGCGCTGTTCCCGGCGCTCAAGCAGGCGATCCAGTGGTTGCCGGTCTGGTCGCAGTTCCTGCTGGCGGTACTGGTCGCGGACCTGGCGCAGGCTTCGCTCCATCGCGCGTACCACAACATCCCCTGGCTCTGGCGCTTCCATGCCGTGCACCATTCCAGTCGCGAGATGGACTGGCTGGCCGGCTCGCGCATCCACTTCGTGGAGATCGTACTGACCCGTAGTGCGGTGCTGTTGCCGTTGCTGGTGCTGGGTTTTTCGGCCCCGGCGGTCAACGCCTACGTGATCCTGGTCGGGCTGCAGGCGGTCATGGCCCACGCCAACCTCGGCATCCGTTTCGGCTGGCTGGAATACGTGCTGGTGCTGCCGCGCTACCACCACTGGCACCACGCGCGCGAACAGGACTACATCGACGTCAACTACGCCATCCACCTGCCGCTGGTGGACATGTTGATGGGCACCTTCAAGTTGCCGCCGGATCCGCGCGCCTGGCCGGGCGAATACGGGGTCATGAAACTGGACACCGTGCCGCGCGGCATCGTGGACCAGCATTTGATGCCGTTCCGCAAGCGCAAGCACTTCGACGACCACGTCGCCTGAGCGTGCTCAGGTCCAATCGGTCAGACCTTCCCTGCGATACGTCTCGCCGAAGGCCGGGCGGTCTTTCATCCGTCGCGCATAGTCGCGCAACACAGGCCAGTCATCGCTGGGACGCGGCATGTTGCGAGACCAGCGCATGAGCATCGTCAGCAGGAAATCGGCTGCGCTCAGGCGCTCGCCCAACAGATAGGGGCCCTGTTGCGCCAAGTGGCCGGCAACACGTTCCCAGGCACGTTCGATGACCTGTCTGGCCTGCGCGCGCACTGCATCTTCCTGGCCGGCGCCGGCCGGCTCGTGCGGATAGAACCAGGCGCGGAAAGCCGGTTGCAGGGTGTTGGCGCACCAGAACATCCATCGGTAGTAATCGGCGCGCGCGGCGCTGCCCGGCGCCGGTGCCAGACCGGCGGCGGGGTGCCGATCGGCCAGATGCATGACGATCGCGGCGGCTTCGGTCATCGCCTGCCCTTCCAGGACCAGGGTGGGCACCACGCCGGCCGGATTGAGGGCCAGGTACCCGGGCCGCTTCTGCTCGCCTTTTTCCACATCGACCAAGCGCAACTCGTGCGGCAGGTCCAGTTCGATCAGCAGCCAATGCACCACCAGCGCGGCGGTGCTGGGCGAGTAGTACAGGATCGTGCTCATCGTGTCCCCGGGTGGCGGCCGACGTGGGGCCGGCGCAGGCGTCAGTATGCCCGCGCCGGGCTTGGCCGACTCGCCGCATGCGCCCCGCACAGCCGGCTGCTCCACGATTGGGGCCGTGTCCGCCGCTGACGCTGACGCTGGTCGATCGAGGGACGGACCGGTCTGCGGCGCTGGCGCCGCCAGGCTCGCAGCGTCGGTGGGCAGTATTCGCCGCGCGGACGATCAGCTCCGCGCGCGATTGCATTGATCGCGGTGCGCGCGCCGGCCCGGCCGGCGCGCGACAGCCACGGTCAGGCCTCGACCACTACCGGGATCTTGCCGATCCGTGCCTGCCACTCGCGAGGCCCGGTCTTGTGCACCGATTCACCGTTCGAATCGACGGCCACGGTCACGGGCATGTCCTTGACCTCGAATTCGTAGATGGCCTCCATGCCCAGATCCTCGAAGGCGAGCACTCGGCTGGCCTTGATCGCCTTGGATACCAGATAGGCCGAACCGCCCACCGCCATCAGGTAGACGGCCTTGTTGTCGCGGATCGCTTCGATCGCCGTGTCGCCGCGCTCGGACTTGCCGACCATGCCCAGCAAGCCGGTCTGCTCCAGCATCTGGCGGGTGAACTTGTCCATGCGCGTGGCGGTGGTCGGACCGGCCGGGCCCACGACTTCGTCGCGCACCGGATCCACCGGGCCCACGTAGTAGATGAAGCGGTTGGTGAAATCCACCGGCAGCTGCTCGCCGCGGTTGAGCATGTCGATCATGCGCTTGTGCGCGGCATCGCGACCGGTCAGCAGCTTGCCGTTGAGTAACAGCACTTCGCCCGGCTTGAATTCGGTCACTTCTTCGCGAGTGATCGTGTCCAGGTTCACCCGACGCGCGTTCTGCGGGTTGTAGGTCAGCTTGGGCCAGTCTTCCAGCGACGGCGGATCCAGTGCGACCGCGCCACTGCCATCCAGGGTGAAGTGCGCGTGGCGGGTGGCCGCGCAGTTGGGGATGAGTGCCACCGGCAAGTTGGCGGCGTGGGTCGGATAATCCTTGACCTTGATGTCGAGCACCGTGGTCAGCCCACCCAGGCCCTGCGCGCCGATGCCCAGCGCGTTGACCTTTTCATACAGCTCCAGGCGCAGCTCTTCGGCACGATTGCTGGCGCCACGCGCCTGCAGGTCGGTGATGTCGATCGGCTCCATCAGGGCTTCCTTGGCCAACAGCATCGCCTTTTCGGCGGTGCCGCCGATGCCGATGCCCAGCATGCCCGGCGGGCACCAGCCCGCACCCATGGTCGGCACGGTCTTGAGCACCCAGTCGACGATCGAGTCGGACGGATTAAGCATGGCGAACTTGCTCTTGGCTTCGGAACCACCGCCCTTGGCCGCGACGATCACATCGACCGTCTGGCCCGGCACGACCTTGACGTTGACCACCGCGGGCGTGTTGTCCTTGGTGTTCTGGCGCTTGCCTGCCGGATCGGCCAGCACCGAGGCGCGCAGCTTGTTGTCCGGGTAGTTGTAGGCGCGCCGCACCCCTTCGTTGACCATGTCTTCCACGCCCATGGTGGCGTCGTCCCAACGCACGCCCATGCCGATCTCCAGGAAGACCGTCACGATGCCGGTGTCCTGGCAAATCGGGCGGTGGCCCTCGGCGCACATGCGCGAGTTGATCAGGATCTGGGCGATCGCGTCCTTGGCCGCGGCCGACTGTTCGCGCTCGTAGGCGGCGGACAGGTTCTTGATGTAGTCGACCGGGTGGTAGTAGCTGATGTACTGCAACGCGTCGGCGACGCTCTGGATGAGGTCTTCCTGCTTGATCGAGGTCACGGCTGGCTCTGGAGGCTTGCGGGGGAAACCCGACTATTTTAGAGCAATCCGGCCACCGGCCGGCCCTGTCACGCCGGCCCGCCCCGGCACGTCCTGGATCACATGAAACCCGACATTGTTTTCGAGCAGCATCGTCCACGCCTGTTCAGCCTGGCCTACCGGCTGCTGGGGACCCGCAGCGACGCCGAGGAAGTGGTGCAGGACGCCTGGCTTCGCTGGCATGCCAGCGACGAGGGCGCCGGAATCCACGATCCGGAAGCCTGGCTGGTCACCGCCACCACCCGCCTGGGCCTGGACCGGCTGCGCGCGGCGCGTACCGTCCGCCGGGCCTACACCGGCCCCTGGCTTCCCGAGCCGCTGGACATTGCCGAGGACGCCGATCCGCAGGACCGGCACGAGCGCGCCGAGGACATCTCGCTGGCGCTGCTGGCCCTGTTGGAGCGACTCGGGCCGGAGGAGCGCGCCGCGTTCCTGCTCAAGGAGGCGTTCGACTTCGACTACGTGCAGATCGCCGAGCTGATCGGCCATAGCCAGGCCAATTGCCGGCAGATGGTCCATCGCGCCCGTGAGCGGATGCGGGCGCAGCGACCGCGATTTCCGGTGGACCAGCAGCGCCACCGCGAACTGCTTGCCCGTTTCATGGAGGCCTCGCAGGCCGGCGATAGCGCTGCCATCACCGCCCTGCAGCAATGCACGCATGGTGTCCGACGGTGGCGGCAAGGTCACCGCGACGCTGCGCCCGCTGTTGGGCGCCGAACGCATTGCACGACTGTTCTGGGCGATCTCCCGCCGTCGGCTGGGCCTGACCGCACGCCTGGGCCGGCTCAATGGCGAGCTGGCGATCCTGAGTTTCCGCGACGGCCACCTGCACTCGGCCACGGTGGCCGTGATCGATGGCGAGCACATCGTCGAATTGCTGACGTTGATGAATCCGGACAAGTTGCTTCCGATCTGACGGCAGGTGTCACGCCGGAGCGCGCCTGCGCGTCCTTGATTTGAAAGCGGCCATCCTCGGCCGCTGTCTGATGGAGATTCCATGAAGTTCCACCGCGTCGATTACACCCAACACGTGCCCGCCGCCTTCAAGGGCCTGGTGACGGCAAGCACGCAGATCCACCATGGCGCCATCGGCGCCAATCTGGCCGAACTGCTGTTCCTGCGCGTATCGCAGATCAATGGCTGCACCTATTGCATGGACATGCACGCAACGGCCTTGCGCAAGGCCGGCGTGGAGACGCGCAAGCTCGATACGGTCGCCGGCTGGCGCGAGAGCCCGTTTTTCGACGCGCGCGAACGTGCGGCACTCGATTGGGCCGAGGCCCTGACCCGGCTGCCCAGCGCCCCGCCTGCGGACGCGCTGTACGAGGCCCTGGTCGCGCAGTTCGATGAAGCCGGCATTTCGGAAGTCACCATGGCGGTGGCCTTGATCAATGCCTGGAACCGCCTGGGCGTCGGCCTGCAGCCCGCGTTGGTGTGACGTCCAATGGCCGTGGCGGGCTGGCGTTGGTAGCTGCCCGCCCGGCCATCTCGCTTTACGCTGCGTGCGCTCGGACAAACGAACGCGGCCTCTCAAGGAATCACCGCGATCGCGCGCCAGGCGACAAGTCCGTCAGGCCGGTCCTCGCGTTGCCCTGAAGCCGCACCGCCCCCTCTGCGCAGTGATGAGGGACACGCCTTGCCGCGTTCGTCACGATGCGTGGACGACGATGACAACCCCTTTCCCCTCGAGTCAGCCATGGTCTCCCCCTCCCATTCCGGCACAGGCGACATCCGCTCCGACGAACTGATTGGCGGCGATGCCGTCCAGTCGCTGGCGCGCGACGAAAGCATCGAGGCCGGCGAAGTGCTGGTTGAAGTGAAGGATGGGCAGGTCACCCTCACCGGCGAGGTGCCGCAGCGCGACATGGTCGCGTTGGCCGAGCAGTGCGTGTCGGCGTTGCCCGGGGTGCGCGGCGTCCGCAACCTGATCCGCTACGACGACGGCGCCGACTCGTTCGGCCCGCCGGGAGCGGCGGTACGCGGCCTGGACCCGGACGAATCGACCGGACCCACCGAGGCACCCAAGGGAGTGAAGACCGGCAAGAACGACGGAACCGGCACCGTCTGACCGGCCAGCGTGCACGAGGTCGCCGATAGAAAGCCCGTCCCACGTTCCCCATGAGCGGCATTGGCTGACAATGGCGCCATGAGCCCTTCGAC
>DASWQJ010000334.1:0-7010 GCA_036403795.1 Stenotrophomonas sp.
CGCCGGCCAGGCGTGAACCGGGTGCCGGTCGCCGCCGGGACGGATTCGGTCGGCGACGGCGACGGCAGCTGGGCGGCGCAGGCGCGGCAAGGGCTGGTGCAGGCCGATGCGCGACTGGAGCGGCGCTTCGACCAAGGTGACGATATCGATCGACTGCTGGCGCTGCGTGCACGGGCGGTGGATCAGTTGATTGGAGAGGCCTGGCGGCGTTGCCTGCCGGTCGAATCGGGACTGTCGCTGCACGCAGTGGGTGGCTATGGCCGCGGCGAGCTGTTTCCCCGGTCGGATATCGACTTGCTGGTGTTGGGCGAGCCGGCAGATCAACTGACCCACGAACGCGCCCTGGCGCGGCTGTTTGCCGTCCTTTGGGATGCCGGGTTGCCCGTCAGCCACGCGGTCCGTTCGGCCAGCCAGTGCACCGCCGCCGGGCAAGACCAGACCGTGCTCACCGCGTTGATCGAGTCGCGGCCGCTGGCGGCCGATGCCGCCGCGTGCGCAGGTTTGGTGGCGGCCATCGGCCCCGGGCATTTGTGGCCGCCGCGCGAATTCTTCATCGCCAAGCGCGAGGAGTTGCAGGCGCGGCACCAGCGCTTCGGCGACACCGCCGACAACCTGGAGCCGGACATCAAGGACGGCCCCGGCGGATTGCGCGATCTGCACACGCTGGGCTGGATGGCCCTGCGTGCCTTTGGCGTGCGCGATCTGGAAGCGCTGGTGGGCCTGGGGCACCTGGGCATGGACGAGGCGGCCGCGCTGCGCCGCGAACGTCGTGAACTGGCGCGCCTGCGCTATGGGTTGCACCTGGTGGCCAATCGGCCGGAGGAGCGCCTGCGTTTCGATTACCAGAAGACACTGGCGCAACGGCTGGGCTATTCGGACGATGCCGAAAACCTGGGCGTCGAGAAAATGATGCAGCGTTTCTATCGAAGCGCCGGCATGGTGCGCCGGATCAGCGATCGGTTGTTGCAGCGCTTCGAAGAGCAGTTCGACGGCGAAGCAGAGCCCGAGCCGCTGGGCGATGGATTCTCGCTGCGCCGCGGTTACCTGGCCGCCGACACTCAGGGCTGGCCGCACAACGATGTGCTGCAGGTCTTTGCACTGTTCGCCAGTTGGGCAGCACACCGGCAGGTGCGTGGCCTGCATTCGCTCACCGCGCGCGCGCTCGCCGAATTCCTGCCGCGGTTGCCGGCCTATACGCATGCCTCGGCGCAGGCACGCGAACGTTTCCTGGGTTTGCTGCGCGGTCCGCGCGCGGTCGAGACGCTGGCGCGGATGGCGCGGCTCGGCGCGCTGGGCCAATGGATTCCCGCCTTTGCGCAGGTATCGGGCCGGATGCAGTTCGACCTGTTCCATGTCTACACGGTCGATCAGCACACCTTGATGGTGCTGCGGAACATCGCCCTGTTCGCCAGTGGCCGGGCCGATGAGCGTTTTTCGATCACCCACGAAGTCTGGCCGCGCCTGCGCAAGCCCGAGCTGCTGTTGCTGGCGGGTCTGTTCCACGACATCGCCAAGGGCCGGGGCGGGGACCACTCCGAGTTGGGCGCGGTCGATGCGCGCGTGTTCTGCCAGGCGCACCAGCTCAGCGACGGCGACACCGAACTAGTGGCCTGGCTGGTGGAACAACACCTGCGGATGTCCGTCACCGCGCAGAAGCAGGACATCTCCGATCCGGAGGTGATCCATCGTTTTGCTTCGCTGGTGGGCAGTCGCGAGCGCCTGGATTATCTGTACCTGCTCACCTGCGCCGATATCGCCGGCACCAGCCCGAAGTTGTGGAATGCATGGAAGGACCGGTTGCTGGCCGATCTGTACTTCGCCGCGCGCCGCGCCTTGCGCGATGGCCTGGAGCATCCGGCCCCGCGCGAGGAGCGTCTGCAAGAAGCTCGCGAGTCCACGCGCGCATTGCTGCACCTGCAGGGGCTGGACGACGGCACGATCGATCGCCAGTTCGCGGGCATGCCGGACGAGAGCTTCCTGCGTTTCCGGCCCGAACAGTTGGCCTGGCAGGCCTCCTCGCTGGTGGAAGTGGAGATCGGCGGCACGCTGGTCAAGACACGCCGCGCCGCGCCCGACAACGACGCACTGGAAGTGTTCGTCTACTCGCCCGACCGCGATGGCCTGTTTGCCGCGATCGTGATGACCCTGGATCGCCAGGGTTACGGTATCCATCGTGCCCGTGTGCTGGATGCGCCCAACACGGCCATCTTCGATACGTTCGAGGTGGTGCCGGCCGACAGCTTTGCCGACGGCGATCCGGAACGCCTGGCGGGCGCGCTGCGCCACGCGCTGGCCGGCGATTTGCAGCGCCTGCGTCCGGCACGCCGGGTGGTGCCGCGACAACTTCGCCACTTCCGTTTTGCCCCGCGGGTGGATTTCAGCGACAGCGCCGGTGGACGGCGCACGCGACTGAGCCTGGCCGCGCCTGATCGTCCCGGTCTGTTGGCCGATGTGGCCCAGGTGCTGCGCAGCCAGCATCTGCGCGTGCATGACGCGCGAATCGCCACCTTTGGCGAGCGCGCCGAGGATCAGTTCCAGATCACCGACGAACACGACCAACCTTTGCCCGATACCTCCCGGCAGGCGCTGCGCGACGCGCTCAGCGCCTGCCTCGACCCCCAGTGATATCCGGAGATTGACCCCCGATGGCCAGCAAGCCCGCCAAGAAGACCCCTGCCAGGCAGTCGCCTGCCACCAAGAAGGCTGCGCCGAAGCCGCCTGCCGAGAAGGCAACCGTGCCAAGGTCGACGGAGCAGAAATCGTCCGTGCGGAAAGTGTCCGCGCAGAAGCCGGCCGTGCAGAAGGCAGGCCTGAAACCGCCGGTCGCCAAGTCGCCCGAGGTCAAGGCGCCGGTCGCACGCACCAGCGTACCGAAGAAGGTCGCGCGCAAAGCGGCCGGCCCTGGCCATGAGGAGCTGAAGTTCACGATAGAGAGCGCGTTCGAGCGCCGCGCGGCACTCACGCTGGATGAGATCGAAGGTTCGACCCGGCCGATCGTCAACCGCGTCATCGACGGCCTGGAGAGCGGCGAATTCCGCGTTGCCGAGCCCGACGGCCATGGTGGCTGGAAGGTCAACGAGTGGTTGAAGAAGGCCGCCCTTCTGTACTTCCGCGTCAACGACATGACCGTGGTCGATGCACGGCCCGCGCCGTTCTGGGACAAAGTGGAGGCGCGCTTCGCCGGCTACGACGAGGCGAAGTTCCGCAAGGCGGGCGTGCGCGTGGTGCCGGGCGCGATCGCGCGACGTGGCACGTATTTCGGCAAGGACGTCGTGCTGATGCCGAGCTTCACCAACATCGGTGCGCACGTGGGCGAGGGCACGATGGTCGACACCTGGGCCACGGTGGGTTCGTGTGCGCAGGTGGGCAAGCATTGCCATCTGTCCGGCGGCGCCGGCATCGGCGGTGTGCTGGAGCCGTTGCAGGCCAGCCCCACGATCATCGAAGACCATTGCTTCATCGGCGCGCGTTCCGAAGTCGTCGAGGGCGTGGTGATCGGTCACCACAGCGTGATCGGCATGGGCGTGTTCATCGGCCAGAGCACGCGCATCTACAATCGCGCCACCGGCGAGATTAGCTATGGCTACGTGCCGCCGTACAGCGTGGTCGTCTCCGGTTCGCTGCCGTCCAAGGACGGTTCGCATTCGCTGTACTGCGCGGTGATCGTCAAGCAGGTCGATGCGAAAACGCGTGCCAAGACCAGCGTGAACGACCTGTTGCGCGGTTTGGCCGAGTAAGGGCGCTGCGTATGGGAACCACGCTGTATGGCTTGAAGAACTGCGACACCTGCAAGAAGGCGACGAAGTGGCTGGACCGCTTCGGCGTCGCGCATGCGTTCGTCGATTATCGCGATCACAAACCCGCGCCTGAAACCCTGGTGGAGTGGGCCGGCAAGGCGGGCGGCTTCGATGCGCTGGTCAACAAGTCGTCCACGACCTGGCGCCAGTTGCCCGACAACCGCAAGGCGCCTGGCAGCGAAGCGGAATGGAAGCTGCTGTTGCGCGAGCATCCCCAGCTGGTGCGGCGGCCGGTGGTGGTGTCCGACGATGGACAGTTCAGCCAGGGCTTTTCCGACAATGCATTCAAGAAGCGCTTTGGCGTGGGTTGAGCATGGGCGCAGTGCCGGCACCGAGCCGTCGATGACGGCTCGGCATGCAGGTTGAGGCGCCGCTTGCCCAGCCCGCGGTTGGCGTCCGCTGACGGTTTTTTTTGGGGATCCTTGATGTCCGACGTACTTGACCTGACCTGTGAACTGATTTCGCGCGCTTCGGTGACGCCCGAAGATGCCGGTTGCCAGGCACTGATTGCCGAGCGCTTGGCTACCGCCGGCTTCGCCTGCGAGCACTTGCGGCTGGGCGAGGTCGACAATCTTTGGGCCACGCACGGTCAAGGCGCGCCCGTGCTGCTGCTATTGGGCCACACCGACGTGGTACCGCCTGGACCGCCCGAGGCGTGGGCGAGCGATCCGTTTTTGCCGCAGGTGCGCGATGGGGTGCTGTATGGCCGCGGCGCAGCCGACATGAAAAGTGGCGTAGCCGCGTTCGTGGTGGCGGCCGAGCAGTATGTCCAGGCCCATCCCAATCACGCCGGCACGCTGGCCTTGTTGTTGACCTCCGACGAAGAAGGCGACGCCATCGATGGCGTGCGTCATGTCGCCCGCCTGTTCCAGGAACGCGGGCAGCGCATTGATTGGTGCATCACCGGCGAGCCGTCTTCCACGGCCAAGTTGGGCGATCTGTTGCGCGTGGGACGTCGTGGCAGCCTGTCGGGCACGCTGACGGTGAAAGGTGTGCAGGGTCATGTCGCCTATCCGCACAAGGCGCGCAATCCCATCCACTTGGCGGCGCCTGCCTTGGCCGAGCTGGCCGGGCGGCAGTGGGATGAGGGCTACGAAAGTTTCCCGCCCACCAGCCTGCAGATCTCGAACATCCACGCCGGCACCGGTGCCAACAACGTGATCCCCGGCGAGCTGCAGGTGGTCTTCAACCTGCGCTACAACCCGCATTGGGAGGCGGCCCGGTTGGAAGCGGAAGTCGAGTCTCTGTTGCGAAGGCATGAGCTGGATTTCGAGCTGCGGTGGCATCGCAGCGGCGAGCCGTTCTACACGCCCGAGGGGCGGCTGCGCGAAGTCGCCCGACAGGTGTTGGGTGATTTCGCCGGCGCCCCGCCCGAAGAAAGCACGGGCGGCGGCACGTCCGACGCCCGCTTCATTGCGCCGCTGGGGGCGCAATGCATTGAGGTAGGACCGGTGAACGCGAGCATCCACCAAGTGGACGAGCATGTTCGCGTAGCCGACCTGGAGCAGCTACCGGTGCTGTATCGACGCCTGATCGAGGGCTTGCTGTAACGCGAGCGGCGGCATGAGGTATCCGATGACAGTGGCCGCGGGCGCGGCCACTGTCCCCAAGCTGGCCTCAGGCTGATAGCGCCTGCGCGTGCACCCCGGCCACCGCGCGACCGGACGGATCGGCCATCTTGGCGAAGCTCGCGTCCCAGGCGATCGCGGCCGGTGACGAACAGGCGATCGACTTGCCGCCCGGCACCGTCTCGGCGGCCGCCGGCGTGGGAAACACGCGTTCGAACAGGCTGCGGTAGTGATAGGCCTCTTTGGTCTGCGGCGGGTTGAGCGGGAAGCGCTTGTCAGCCGCCGCCAGTTCGCGGTCGCTCACCTGCGCCTCGGCGTGCGCCTTGAGGCCGTCGATCCAGCCATAGCCCACTCCATCTGAAAACTGCTCCTTCTGCCGCCACAGGATCGACTCCGGCAGATAGCCCTCGAAGGCCTGGCGCAATATCGCCTTCTCGATGCGCCGGCCATCGCCACTCGCGCCGACCATCTTGTGCGCGGCATCGATGCGCATTGCGACCTCCAGGAACTCCACGTCCAGGAACGGTACCCGCGGCTCCACGCCCCAGGCCATCATCGACTTATTGGCGCGCAGGCAATCGTAGTTGTGCAGCGCATCGATCTTGCGCACCAGTTCTTCGTGGAACTCGCGCGCGTTCGGTGCCTTGTGGAAGTACAGGTAGCCGCCGAAGATTTCGTCACTGCCTTCGCCGGACAGCACCATCTTCACGCCCATCGCCTTGATGCGACGCGCCAGCAGGAACATCGGCGTGGAAGCGCGGATCGTGGTGACGTCGTAGGTCTCGACATGGCGGATGACTTCCGGCAACGCGTCCAGGCCCTCTTCGAAGGTGTATTCGAAACCGTGGTGCACCGTGCCCAGCGCCTCGGCGGCAATCGCGGCGGCGGCCAGGTCGGGCGAGCCGGACAGTCCGATCGCAAAGGAGTGCAGGCGCGGCCACCACGCTTCGACGCGGTCGTTCTCTTCCACGCGATGGCGTGCGTAGCGCGCAGCGACCGCCGCCACCAGCGAAGAATCCAGGCCGCCGGACAGCAGCACGCCATAGGGCACGTCAGTCATCAACTGGCGATGCACGGCGCGCTCGAAGGCTTCGCGAAGTTCATCCAACGAGACCGGCACGCCCTGGACGGCGTCGTAGTCGCGCCAAGGGCGCTGGTAATAGCGAACCAGCTCGCCGCTGGCGGTATCGAAGTAATGGCCAGGCGGAAACTGCGCCACGTCGGCGCAATCATCGGCCAGTGCCTTCATTTCCGAGGCCACGCGCAACCGACCTTCCCGATCATGCCCCCAGTACAGCGGGCAGACGCCGATCGGATCGCGAGCAATCAGGGCGCTGCCCCGCGTGCGGTCCCACAAGGCGAAGGCGAAGATGCCATTGAGGCGGTTGAGGAAGGCCGCCGGTCCGTCGGCATCGAGATCGCGTTCGCGATACAGCGCGTTGATCACTTCGCAATCAGACCCGGTCTGGAAAGCGTAGGGCTGGCGCAGCTGTGCCTTGAGTTCGCGGTGGTTGTAGATCTCGCCGTTGACCGCCAGCGCCAGCTCGCCGTCTTCGGAGAGCAGGGGTTGCGAGCCGCCGGCCGGGTCGACGATCGCCAGGCGCTCGTGCACCAGGATCGCGCCGGCATCCAGGTGCACGCCGCT
>DASWQJ010000335.1:0-32452 GCA_036403795.1 Stenotrophomonas sp.
TGGCGCGCTCGATCACGGTCTTGTTGGCATCGTCGGTCGAACGCTGCCCGCCGTAGAGCACGTACCGCAAAATGTCCAGGCGACTCATGGTCACCCAGTTGAGAAAATTTCCTGACCATTCGCCGCTGCAGCTATGTCCATTGGTACCAACGGACGCGCGCGTCGCCTTGAAATAAGTCCTGCCGCTACGGTCGGAATAGCAAAGCGCCGGGTCAAAATAACCTTCGTACTTGAAAGTGTCCTGATACGTCGTCTCAAGACTATTGTCGGCGCTCTCGTCGAGATTCGTGTAGTCGCTGTACGCTTTGTTGAACAGCTGCTCGTCGCGCGACATCACCATCATCATCAGCGGAGGCTGACTTTGTGCGGCATAAAGCGGCGTCTGCGACAAGGGGTAATCGCCCAACTGCGCTTTCAGGGGCATCGCCCGGCTGACTAGCAGGGCGACGAAAGCCACCACGGCGAACAATTTCCACCAGTTGGAAAGGCCGGACAAGGACTGGGCGTAGGCGCGGCTCATGGAATGAAGACCGTGTTGATCACCGCGCTGGCCGCGGCGTTTGCGTTGTCGTCACTGGCCAGGGCCGTGTCCTCGTAGATGTTGCCTGTTTCTTCGTTCTGCTTCGTTCCCTCGATCAAGCTGGAGGACGGGAAGCACTTGTCGATGCGACGGGTGTAAGTCGTGGACGAAGCGGTCACGCCATTGGCCCAGGTAAGCGGATCGAAGATCGGATCACACACTTCCTGATCCGCTGCGTACACGCCGCCGCTACTCAATGCCGTGTCGATGTTCGCCTCAATCGTGCGCGCACTGGATTCGGAATTCTGGAACGCGAGGTTGCCGCGAAGATAATTGGCTGCCATCCGCTCCTGCATGCCGGTGACCTGCATGCCGACCAAGCCAATAAGCGCAAGCAAAATCAGCATGATCAGGGCGACATACAGCACCGCGCCGCGTTGGGCGCTGGCCTGCGCGAGCTTGGGAATCTTTCTGCGCATGGTGACCTCAGTTGCCATACAGGCGGTTCCGCAGGGCGATGGTGGTCTGGTAGACCGAGCGGTAATGACCGTCGGAAGGAAGAGTGAACGTCACACCAAGCGCGTTGAGGGCACTGTCACCGTCGGCATCTGCCTGGGATGCCGCAGCGACTTCCGGACTGGCCAGCACCAGGCCCAATTGCACCGACCCGACGCGGCGCCAGCCATCCGCCGGCAGCGTGGCGGAGGCTTCGATGTCGCCGGCCACTTCCTGCTTGTCGATGTAACCGGTCGGCGGAAGAGCAGGATCGATCACGCGATCCTGCCCGTACAGAATCTGCATGTTCTCTACCCCTTCGACCAGCTCTTCTTTCTGGGGGACAAGTGCCCCGCTGGGCGTGGCCTGGTAGCGTAGGCGGTAAAGCGAACCCTGCCCCATCCCGTTGCCGTTGCCGTTGAGGCCAACGTAGTAGATGATCGTTTCGGCTCGGTAGATCATTGTCTGACCGGCGGTGAAAACACTACTGAAGGTGGCCGCGTTGTTGGGCGCCGATGCGTCGGCATTGACCGCACCGGCGCTCACGGCGCCGGCCTGGAACACCGTCGCGGCCTTGCAGTCAGCAACGCCGAACAAACCGGGATCGGTCACGCCACTCTGCAGTACCGCCAATCGGGTCGCGTCGAACAGGAACTGCGGTGCGTCGAGCGTGCCAGCAATGTTAGTCACCGGCACCCCTTCAGGTGCGAGGTAGCGCAACACGACAATGTCGCTGCCGTCGATGCGGTTGTCCAGATCCGCCGCAAATTCCGCAGGCAAGGCCGGAGTGTAGTCCGTGCCCCCGGTAGCTGGAGTCGCGGACAGGGTCAGTTCTCCGCCGGGACCGGTGTCGTCGGCCTCGAAGCCTTGGATCGATTCGCTGAACAGCAACGCGGGATGCGGCACGGCGGCAAACGTGGTCGTTAGGGTCGATGGCGTCAGCCGCGTATGCGCCTGGTCATTGACGCAGCCGAAATGTCCCACCATCCGCAGGTCGCGCTGCAGGAAGTCGAGCGCAAACCGGCCGTTCTCCTGTACGCGCGCAAGTCCAGCGGAGAGCTGGTAGGCGGATCGGGAGGCGCTGAAGATCTGCATGACACCCAGGATCAACAGCAAGCCGATCGTCATGGCCACCATCAGCTCGACCAACGTCATGCCCCGCATCCTCGAAGGCGGCAAGTGCGTACTACTTATAGTCTTCCTCATAGCCGGGTACTCGCGGAGAATTGAGTATCTGCAGCCCCATCCACCCAACGATCGTCGTTCCAACTGATCTGCACGGTAATCACATCACCGTTGCGTGCGACATTGGCGGTAGCGTTTTCCCCCAGGGCCTTACCCATCCTGCAACTCCAGTCGGTCATGTATTTCGCGGCGGTCAGGCTGCCACCCGTGGGAGAATCGCAGTCGGACATGTTCGTGGCAGCCGTGTAGTTGCCAACATAGGCCTGGGAATAGACACGGTTGATACGAACCCGGTCCAGCAGTTCGTAGCTGAGATTGGTCGCCTGGGTTCGATAGTTGGCGCTCTGCGCGAAACGCACACTCATGGTTTGCAGCAGGGCGAACCCAAGGAGCCCGATCCCGAGTACCAGGACAGCGATCATCACTTCGATCAGCGTGAAGCCTCCCTGCCCCCGCGGCACGGGGGCCCTGAATCGCTTGATCGGGTTCATAGGCATACGTCCTTGGTGATTTTGACCTGACCGGTCGGCATCACGCGCAGCGTTCGCTGCAGCGGATCCGATCCACACTCGTCCGGGCGCAAGACAATGCTCTGGTCGACCGTCGCGCGACGCCTGCCACGCGGATCGAAAGCCACGGTCAACGCGGCCGCGTCGCCGCGCAACTTCGGTTTGCCTTCGGTGTACTGGATCACCGTCTCATTGGCATCCAGCAACTGGTCGCCGTTGACGTCGTTCCACACCAGCCAGCCCGCACCCCAAGTGGCGCCATCGCAGGCCGAACCCGCGTTGCTGGCGCATACGGCGGCACCGTGCGCGTTCTTGATCGCTTCGCTGCGCGCCAACGACAGGGAGCCCAACATCGAGTTGGTAGCTGTGGCTACGCGGTTCGATCGGAGAACGCCTTGAAAGCCTGGAAGGCCAATGGCCAGCAGGATCGCCAGCACGGCAATCGCGATCATCAACTCAACCAGCGTGAAGCCCGTTTCTCTACGGCACGACATACAAACGCTCCCCAGCGTGTAAGTGTCCAGCCTGCGGCCAGCAGACCCCTGGCGGCAAGCCCTGACAGGACGAACGGTCGGTTAAAACAGACGGGCGTCAACGCTTTGACGCCACCCCGGCCCGGCGCCCTCCCCGGCGCCGGCCCCTACCCTGCATCGACTCAGGTCACCACCCGATAGCACGGCCGGTATTCACCAGAAATCTTCATCCGACGCTGCTCCACGAAGGCACGCAACAGCGAATCCAGGGCCTGCATCATGGCCGGGTCGCCGTGGATCTCGAACGGCCCATGCTGCTCGATCCGCTGCATGCTGTCTTCCTTGACGTTGCCGGCCACGATGCCCGAGAACGCCCGCCGCAGGTCCGCCGCCAACGCCGAGGCCGGCCGGCCGTGGTGCAGGTCGAGCGCGGCCATCGCCTCGTGGGTGGGGACGAATGGCTGCTGGTAATCCAGCGGGATCTCCACCGACCAGTTGAAGTAGAACGAGTCGCGCTGGGCGATGCGGTACTCGCGCACCTGCTTGATGCCCTTGACCATGCGCCGTGCCACCTCGACCGGATCGCCGATCACGATCTCGTAGCGCGACGCCGCCTCCTCGCCCAGGGTCAGGCGAATGAAGCGATCGATCTGCTCGAAGTACGGGGCAGCGATCGTCGGGCCGGTCAGGATCAGCGGCAACGGCAGTTCGCGGTTCTTGTCCTGCAGCAGCAGGCCGAGCAGATACAGGATTTCTTCGGCCGTGCCTACGCCGCCCGGAAACACGATGATGCCGTGGCCGATCCGGATGAAGGCCTCCAGGCGCTTCTCGATGTCCGGCATGATCACCAGGTGGTTGACGATCGGGTTCGGCGATTCGGCCGCAATGATGCCCGGCTCGGTCACGCCGATGTAGCGTGTGTTGTGCCGCCGCTGCTTGGCATGGGCGATCGTCGCGCCCTTCATCGGCCCCTTCATGGCGCCCGGGCCGCACCCCGTGCAGATGTCCAGCCCACGCAGGCCCAACTCGTAGCCGACCTGCTTGGTGTAAAGATATTCGTCGCGGGAGATCGAGTGGCCGCCCCAACACACGACCAGATTGGGGTCGGTGGGGTGCAGGATGCGCGCATTGCGCAGCAAGCCGAACACCGCGTTGGTGATGCCATCGCTCGACGCCAGATCGTCGGCGTATTCGGGGCCCAGCTCGATGGCCATGTAGGCCAGGTCGCGTACCACTGCGAACAGCAGCTCGGCCACGCCACGGATGATCTCGCCATCCACGAACGCCATCGCCGGTGCCGCCTTCAGGTCCAGGCGCACGCCCCGGTCCATCTGGGCCACCTGGATGTCGAAATCCGGGTACAGGTCGCGGGCCGCCCGCGGGTCGTCCGACGCGCTGCCGCTGGTGAGCACCGCCAGCGCACAGCGCCGCAGCAGTTCATGCATGCCGCCGCCAGAAGCGTCGCGCAGGCGCGCCACCTCGGCCCGCGAAAGCACGTCCAGCCCACCCCGCGGATAGATCCGCGCATCCACCACCGGCAGCGTACGCGCCACCGCATTGCCATGTTCCATGACTTGCTCCTTCTAACCAGCCGCGGGACTGTAACGCAGTCCCTGCTCCAAAAGAAAACGGCCGGGTTGCCCCGGCCGTTTTCGATCCACGTCACGCGTTCCGGCGAATCAGAACTCGTAGCGGAAGCCCAACTGCATGGACCACTGCGAGACGCCGACGTTGAAGCCGTCGGCATCGGCGTTGGCCGCGGTAGGCTGCTGGGTGCCGGTGTAGTTGTACACGTACTGGCCGTTGTAGATGCCGGCCAGGCGTGCCACCGACGCATCGGCGTAGAAGCCGTAGTCGATGATGTGGCCCCAGTCCTTGTTGAGCAGGTTGCCGACGTTCTGGATGTCCAGCCAGATCTGCGACTTGTGGCCCTTGAAGAAGCCCGGCAGTTCCTGACTGATGCGCACGTCGAACGTGTTCACCCAGCTGGAGCGGAAGCCGTTGGCCGGGGCGTAGGAGCCGGCGTACTTGGCCACTTCCGGGTGAGCGGCAAGCCACGAGTTGAAGTTGGCTTCCATCGCCGCATCGCGGACGAACTGGCCAGTCGCGGTCACGCTGCCAAACAGCACGTCGCCGTTCGGCACGTAGAACAGGTCGTTGTAGGTACGCCCGTCGCCGTTGAAATCGTTGACGTAAACATAGCTGAACGGACGACCGCTGCGACCTTCGTACACCAAGCCCACGCGGGTCTCGTAGTCGCCAAAGAACTTGTGCTTCCAGTCCAATGAGCCGCTGATGCGGTCCTTGATCTCGTAGCGCGAGGTGGTCTCTTCGTTGGCGTTGACGTTGAACGCGTACTGGTAAGCCCAACCCGAGCTTGCGGTGGAGCTGGTCAGAGGTCCGACTTCGGTCGCATCGGTATAGGTGTAACCCAAGGTCCAGGACCAGTCACTTTCTTCGCTGAAAGGCTTGGTCAACGACAGGGTGAACTGCGAGGTCTTGCCCTTGTCGGTGTTATCGACCAGGTAGACCGCATCGTACGGGGCCGCACGACCATAGCGGCTGGCCGCCGAATTGCTGCCGGTATCCGCCGAGGTCCATCCGGTCTTGGTCGGGTTCCAGTACAGGGTGCGGCCGTCCGGACCGGTGTAGCCCGGGCCCAGGTTCAGCGACTGGTAGTACAGGCCGCTCTTGACGCGGGTCATCAGCAGCTCGGCAGAACCGACGATGCCGTACCACGGCAGTTCGTGGTCCAGGGCGAGGTTGGCCTTCCACACCGACGGCAGGTCAAAGTCGTTGCCGATGAAGTTCACGCTCTGCAACGCCGAACCGGCGGCCGTCGGCGTCGGCTGGTTCAAGCCATCCGGCGAGAACGGCACGGCCGCGTTGTAACTGGTCTGGTTGAAAGAGGTGAAATTCAAGCCGGTGTTGGAGTAGCTGTTTCCAATCCACACCTGCGGGGCGTCACCCATGAACAGACCCACGCCGCCGCGCAACTGCATCGGACGTTCGCTGTCGAAGGTGTAGTTGAAACCGACGCGCGGCTGCAGCAGGAAATCGCCGTTGAAGACCTTGCTGTTGTTGTAGCCGAAATAATTCGACGCGGTGGCGTTGTACTGCGGAGCCGGGGTGGTGTCAGGACGATCGCCGCGCAGACCCAGGGTCAGGGTCAGGTTGCTGTTGACATACCACGTGTCCTGCACGAACAGGCCGAGGCTGTTGTATTTGTAGTCCGCCGGGATCGAACCAGGCGAGGTCTCTGCCGCGAGGCGATAGCTCGACCAGATGCCGTTCTGGAAGTTGTCCAGGCCCTGGAAGATGTACGCGCCCCACCCGTTCTGGGCGAAGTAGTTGTAGATCTCGTTGGTACTGTAGTCCACGCCGAACTTCAGGTCATGATCACCCAGCGTCCAGGTACCGGCACCGTAATAGTTCCAGGTCTTGGTGGTCAGGATATTGTTCTGCGAGCTCAATTCCGTACCAAGCCACAGCGAGTCGCCGCCCTGTTGGATCTGGATGCTCGGGGCAGTGGTCGGGGTAACGCGGACGGCCGAGTAATCGCGGTAGGACACCTTGAACTCGGTCGAGAACGTGTCGCTCCAGTCACTGAACAACTGGCCGACATAGCTTTCGATCGACTTCTCGTGCTGGTACCAGTACGAGCTCAGCGACACCCCACTGCTGGTCATGCCGTTGATGCGCAGCTTGCTCTGGTCGAGCTTGCTGTACCGGAGGCTGGCGCGGTGGTTGTCGCTGATGTTCCAGTCCAGCTTCAGTGCGTACTCTTCCAGATCGGTGTTGCCGTTGCTGGAAAGGGTGCCCGGATCGATGCCCCAGGTGTTTTGTGCGATGTCCTGGGCGCGCTGGATGTAAGCATCGTTGATCACCGCATTGGGCTTGCCATAAGCGGTGCTGGCCAGGTCGGCACCAGGTGCTGCCTGTTCGAACTTCTCGTAGTTGGCGAAGAAGAACAGCTTGTCCTTGACGACCGGACCACCCAGGGTCATGCCATAGGTCTTTTCTTCGGTGAAGCCGTTGAACGGCGTGCCGTCCGGGTTGTCGCCGAACCAGTCGCCATCGCGATAGTTGCCGTAGACCGAACCGTGGAACTCATTGGTGCCGGACTTGGTCACCGCGTTGACCGTCGCACCCGCCGCACTGGCGATGCTGACGTCGTAGTTGGACAGGTTGACGTCGATGGCCTCGATGGCCTCCATCGACACCGGTTGGCGACGGGTCGCCATGTTGTTGCCTTCCAGGCCGAACGTATCGCTGGCGGCGACGCCATCGATGTTGACCGAGTTGTAACGTGGGTTCAGGCCGCCGGCCGAGATCATGCCCGACGCACGGTCAACAAAGGCCACGCGCGGATCCAGGCGCATGTAGTCCTGGATGTTGCCGTTGATGGACGGCAGAGCCGAGATCTTCTCCTGGCTGATCTGCGTGCCCGCGCCGGTCTTGGTGGCGCTGAACACTTCCGAGCCACTGGCCGTCGCTACCGCGTTGACGGTTTCCAGGGTGGTCAGGTCGCCGGTAAGGGCGGCATTGACGCTGGCGGTCTGGTTGACACCGAGATAGATGCCATCCTCGGTGCGGGTGCCTTCGCCCGACTTGGTGATCGTGATGCTGTACGGACCGCCGACGCGCAGACCGCGCGCGTTGTAGCGACCCGCAGCGTCGGTCGTGGCGCGGCTGACCGTGCCCGACTCGACGTGGGTAATAGTGACTTCTGCGCCGGAAACCGGCGTGCCGCTCGTGGTGGTGACCACGCCGCCAACGCCGGCGGAAACGCTCTGTGCGAAGACCGGCGCCGCGGCAAGGGCGGCGACGAGGCCAAGCGTCAGCTTGGACATGCGGAAGTGACGGGAGTGACTCATCTGGAAGGTAGCCTCGATGCGGTGGCGGAAACGAAATCGGCTCAACATGGCTTGGCGGCCATGGGGCGACGTTGATCTGGGGGTCCCTGACCGTCGGGCTTTTCGTTTCGGCCGCAACGGTTAACAACAGGTTAACACGTTAGCTGCCAATTGTGACCGCTTTGTGAATTCGGGAAGATGGTTGCGGCGTCGATAATCGCGTTGCGCGCCAAGGGGTTACGAAGAATCAGACACTTGCCGCGGTTCGTGAAACCCGTTTCTGCAAATCGCGTGTCAACGCATCCTCACGCTCTGACCAGCCCGGTATGAACACGGGCTGGGAATCAGATCGAGGTCGGCAGCTTCAGATAGGTCCCGATGCCATCCAGGAACATCTGCACCGAGATCGCGACCAACAGCATGCCCATCAGGCGCTCCATCGCGGACAGGGCGCGATGGCCCAATAACCGGAACAACAGGGGCGCCGAGAACAGGATCGCCGCCGCTGCGCTCCAGGCCAGCATCAGGGCCAAGCTGAAATCCCATAGCCGATGGGGTTCCCCGCTACCCATCAGCATCACCGAGGCCATGCCCGATGGGCCGGCCACCAGGGGGATCGCCAGCGGCACGATGAAGGGCTCGCCATCCGGGATCTCCCCCATCAGCCCTTCGGGCCGCGGGAAGATCATCCGGATGCCAATCAGGAACAACACGATGCCGCCGGCGATGGAGACCGATTCCTGGCGCAGATGCATCAGCTCCAGGGCGTATTTCCCGCCCCACAGGAAGGCCATCAGCACGAACAGCGCGATCAGCAGCTCGCGCGCCAGCACCACGCGCTGGCGGCGCGCCGGCAGCGGTTTGAGCACGCTGAGGAAGACCGGGATATTGCCCAGCGGGTCGAGGATCAGGAACAGCAGCAACGCGGCAGACAGGATGGTCATGGAGATCCGGTAAAGCGGAAGAGGCGCGACCTGCGCGCCGCCAGAAATGTGGGTACCGCCGACTCAGGCAGCAGACGGCGCCGCCGACCTGGCCCCCGGAGGCCTGAAGCAAACCTACGCGGCCGGCCGTGACACCGTCATGGCCGCCAGATCGTGCCGCGATGCGCGATGCCTTGCGCCGACAGCAACGACACGCACGCCTGTGCATAGCGCTGCGGCTCGACGGCCTCGAGGTCTTCTTCGTGGGTATAAGCCCGGGCCCGCAACGCGGTGCGCATGGGTCCCGGTTGCAATCCCACCACGCGCACTCCGCCGGAAGCCGTCTCCCGATGCAAGCTGGTGACCAGGCCGTGCTGGGCATGTTGCGCAACGCCGTAACCGCCCCAGTATGCCTGCCCCACCCGCGCAACGTCGTCGAGCACGAACACCAATGCAGCATCCTGCTGTTGGCGCAGCAGCGGCAGGCACGCCTGCGAGAGCCAGGCGCGCGCGGTCAGGTTGACGTGCACGCTGCGTGCGAGCGCCGCCGGGTCACCCTGTTCCAGCGGCGTCAATCCGGGAAAATCGGCCGCGCAGTGCAGCACGCCATCCAGTCGACCCAGCTCCGAACCGATCCGCGAGGCCATCTCGGCATAGTCATCCGGGCTCGCACCCGCCATATCGAGCGGATACAACAGCGGCTCGGGACCCAGCGTCGCCAGCGTGTCGTACACGCGCTCAAGCTTGTTGCGCTTGCGGCCGAGCAGGATCACCGTCGCGCCGGCCATGGCCGCCGCGCGGGCAGCCACTGCGCCCAGGCCGCCTGCCGCGCCAGTGATCAGGACGACACGCTCGCGCAGATCCACCGATTCGGGACGTGCGGCCACCGCGCTCACGCCGGGTAAGCCTCGGCCACGATGCGCTTGAGCTCGCCGGACTCGAACAGTTCCAGGGTGATATCGCAGCCGCCGATCAGCTCGCCATGGATGAACAATTGCGGGAAGGTCGGCCAGTTCGAATAACGCGGCAGGTTGGCGCGGATTTCGGGCTCTTCCAGCACGTTGATCGTTTGCAACCGGTCCGCGCCGGCCGCCTGCAGCGCCTGTACGGCGCGGCTGGAGAATCCACACATGGGGAACTGCGGGGTGCCCTTCATGAACAACACGATGGGATGACGTTCGACCTCGGCCTGGATCCGCTCCATCACCGGCATGGCGATTCTCCTGTGTGGCGGCAGCACCGACCGCCCGGTCGGCTAGACTGCCGCTTGATGCGACATTGTAAGCCGATGCCGCGCGCCCCGTGCCGACCACTCAACCGCCTACCCATGCCGATCGAACTGCTTCCCCTGCCCTACGACCGTAGCGCCTTGCTGCCCTACTTGTCGGCCGAAACGCTCGACTACCATCATGGCAAGCACCATCGTGGCTATGTGGATCGACTCAACGAGTTGATCGCCGGCACCGAACTGGACGAACTGCCGCTAGAGGAAGTAGTGCGGCGTGCCCAGGGCACTGTGTTCAACCAGGCCGCGCAAGTGTGGAACCACGACTTCTATTGGCGTTGCCTGCGCCCGCGCGGTGGCGGCGAGCCTGTCGGCCCATTGTCCGAGAAGATCGCCCTGGCCTTCGGCGATGCCACGCGTTTGCGCGCCGAGTTCAATCGCGTCGCGATGGCGACGTTCGGCTCGGGCTGGACCTGGCTGGTGCAACGCAGCGATGGCACCCTGGCCGTGTTGGTGACCAGCAACGCATCCACCCCACTCACCGGCCAGGACGTCCCACTGCTGGCCTGCGATGTCTGGGAGCACGCGTACTACATCGACTATCGCGACGCCCGGGCGCAATACCTGGACGCCTTCTGGAACCTGGTCAACTGGGACTTCGTCGCCAGCCAGCTGCGCTGACTGCATCCACCGGGTTTACTGGAAGCCTGGCCCAAGCTGGCCCCTGCCCCCGTCGCTCAGGTTTCTTCCAATCGCGCGACGGCGGCGGCAACCTGCTCCTGCCGCCCCAAAGCCTGGCCAACACGGCACAGAGCCTGTGACAAGGCAACGGGCGTGTCTGCGCGCAGGGTCGCGTGGCCCACCTTGCGACCATCGCGTGCCCGCTTGCCGTAGTCGTGCCAATGGCCACCGGGCACCTTGAGGAACGCATCGGCATTGGGCATGTTGCCCAGCCAGTTGAGCATGCAGGATCCGCCGCGCGCCGAGGTATCGCCCAACGGCAGGCCCAGCACGGCACGCAGGTGATTCTCGAACTGCGAGGTCTCTGCGCCTTCGATCGTCCAATGACCGGAGTTGTGCACGCGCGGGGCCATTTCATTGGCCAGCAATTCTTCGCCGCGGCAGAACAGCTCCAGCGCAAAGACGCCCACGTAATCCAGCCTGTCGGCCAATCGACGCGCATAGGCGGCAGCGGTTTCCTGCAAAGCCGCATCGGCGCGCGCCGGTGCCAGGCTGGCGGACAACACGCCGTCCACGTGCCAGTTCTCGGTCAACGGCCACGTGAGGAACTCGCCGTCGCGGCCGCGCACGGCGAGCACGCTGACCTCGCGATCGAACGACACGAAGGCTTCGACGATCAAGCCAACGGTGGCCGCCTGCGCCCCGAGCGCCGCCCACGCGGCATCGGCATCGCCCAACGAGCGGATGCGGAACTGGCCCTTGCCGTCGTAGCCCAACCGACGCGTCTTGAGAATGCAAGGCGTGCCGATCCGCGCCAGGGCGGCATCGAGCCCCGCCCGATCCGACACCGCGGCAAAATCCGGCACCGGGATGCCCAATTCACGGAACAAGGTCTTCTCGCTCATGCGGTCCTGTGCCACGGCGAGTGCGCCGGGACCGGGAAACACCGGCACATGTTCGATCAACCACTGCGTGCTGTCGGCCGGCACATTCTCGAAGTCGAAGGTCACCACGTCCACGCCTTCGACGAAGCGCGACAGTGCGCGCACATCATCGAATGCCCCGACCTGCAAGGGCGCCAGTTGGCCCGCGCAGGCATCGGCCGAGGGATCCAGCACCCGGAAGCGAAGGCCCAGCGGCGCACCGGCCAGCACCATCATGCGGGCGAGCTGACCGCCGCCCAGGATGCCCACCGTGGTCATTGGCGCGGATCGTCGCTGGCGATCACATCGTCGGTCTGGCGCTGCCGGAAACCGGCCAGGGCTTCACCGATCGCCGGATGTTCCGGAGCGAGCATCGCGGCGGCAAACAACGCGGCGTTGGAGGCCCCCGCATTGCCGATGGCGAAGGTGGCCACCGGAATGCCGGCCGGCATCTGCACGATCGACAGCAGCGAGTCCATGCCGTTGAGGGCCTTGGATTGCACCGGCACGCCCAGCACGGGCACCGCCGTCTTGGAAGCCAACATGCCGGGCAAGTGCGCCGCGCCACCGGCACCGGCGACAATCGCGCGCAGGCCACGGCTGGCCGCTTGCTCGGCATAGGCGAAGAGTACGTCTGGGGTGCGGTGGGCCGACACGACCTTCACCTCGTAGGTGACGCCGAGCGCGTCGAGCTTCTGGGCCGCGTGCTGCATGGTTTCCCAGTCCGAACGGGAGCCCATCACGATGCCGACCAATGGCGCGGTTTGATTGGAACTCATGGCCCTACCCTGCCTTAAAGACGTATTCTAGCCGCCTTCCACGCAAGACCACGACCCGACGCCCCATGGACCGCAAACTGCTCGACCTGCTCGTCTCGCCGGACTCCCGCCAATCGCTCTCGCTGCTGGACAGCGCCGGGCTGGAAGCGTTGAACCGCGCCATCGCGGCCGGCAGCGTGGTCAAGGCCGACGGCGCGGGCCAGACGCAACCACTGCGTGAAGCGCTGGTCACGCGGGACCGCAAGCAGATCTTCCGCGTGGACGACGGCATTCCGGTCCTGCTGGCCGAAGAGGCCATCGAGAGCGCGCAGGTCGCCGACTTCCCCGGCAAGTAACACGGCACGCAGCCCGGCATGTCCCTCGTCACCGCTCCGCCCGCCGCGCAGGTCCAGGCCGACGTCGCACGCGCACTTGCCGAAGACATCGGCAGCGGCGATGTCACCGCCTCACTGTTGCCCGACACCGCGGATGTCGCCTATCTGCTGTGCAAGCAGGACGCGGTCATCGCCGGACGCCCCTGGTTCGATGCCTGCCATCGCGCACTCGACCCGGACGTATACATCGACTGGCGCGTGGCCGAAGGTGATCGCGTCGCCTCCGGTACCGTGCTGGCAACGCTCCGCGGGCGCAGCCGCAGCCTGGTCAGTGCCGAGCGCTGTTCGCTCAATTTCCTGCAGACCCTGTCGGGCACCGCCACGACGACCGCCGGCTATGTGGCGGCCGTCGCCGGTACCGCCGCCCGTATCCTGGATACCCGCAAGACGCTGCCTGGGCTACGCCTGGCGCAGAAGTACGCGGTGCGCTGCGGCGGCGGCGAGAACCATCGCGCCGGGCTGTACGACGCGGTGATGCTCAAGGAAAACCACATCCGCGCCGCCGGTGGCATCGCCTCCGCGGTGCGGGCGGCGCGCCAGCAACATCCCGCGCTGCCGCTGATCGTCGAAGTCGAAGACCTGCAGCAACTTGAAGCAGCGTTACAGGCCGGCTGCGAGCGCATCCTGATCGACGACTTCGACGCGCCCATGCGCCGTGACGCGGTACGGATCGCGGCTGCCGCGCCGGCGCCCAGGATTCCGTTGGAGGTCTCGGGCAGCGTCGACCTGGCAGGCCTGCGTGCAATCGCGCAGGACGGGGTGGACTTCATTTCCATCGGCGCCCTCACCAAGCACGTGCACGCCATCGACCTGTCGCTCAAGTTGGGACCGCCTCCGCAGGCAGGCTGAGCCGCCCCTGGGTTCACGCCCAGTGAACGACCCTCTGGCAGTGTGCCGTCATCCCCCGATCGCGCCGCCGCTGCATGAAACGCCTCCCCTACGTCCCTCTTGGCCTCCTGCTGCTGGCCATCGGCGGTCACGCCGCTGCATCGGAAGTCTGCGATCTCCCGCCTCGCTATGGGCTCACGCCCGCCGCCACCGCGATCGTCCAGGCCGCCTGCAGCGAACACCGTGCCTGGTACCAACCCTTCATCGATACCGAAGGCCGGGTCGCCAGCCTGAGCCTCACCGAAGCCGAACGCGGCGAACTGGACTACGACCGTGGCGAAGCCTGGCAACGCGTGGCCGCGTATTGGCGCGAGAGCGGCCTGCTGTCATCGGTGGGCGATCAGCCCGGCGCACGCAGTTGCATGGCCCCGGATGGATCACGCTGGAGCGAGGTCGATTGCCGGGCGTTCCTGATCGATACCCCTTGGTCGGCGGCGTTCGTGTCCTGGGTAATGCATCGTGCGGGGCTGGCCGGTTTCCACGCCTCGGCTCGGCACATCGACTACATTCGCGCGGCCTACCGCAACGAAGATGGCGATCCTTACCAATACGCCGACCCCGCCATCGAGAAGCCTGCACCCGGCGACCTGCTCTGCCTGCTGCGCGGCCGCGACCGCGTGCTGGGCAACGCCGGCCTGAGCGCCGCGTTTGCCAATGGTGGTGCGGTCGGCTGGCCATCGCATTGCGATGTCGTGATCGCCGCCAATGTGGGTGGCGACCGCACGCTCTACTTGATCGGCGGGAACGTCTTCAACACCGTGATGATGCGCAAGCTGCCGCTGGACCGCGGCGGGCGCATCGTCATGGCGCCCCCTTCGGCGCAAGCCAGCGACGGCGAAGACGGCATTGGCATCGCCCTGGGCTGCTCGCCCTCGCGCGAAAAAGAATGCGACTACAACCGCCGCGACTGGGCCGCGCTGCTCAAGCTCCGCCCGACCGCGCTGCGCGTTGCCCCGCCGCCACAATCGCTGCCGTCGGTCACGCCGGCGACATCCGCCACACCGATGCCAGCCGGCTTCCCGCGGGTCGTGCCCCCGCGGCCGCAACCGCAGCCCCAGCCGCAACAGGATCCCGCCAGGCCCACCGACCGACCGTGACCGGACACGGCAACGCGGTCCGCCTGCGGACCGCCGACGGCTGGGAAAAATGAAAAAGCGAAACAGTGCGCGGCGTAGCCGCAGCGGACGACTGGGCAACGCGCCAACACTGCGCCCCAAGGACACGCCAGAAGGGCGAAGACAAGCCCGAAATCCCTACCGTTGAGGCGATCTGCGAGAACCAAGCCCCGATCAAGCCATCGAAGCCGTGGGCGCCAGGAAGCGCGGCGTCGACCGTTGAGGCGATGTGTGAGGGACGCGCTTCGATCAAGTCATCGAAGCCGCGAGGCGCCAGATCGCGATGGCAATCGTGAGCCCGCTCTGCTCTTCCCTCCCCCCCTCCCCGGCGCGTCTATATCGAAGTGGGAAACTCAAAGCGCCATGCGCCGAGCTGGCGGGGTGGTGAGTCAGTGGGCCATGGATGGCCCACGTGCGGTGAGTGCGGCCATGGATGGCCGCTCGAACCGCCACCCACCATCCCGGCAGGTCGGGGCCCGCACCGTAAGTACTTAAAACCAACCGCCCAAACCACCCGCGCCCCAACAAAAAACCCAACTCGCAAGCCGCGATCACTGCCGCCCCGGCAAGGGAGAAGACCCAAAGAAAAAGCGGGCACAAGGCCCGCTTTTCCGTGAAGCGATGACGCGAAGCGATTACTCGCTGGCGGCAGCCGCCGCCGCATCTTCCTCAACCGCCTTGATCGACAGGCGGATACGGCCCTGCTTGTCGACTTCCAGCACCTTGACCTTGACCAGATCGCCTTCCTTCAACTTGTCGCCGACCTTTTCCACGCGCTCGCTGGAGATCTGCGACACGTGCACCAGGCCATCCTTGCCCGGCAGGATGGTCACGAACGCACCGAAGTCCATGATCTTGGCGACCTTGCCTTCGTAGATGCGGCCCGGCTCGACGTCCGACGTGATCTGCTCGATGCGCGCCTTGGCCGCCTGCGCAGCGATCGCGTTCACCGAGGCGATGACGATGGTGCCGTCATCCTGGATGTCGATCTGGGTGCCGGTTTCCTTGGTGATGGCCTGGATGGTCGAGCCACCCTTGCCGATCACTTCGCGGATCTTGTCCGGGTGGATCTTGATCGTCAACAGGCGCGGCGCGTAGTCCGACAGCTCCTGGCGCGGGCTGGTCAGCGCGCTGGCCATTTCGCCCAGGATGTACAGACGGCCGGCCTTGGCCTGCTGCAATGCCTGCTTCATGATTTCTTCGGTGATGCCTTCGATCTTGATGTCCATCTGCAGCGCGGACACGCCGTCGGCAGTGCCGGCCACCTTGAAGTCCATGTCGCCCAGGTGATCTTCGTCACCCAGGATGTCCGACAGCACGACGAAGCGCTCGCCTTCCTTCACCAGGCCCATCGCGATACCGGCCACCGGCGCCTTCACCGGCACGCCTGCGTCCATCAGTGCCAGCGAGGAGCCGCACACCGACGCCATCGACGAAGAACCGTTCGACTCGGTGATTTCCGACACCACGCGAATGGTGTACGGGAACTCTTCCATCGTCGGCATCACGGCGAGCACGCCGCGCTTGGCCAGGCGACCGTGACCGATCTCACGACGCTTCGGCGCGCCGAAACGACCGCACTCGCCCACCGAATAGGGAGGGAAGTTGTAATGGAACAGGAAGTTTTCCTTGTACTCGCCGGAAACCGCATCGATCACCTGGCCATCGCGGGCGGTGCCCAGGGTGGTGACCACGATCGCCTGCGTCTCGCCGCGGGTGAACAGCGCCGAGCCGTGGGTACGCGGCAGCACGCCGGCCCTGACCGTGATCGGGCGGACGGTGTCCAGTGCGCGACCGTCGATGCGGACCTTGGTGTCGAGCACCGAGTCGCGCATGGTGCGGTATTCGAGCTCACCGAATTCCTTCGACAGCTCGGCCGAGTTCCAGCCTTCGGCAGCCACGCGGCCGGCCAGCGACTCGACTACGTCCTTCTTGATCGCCGAGATCGCGTCGCGACGCTGCAGCTTGTCGCGCACCTGGAAGGCTTCGGACAGGCGGCCGCCCAGGGCCTCCTGCAGTGCCGAGATCAGGGCGTCGTTCTTGGCCGGGGCCACCCAGGTCGACGGCTTGGTGCCAGCTTCCACGGTCAGCTCGTTGATGGCGTTGATGACCTTCTGCAGTTCGCGGTGACCGAAGGTCACGGCGCCCAGCATCACTTCTTCCGACAGCAGCTCGGCTTCCGACTCGACCATCAGCACCGCGTTGGAGGTACCGGCCACGACCAGCTCCAGCTGCGAATCCTTCAGCTCGGTGGCGGTCGGGTTGAGGATGTACTCGCCGTTCTTGTAACCGACCTTGGCGGCACCGATCGGACCGTTGAACGGGGTGCCGGCCAGCGACAGCGCGGCCGAGGCGCCGATCAGGGCCGGGATGTCACCGTCCACTTCCGGGTTCATCGACATCACCGTGGCGATGATCTGGACTTCGTTCTTGTAGTCCTCCGGGAACAGCGGACGGATCGGGCGATCGATCAGGCGCGAGATCAGCGTCTCTTTCTCGGTCGCGCGGCCTTCGCGCTTGAAGAAGCCACCCGGGATACGGCCGCCGGCGTAGAACTTTTCCTGGTAGTCGACCGTCAGGGGGAAGAAGTCCTGGCCTTCGCGCTGGCTCTTGGCCGCGACGGCAGTGACCAACAGTACGGTGTCGTCCATCTTGACGATGACGGCGCCACCGGCCTGGCGAGCGACTTCGCCCGTTTCAAGCGTGACGGTGTGCTTGCCGTACTGGAAGGTTTTGGTGATTTTTGCCACGGGGGTTTCCTTGGGGAGCTTTCTTCGGAAGGACCGCCCTCGACCCTTGCCGGAGGCGGGTGGCCAGGAGGATCGGCCAGGAATTACGGGAGACCAAAACGAAACCGCGGCGCATCGCTGCGCCGCGGTGGAGTTCGATTAGCGGCGCAGGCCGAGTTTCTCGATGAGGGACTTGTAACGCTCGCCGTCCTTCTTCTTGAGATAGTCCAGCAGGCTGCGGCGGCGGTTGACCATCTGCAGCAGGCCGCGGCGGCTGTGGTGGTCCTTCTTGTGGGTCTTGAAGTGGCCGGTCAGCTGCTCGATGCGCGCGGTAAGCAGGGCGACCTGGACTTCCGGCGAGCCGGTGTCGGCTGCGCTGCGCTTGTTCTCTTCAATGACCTTCTGGGTGTCGAACGACATGATGTTTTCTCTGTGGATGCGTGGTCGGCAGAAACGCGCAAAAGCGCACCGCCGGACTCGCCGTTTGCTATGGGAATGCGCCGTGGCGCCGGGTGCCGAAAAGGCCGCGAAATTGTACCGGCCACAGCCGCTGGGGACAAGGTGAAGCCGATCCGCGGGTCCGACCGCCTCGTGTTCAGGGATTGAAAATCCGCTGTGGGGACAGCCGCCCGCCAGTTTCCACCCGCCCCAGGCCCGACACCTGACCGTCAGGACCGAACACTGCCACATCCCCGACCGGGAAGTGCGGATCGAACAGCCGTTGGCCTTGGCAGAAGCGCACGGCCTCCGGCTGGGCCAGGTCGACCCGCGGGAATCCCGCCAGGCCGGCCGCCACGGGCAGCATCAACGATTCAGCCGGCTCGCCCGCCTCCAGCCGCGAGGCCAGCGCCTCCAGCGTCAGCATCACCGGCTGCCGGAACGGATCCACCCACAGCCGCCGCAGACCGGCGATATGCGCGCCACAGCCCAGGGCCTCGCCCAGGTCGCGCGCCAGGCTGCGGATATACGTGCCAGAGCCGCAGGTCACGCGCAGCCGCAGGCGCGACGCCTCCAGCCCCAAAATCTGGATCTCATGGACCTCGACTTCGCGCTCGGGGGCCTGGATCGCCTCTCCGCGTCGGGCCTTGGCATAGAGCGGCTCACCGCCTTGCTTCAGCGCCGAATAGATCGGCGCCCGCTGCAGGATGCGACCCGTCAAAGGCCGCAGGGCGGCTTGCAGCAGGGTTTCATCCAGTTCCGGGACCGGCCGCTCACGCAGCACCACGCCATCGGCATCATCGGTATCGGTGGTCAGGCCCAGCACGATCTCGGCGTCGTAGGATTTGGCAGAGCCCAGCAGCAGGCCGGCGATCTTGGTCGCTTCGCCAAGGCACAGCGGCAACAAGCCGGTGGCCAGGGGATCCAGCGCGCCGGTGTGGCCGCCTTTTTCAGCACGCAGCAAACGACGGGCAGCCTGCAGGGCCTGGTTGGAACTCAGGCCGGCCGGCTTGTCGAGCAGCAGGATGCCGTCCAGGCGACGGAACACGATTCGGGACATGAGTGCTCTCTCCGACGCTCCGCCAGGGAGGTGGGATGTCGTCCCCACGGCAACAGACGCGGGTGACCTGGGACCTGGCGGCCGATTACTCGGCCGTATCGTCTTCCGGTGGAGGCGGCAAGTCGCGCAGCAGGTTGTCGATGCGTTCGCCGCGATCGACCGAGTCGTCGTAGTGGAAGTGCAGCTCCGGCACATGCCGCAGCCTCATCGCGCGGGCCAGCTGCATGCGCAGCTCATGCGCCACTTCCTTGAGCCCTTTCATGGCCTCGACGGCACGTTCCGGCTGCAGCGCGGTGACGAACACCTTGGCATGAGCCAGGTCACGGGTGACTTCAACGTCGGACACGCTGATCGACGGCAGGCCATGCTCACGCACGGCCACGTGCACCAGCGTGCCCAGCTCGCGACGGAGCTGTGCGGAAACGCGGTCGGTACGGTGGAAGGACTTCTGGGGCATTCGTATTCCGGTAGTTGCAATGTTGCCGAACGCGCGTCGGGAGCCGGTTGCCCGGCTCCCGCTACACGCTTACAGCGTACGCGGCACTTCGATACGCTCGAAGCACTCGATCTGGTCGCCAGGCTTGACGTCGTTGTAGGCCTTCACGCCGATACCGCATTCGGTACCGTTGCGGACTTCCTCGACGTTTTCCTTGAAGCGACGCAGCGATTCCAGCTCGCCCTCGAACACCACCACGCTGTCGCGCAGCACTCGGATCGGCTTGCTGCGCTTGACCACGCCTTCGATGACCATGCAGCCGGCGACGGCGCCGAACTTGGAACTGCGGAACACGTCGCGGACCTGGGCGATACCGATGATTTCTTCGCGGATCTCCACGCCCAGCAGGCCGGACGCCACCTGCTTCACCTGGTCGATCACGTCATAGATGATCGAGAAGTAGCGCAGGTCCACGCCGTTGGACTCGACGATCTTCCGTGCCGAGGCATCCGCACGAACGTTGAAGCCGATCATCGTGGCTTTCGAGGCCACGGCCGAGTTGGCGTCGGACTCGGTGATGCCGCCCACGCCGGAGTGGATCACGTTGATGCGGATGTCGTCATTGGACAGCGCCACCAGCGACTGCCGCAATGCCTCCACCGAACCCTGCACGTCGGCCTTGATCACCAGGTTCAGCACCTGCTGGCCTTCACCCTTGCCCATCTGGGCCAGGATGTCTTCCATGCGGTTGCCTGCCGAGGCGACCAGGCGCGATTCGCGACGCTTGGTCTCGCGCTGCTGCGCCACGTCCTTGGCCAGGCGCTCGTCCTCGACCACGACGAAGTCGTCGCCGGCATCGGGCACGCCCGAGAGGCCGAGCACCTGCACCGGGATCGACGGACCTGCCGAGTCCGGCTGTGCGCCGGTCTCGTCGAACAGGGCACGCACGCGGCCGTACTGGATACCGCAAACCAGGTAGTCGCCCTTCTTGAGCTTGCCCTGCTGGACCAGCACGGTGGCGACCGGGCCACGGCCCTTGTCCAGCGAAGACTCGATGACCGTGCCGCTGGCGCGGCCTTCGGTCACGGCCTTCAGTTCCAGCAATTCAGCTTGCACGGAAATCGCGTCCAGCAACGCATCCACGCCCAGGCCGGTCTTGGCGGACACCTCGACAAACTGGGTGTCGCCGCCGAAATCTTCGGCGACCACGTTCTCGGCCAGCAGCTCGTTCTTCACGCGCAACGGGTCGGCGTCGGACTTGTCCATCTTGTTGACGGCCACGATCAGCGGCACGCCGGCCGCCTTGGCATGCTGCACCGCTTCCTTGGTCTGCGGCATGACGCCGTCGTCGGCCGCGACCACCAGCACCACGATGTCGGTCAGCTTGGCGCCACGCGCGCGCATCGAGGTGAAGGCGGCATGGCCGGGGGTATCCAGGAAGCTGATGACGCCCTTGCTCGTCTCGACGTGGTACGCGCCGATGTGCTGGGTGATGCCACCGGCTTCGCCGGAGGCGATCTTGGTGCGACGGATGTAGTCCAGCAGCGAGGTCTTGCCGTGATCGACGTGACCCATGATGGTCACCACCGGCGGGCGCGAATGGGTCTCGGCCTGCGAATCCTCGGTGTGGGCCAACAGCGCGTCCTCGAAGTCGGCACTGCCGGCGCGAACCGCCTTGTGGCCGAGTTCTTCGGTGATCAGCACCGCGGTATCGTGATCGATGCTCTGGGTGATGGTGGCCATCACGCCCATCTTGAACAGCGACTTCACCACGTCACCGCCCTTCAGCGCGAGCTTCTGCGCCAGGTCGGCCACGGTGATCGTCTCGCCGATGGCGATTTCGCGAATCATCGGTGCGGTCGGGCGCTCGAAACCGTGCGGGCCGCTGCTGGAGCCGCCACCGCGCGGCGCGTCGAAACCACGACGACCGGTGGGCTTGGGCTTGCCACGCACGTTGGAGCGACGGGCACGATCGGCCGCAGACAGGTGCAGCTGGCCGGCGAAGCGCTTGGTCGCGTCATCATCCTCGACACCCGCCACCATCGCGTGCGAACCACGCGTCTTGTGGCGCGGCGCGTTGCGATCGTCCACGCGGGGAGCGGCCGGACGCGGCGGTGCGGCCGGTGCCGGGCGCGGCCCACGAGCCGGAGCGGCGGCAGCGGCAGCGGCAGCGGTCGGCGCCGCGCTCACCGGCGCGGCAGCAGCGGCCGCAGCCTTGCGTTCTGCTTCGACGCGATCGCGCTCGGCCTGCTCGGCCGTACGCTTGCGATCCACCTCTTCGGCACGCTGGCGGTCGACCTCGGCCAGCGCCTGCTGCTCGGCCAGGTTGCGCGCACGCGATTCTTCGAGTTTGCGCAGGATGTCGGCGCGCTCGTCATCCACCCGGCCCGTCGATCCGGCAGGCCGGCTCGGCGCGTCGCCTTCGGCCTTGACGTAGGTGCGCTTCTGGCGCACCTCGACATTCACCGTGGTCTTGCTGCGACCGGCACTGACCGTCACCTCCTGCAGCTTGCGACGGTTGAGCGTGATCTTCTTCGGTGCCTCGGCCTCCTGCTCGGCCGTGGGTTCAGCCTTGCCATGGGTGCGACGCAGGAAGCCGAGCAGCTTCATCTTCTCGGTGCTGGTCACGACCTGGTCGGGACCGCTGAACTTCATACCGGCCTCGGCCAGTTGTTCCAGCAGTTTCTCAACCGGGGTGGCGACCAGTTCGGCAAGCTTGCGGATGGTGGTTTGCTGCGACATTCGGATCCTATGATCTGGTTGGCGCTCCCTCGCCTATAGCCAGGGATGCGCGGATTCTAAGCCCTGATCGGTTCAGGGCGCGTTTCATCGCCGACTCATTCGCCGCGCTCCAAGCGGGCGATCTCCTCGGCGCGGGCGGCCAGGATCAGCGCGGCTGCACGTTCGGTGGTCATGCCCTCGATGCCGAATTCATCGACCTCGTCGGCAGCCAACTCGGACAGCTCCTCACTGGTGCGCACGCCATGCGAGGCCAGCGCGTAGGCCGTAGCCTCGTCCATGCCCTCCAGCTCCAGCAGATCCTCGGACGGCTGGTTTTCATCCAGCACTTCTTCTTCGGCCAGCGCGGCATTGAGCAGCGCGTCGCGGGCCCGGGCGCGCAGTTCCTCGACGATGTCCTCGTCGAAGCCCTCCACGGCCAGCAACTCGCCCACGGGCACATAGGCGATTTCCTCGACCGTGCTGAAGCCCTCGGCCACCAGGATGCCGGCGATTTCCTCGTCGACTTCCAGCTTCTCTGTGAATAGCTGGCGGGCGGCGTTCTGTTCGGCTTCGCTCTTGGCCTGCACCTGGTCGGCCGTCATCACATTGAGCTGCCAACCGGTCAGGCGGCTGGCCAGGCGCACGTTCTGGCCGCCCTTGCCGATGGCCTGGGCCAGGCGATCCTCGGCCACGGCCAGATCCATCGAATGCTTCTCTTCGTCGACGATGATCGACTGCACTTCGGCCGGCGCCATCGCGTTGATCACGAAGTTGGCCGGGTTCTCGTTCCACAACACGATGTCCACGCGCTCGCCGTTGAGCTCGTTGGAGACCGCCTGCACGCGCGAACCGCGCATGCCGATGCACGCGCCGATCGGATCGGTGCGCGTGTCGTGGGCGATTACGGCGATCTTGGCGCGGTCACCCGGATCGCGGGCACAGCCCTTGATCTCGACCAGGCCTTGACCCACTTCGGGCACTTCAAGCTTGAACAGCTCGATCATGAATTCCGGTGCGGCGCGGCTGATGAACAGCTGCGGGCCACGGGGCTCCGAACGCACTTCGGCCAGGTAACCGCGTACGCGGTCGCCGGCGCGCAGCACGTCGCGCGGAATGCCCTTGTCCTTGGGGATGAACGCCTCGGCGTTGCCGCCGAGGTCGACGTAGATGTTGCCGCGCTCGGCGCGCTTGACCACACCGGTGATGAGCTCGCCGACGCGATCCTTCCACGCATCGACCACCTGCTGGCGCTCGGCCTCGCGCACACGCTGCACGATGACCTGCTTGGCAGCCTGTGCGGCGATGCGGCCGAAGTCGGGGCTTTCAATTGGCTCCTCGATGTAGTCGCCGATCTCCACGCCGTCGGCTTCGTCGACCGCGTCCATCATGCGGATCTGGCGATCCGGCGATTCCATGACCACATCGTCGGCCACGACCTCCCAACGGCGGAACGTCTCGTAGCTGCCGTCCTTGTGGTCGATCGAAACGCGCGTCAGCACGTCCTGGTCGTGGTAGCGCTTCTTGGCCGCCGAGCCCAACGCAGCCTCGATCGCGTCGAAGATCACTTCGCGCGGCACACCTTTTTCATTGGCGACCGCATCCACCACCAGCAAAAGTTCTTTGCTCATTCGTTCACTCCGCGCGCGGCTTTTTGGCCGCCGGTTCATTGGATGAATTCTGCTTGCCCGTGCCCTTTTTCGGGCCCGGCTTGTTCGGTTTTTGCGGGGCCAGCCCCAGGGCGACCCAGTCCGGCATGATCCGCGCCTTGTCGATATTGTCGAAGGACACGCCAAACGGCGCGCCGTCCACCTGGAACACGATCTCCCCGGTGGTTTCGTCCACCGCGACGATCGCGCCCTGCAGGCGACGCCGATTCTGCTGCGGCAACTTCAGCACGACCTTGGCCGACTCGCCGACATGTCGCGTGAACTGGGCCAGCGTGAACAACGGTCGATCCACGCCCGGCGAAGAAACCTCCAGCGTGTAATTGCCGGTGATCGGATCCTCGACATCGAGCTGCGCCGACACCTCGCGGCTCACGCGCTCGCAGTCGTCGATATTGACCATGCGTTCGGGCTGCTCGGCCATCGGCACGTCGATGTACAGCCGCAACGTCGAACTGCCTGGCGCGGGAAGATATTCCGCACCCAGCAATTCCAGGCCCAACGCCTCGACGGTGGGGCCCAGCAGCTCGGCGATTTCAGTTGCCTTCTCGGTCACAGCCTGCCCTGCTTCTGAATGGGTCCGGGATGGCCAGATTTCCAGCCCCGGGAAACAACAAAGGGCCCGACGGGCCCCTTGCGAGTCATGCCCGGCCTCTGGGGCCGGCGTGGCGACGGGTACGTGTGTCGCCACGGATCGGAGCCTTGGCGCGCGCCTTCGTGGCGCTGCGCCGGGGTTCCGCCAGCGGAAGCCGGGTCCCGACCGATTGCCTTGGCACCGGCCTGAAACGCTTCCGCAGGAGCCCGGTATGGTACGGCCTGGCCCCTCTCGTGGCAACCCTTGCGGGCTCGGCACCCAGCGCCCCGCTTACAGTCCCGACGGGAAGGTCTCGGGCGCCCGCGCCGCCTGATCGGCCACGGGCGGCAGCGCTTCCACCGCTTCGGTACGATCGCACCACACGTAAGCGTCGAACTGATGGGCCAGCCGAACCTGCGCGTAGTGACTGTAAAGCTCGGTCATTGGCAGATAGATCACCCCGATGAAACGCTGCAGACGTTCCAGCGCCAGCGCTTCGCGCAGCGCGTCGTGCTGTCCGGGCCGCAAGTCCAGCAGGAAACGCGGCACTCCGGTTTCATGGCAAAGATGCTCGACGCTGCCGGGACGGGATGGCCGTACTGCCTTGACCTCCATCGGGCCGTCCCAGCGGCTGGCCGCCGCGACGTGGCCTTCGTGGGTACCGAAGCCCACCAGGGCCACCTGCTCGCCCCAACGCTGCCGGCACAACTGGCCGATGTTCAATTCATCGCGCGCCCACCCCATCTCGGTGGCCCGCGCATCGCCGATGTGCGAATTGTGGGCCCACACCACCGCACGCGCCTGCGGACCCTTGGCGTCCAGCAACGCCACCAGCGTGTCGAACATATGGGTATCGCGCAGGTTCCAGCTGTCGGCGCCCCCGTGGTACATGACCCGGTAGTAGCGCTCGGCCGCGGCCACCAGCCGGGCGTTCTGGGAAGCGTCCAGGAAGGCCTCGCCGTCGTCCGCCTCGTAGTCCATCCGGCTCGCCAGCAGCTCCCGGCATTGCCGCACCACCGCCTCCTCGCACTTGCCATAGATTTCCTCCATGACGGCGTGGCCGTACTCGGCCGGGGCCGACATCCATGGAGCCAGACAACCGTAGCGCAGCCGCGCCAGTTCGGCCGCGCCCGGATCCACGCCCTCCAGATAAGCCAGGACCGCGGCCATCGAGCTTCCCAGGCTGTAGAGGTCCAACCCGTAGAAACCGACCCGCCGCTCGGGCGCCTGGCGAGCGTTGTGCTCACGCATCCATCCGGCCAGTTCAGTGACTTCGGCATTGCGCCACATCCACTGCGGGAACCGGCTGAAGGGCCGCCGCGACCCTTGGGTTTCGGGTAGCCCGCGGACATGCCGATTGACGGTGGCGGCGTCAGGCCAGTCAGCTTCCACGGCCAGGAAGTCGAAACCATGGCGCTCGATCAGATGCCGGGTGATGGCGGCGCGCGCCCGGTAGAACTCCGAGGTGCCGTGGGTGCTTTCACCCAGCATGACCACCCTGCGATCGGCAAATCGATCGAAAGCCGCACCGAAGCGCGGGTCGGCCAGGTCAGGCAGCGGCTCCACCGCGCGTTTCATCAACGCTGCCAGGGCACGCGAAGATTCCATCAATCCGAGTCCGCCCGCGATTCCGGGGGCCATCCCTGCTCGCCGACCAGGGGCACGAAGATCACGCCCCCCAGGTCCTCGCAGACCATGTCGCCCGGCAGGCGGCGGGTAAAGCGGCACAGGCGCTGGCCGCCGTCCGCGTTGCCCACGGGAATGACCAGGCGCCCGCCGACCGCCAACTGCTCGCGCAAGGCCTGCGGCACGCCAGGCGCACCGGCGGTCACCACGATGGCATCGAAGGGACTGCTTTCCGGCCAGCCGCAGCTTCCGTCGCCGACATGGACGTGCACCTGCTGGTAGCCCAGGTCCGCCAAGCGGCGCGCCGCCGTGGTCGCCAGGCTGGCGTGGCGCTCCACCGTGTCGACGCGCGCGGCCAGCTCACCCAGCACCGCCGCCCCGTACCCGGAACCGGTGCCGATCTCAAGCACCCGGTCCGCCGCACCGATCGCCGCGGCCTGCGCCATGAGCGCAACGATGTAGGGCTGGGAGATCGTCTGCCCTTCCCCTATCGGCAATGGGGCATCGACGTAGGCGTGGGATTCGGCGCCCGGCTCGACGAAGCGCTCCCGCGGCACGCGCGCCATCGCCGCCAGCACGCGCGCATCATCGATGTCTCGCGCCCGCAGGTGCGACTCGAGCATGCGCTCGCGCGCCATTTCAACGCCGGGCAAATCCTGGCTCATCGCACTCAGTGCGGCGTGGCGACGCCCTGCGCCATCACCGAGCCTGCCGCGGTCTGCGAATGGACCATGTTGGCCAACGAAACGATGCCGACCAGGCGCTTCTGGGCATCAAGCACCGGCAGGCGGCGCACCGCCAGGCTCGCCATGTTCTGGGCGATCGCCCCGACCTCATCGCTTGCGTAGCAATACTTGACGGAGGGCGACATCACGTCCCGCACGCTGCGCGAATCGATATCGCCGTCGGCCACGGCCCTGACCACGATGTCGCGATCGGTCAACATGCCGATCAGGCGGTCGTTCTCGCGCACGGGAAGGCTGCCGATGTTGAGTTTGCGCATCGCTTCGGCCGCCTCGCTCAGGGACTGGTCCGGCCGCACGGTATGAACGTCGCGACTCATGATGCTTTCGATGTTCATTGGCTGGCCCTGGCTGGAGTTTGCGAGCCAGCCTAGGCCTCGAAAAGTTCGGCCGCGATGATATCGACGTGAGCAACACAACGACGAGTTTGAATACTCGCTTCGCTGGCGCACAAACGAAAACGGCGAATCCGTTTCCGGATTCGCCGCCTCGTTTCTACTGCATCCGCCGAAGCGGATTTATATGGTAGCGGGGGCAGGATTTGAACCTGCGACCTTCGGGTTATGAGCCCGACGAGCTGCCAGACTGCTCCACCCCGCAGCAGAGGAATGAGATTATGACGATACAGCTGATTTATTGCAAGCCCTGTAACCAACTTTTTCTTGAATGAGGTGATTCATTCGCTCGCGCGATCAACCCAGGTGAGCAAATGCGCGCTGACACCACACCATGATCGGGTTCCATGCCACGCCCAATGCAATGAGTGCGAGAGAGTTCACGCTCAAGACAACGCCCAGCACGCGATCGTGGTTGGCCGGCAGTGGCTCGCCGACGGGCTCGTCGAAGTACATGACCTTGATGACGCGCAGGTAGTAGTACGCACCGATCACCGCGCAGATGACACCCAGGATCGCCAGCCACAACATGCCGCCTTGCACCGCCGCGCCCAGCACGGCCAACTTGGACCAGAAGCCCAGGAACGGGGGGATACCTGCCAGTGACGCCATGATGAACAGCACCAGCAATGCCATCCACGGATTGCGGGCATTCAATCCCTTGAAGTCGTCGATGTTCTCGGCTTCGAACCCACTCCGCGACAACGCGATGATCGCGCCGAACGAAGCGGTCGACATGATGGCGTAGCTGACGCCGTAGAACAGCGCCGCGGCATAGCCTCGCTCGTCTCCCCCGGCCACGCCCATCAGCAGGAAGCCGATGTGCGACACCGTGGAGTACGCCAGCATGCGCTTGAGATTGCTCTGTGCAATGGCCATCAGATTGCCGATGACCAGCGACAAAGCCGCCAAGGCGCCGATCAACAGCTTCCACTCATCGGCCAACGGACCCACGCCCACTTCAAGCAGGCGGTAGGTCATGCCGAATGCGGCCAGCTTGGGCGCCGAACTGATGAACAACGCGATCGGCGCCGGGGCACCCTGGTACACGTCCGGCAACCACATATGGAACGGCGCGGCGCCCAGCTTGAAGGCCACGCCGGCGATCATGAAGACCGTGCCGGTCAGCAGCAGCAAACGCTCCGGGGATCCGGGAATCGCCTCGTGGATGCCCGCCAGGCTCAGCGTGCCCGTGCCCCCGTAGATCAGCGACATGCCATACAACAGCAGGCCCGACGCCAACGAGCCCAGCACGATGTACTTCATCGCCGCCTCGGCCGCCAAGCCGTTGTCGCGATTGGAGGCGACCAAGGCATAGGAGCACAACGCCAGCAGCTCCAGGCCCAGGTAGACCATCAACAGGCTGCCGGCCGACACCATGATCATCATGCCGGACGTGGCGAACAGCACCAGCACCGGGATCTCGCCCTGGAACAGGTTGCGCTCGCGCAGGTAGCTCCAGCCATAGACCAGGGTCAGGCCGCTGACCAGGACGATCACCGTCTTCATCACGTCGGCGGCCGTATCGCGTACGAACATGCCGCCGAAGACCTCGCCCTGCCCGCCGGTCCCAGTGGCCAGCATGGCCAGGACCACCGCCAGGATCGCGACCGAGATCAGGTGCGTCCAGATCTTGTTTTTCTGGCTGATGAACAGGTCGATCATCAGCAGGGCAAAAGCGCCGCCGACCAGCACCAGCTCGGGGCTGAGCGGTGCCAGGTCTGCGGTGGTCAACGACAAGGGCGTTGGCGTGGTCATCATCAGTCTCTTAACTCAGTACTTGCGGCGCATCAAAGCTTGGTCACTGCGATCTGCGTGGCCAGCTTGGCGATCGCCGGCTCCATCAAATCGGTCAGCGGCTTGGGATACAGGCCCAGGGCCAGGACGCCAGCGGCGAAGACGCTCAACACGAGGGTCTCGCGGCCATTGATGTCCTTCAGCTCGGCCACGTGGGCGTTGGCAACCTCGCCAAAGAACACCCGCTTGTAGAGCCACAGCGTGTAGGCGGCGGTAATCACCAGCGTGGTGGCAGCGCCGAAGGCGATGAACGGATGCTTCTGGAAGCTGGCCAGGATCACCATGAACTCGCCGACGAAGCCGCTGGTGCCCGGCAGGCCCGCGTTGGCCATGAAGAACAGCATGGCGAAGGTCGCAAACCACGGCATGACGTTCACCACGCCGCCGTAGTCGGCGATCCGGCGCGTATGCATCCGGTCGTACAGCACGCCGATGCAGGTGAACATCGCGCCGGAGACGAAGCCGTGCGACACCATCTGCACCATCGCGCCCTGCAGGCCGAGCAGCGCGGCGTCGACGCTGCCGTAGTCGCGCACCAGGGTGAAGGCAATGAAGGTACCCAGGGTGACAAAGCCCATGTGCGCGATCGACGAATAGGCGACCAGTTTCTTCATGTCGTCCTGTACCAGGGCGACCAGGCCGACATAGATCACTGCGATCAGGGACAGCGCGATCACCACCCAGGCGTACTCGTGGCTGGCGTCAGGCACGATCGGCAGGTTGAAGCGCAGGAAGCCGTAGCCGCCGATCTTCAGGGCGATCGCGGCCAGGATCACCGAACCGGCGGTGGGTGCCTCCACGTGCGCGTCGGGCAACCAGGTGTGGACCGGAAACATCGGCACCTTGACCGCAAAGGCGATCAGGAACGCAAAGAAGATCCAGGCCTGTTCCTTGGCCGTCAGCTGCAGCGCGTACAGGTCGGCCAGCTGGAAGCTGCCGCCCTTCAGATACAGGTAGATCAGCGCCACCAGCATCAGCACCGAACCGAGGAAGGTGTACAGGAAGAACTTGATCGCCGCGTAGATGCGGCGCGGTCCGCCCCAGACACCGATGATCAGGAACATCGGGATCAGCATCGCCTCGAAGAACACGTAGAACAGCATCGCGTCGGTGGCAGCGAAGATGCCCACGGTTACGCCGGACAGGATCAGGAAGGCGGCCACGTACTGGTTGACGCGCTTCTCGATCACGCCCCAGGCACCGATCAGGGCCAGCACGGTCATCAACGTGGTCAGTACGATCAAGGCGATCGCGATGCCATCGGCGCCCAGGTTGTAGCCGATGTTGAACGCCGGGATCCATGGGTGCTGCTCAACGAACTGCAGCGCGTCATTGCCGGTGTCGTATCCGGTCAGCAGCGGCAGGCTGAGCAGGAACGTCAACACCGCGACCACCAGCGAGGCCCAGCGCGCGGACTGGGCGTTGCGGAGACCAAGGATCAGGGTGCCACCGAGGATCGGCAGCCAGATCAGAATGCTAAGTAAAGGCCAGTTCGACACGTCGTCTTATTCCGTACAGGTCAATGCCAGAAAGGCATCAGCACACCCAGCAGGACGATCAGACCGATGATCATCGCGAAGGCATAGTGGTAGAGGAAACCGGATTGGGTGCGACGTAGCAGGTTGGCTGCCAGGTCGATCACGCGTGCCGAGCCGTTGACCAGCACACCGTCGACGACATGCGTGTCGATGGCGCGCGATACCTTGCCCAGGCCGACGCCGCCACCGGCGAAACCGTCGATCCAGAGCTTGTCCATTCCGTACTTGTTGTCGAGGATCCAGGTCAGCCGCGAGCCCAGCCAGCTGTTGCGTGCCTTGGCCGACAGTTCCGGCTTCCACAGGTACAGCAGCACCGCCAACAGGAAACCGGCCAGGGTGAGCCAGAACGGCCAGGCGCTCATGCCATGGGTCGCGTACTCGACCGGGCCGTGCCAGAACTCCTTGCCCACTTCGGCGACGGTGTTGTGCGTCTGGTCGTAGAAGTCGATGACACCACTGAAGAAGGTGCCCTCCTGTCCCGGCACCGTCGTGCCTGCCGCGCGATGGCCCATCCAGTCGGTACCAAACAGCATCGGACCGGAGGTGATGAAACCAATGGCCACCGATGGGATCGCCAGCAGCACCAGCGGCAGGGTCACCACCCACGGTGACTCGCGCGGCTCGTGCGCACCATGCCCGTGCCCGTGGTCGTCATGGCCGTGATCGTCATGGCCATGGTCATCGTGAGCGTGGTCGTCGTGCGCAGCGGCGGCGTGGCCGTGGCCATGGTCGTCCTGCACGTCGCGGAACCGCTCCTTGCCGTGGAACGTCAGGAACAGCAGCCGGAAGCTATAGAAGCTGGTGATCAGCACGCCGCCAAGCACGGCCCAGTAGCCATAGGTCGCGACCCAGTTGTTGGCGTGGTGGGCGTGGATCTCGGCGGCCTCGATGATGGTGTCCTTCGAGTAGAAGCCCGAGAAGAACGGCGTGCCGACCAGTGCCAGGGTGCCAACGACGCTGGTCCAGTAGGTGATCGGCATGTACTTGCGCAGGCCGCCCATCTTGCGCATGTCCTGCTCGTGGTGCATGCCGATGATCACCGAGCCGGCCGCCAGGAACAGCAGCGCCTTGAAGAAGGCGTGCGTCATCAGGTGAAACACGGCCGCCGAGTAAGCCGACACGCCCAGGGCCACGGTCATGTAGCCCAGCTGCGACAGCGTCGAATAAGCCACGACGCGCTTGATGTCGTTCTGCACGATGCCGATCAGGCCGGTGAAGAACGCCGTGGTCGCGCCGATGAACAGCACGAAGTTGAGCGCGGTTTCCGACAGCTCGAACAGCGGCGACATGCGCGCCACCATGAAGATGCCGGCAGTGACCATCGTGGCGGCGTGGATCAGGGCCGAGATCGGGGTCGGGCCTTCCATCGAATCGGGCAGCCACACGTGCAACGGAACCTGGGCCGACTTGCCCATGGCACCGATGAACAAGCAGATGCAGATCAGGGTCATCACACTCCAGGTGTGGCCCTCGAACAACTGCACCTGGGCGCTGGCCAGCAAGGGTGCGTTGGCGAACACCGTGCCGTAGTCCAGCGAGCCGAACCACAGCAGCACCCCGGCGATGCCGAGGATGAAACCGAAGTCGCCGACGCGATTGACCAGGAACGCCTTCATGTTGGCGAACACCGCGGTCGGCCGCTTGAACCAGAAGCCGATCAGCAGGTACGACACCAGGCCCACCGCTTCCCAGCCGAAGAACAGCTGCAGGAAGTTGTTGCTCATCACCAGGGTGAGCATCGAGAAGGTGAACAGCGAGATGTAGCTGAAGAACCGCTGGTAACCG
>DASWQJ010000336.1:0-10525 GCA_036403795.1 Stenotrophomonas sp.
CGCGAGTCAGCAGGATGACGTCGTATCGCCCACTGGCATCGGCCCGGCGCAGCAGCGAGGTGAGCTGGGCGGCGGCCGATTCGCCTTGCACCAGCGAAGGCAGTACCTCCACTTCCAGCATCGGAAACCGGCGACCCAGCACGCTCAGCACATCGCGCACCGCCGCCCCGCTGGGTGACGTGATCACCGCCAGGCGCCTCACGTGTGCCGGCAAGGCCCGCTTGCGCGATTCCTCGAACACACCTTCGGCCGCCAGTCGGGCGCGCAATTGCTCGAACGCACGCCGTAGAGCGCCTTCGCCGGCTTCTTCCATGTGGTCGAGCACCAGCTGATAGTCGCCGCGTGCCTCGTACAGGGTCAGGCGCCCGCGTGCGAGCACGCGCAACCCTTCGCGTGGTTGGAACTTCAACCACTGGCTCTTGGGTTTGAACATCGCACCGCGCACCTGGGCGCGCGCATCTTTCAGGGTGAAGTACAAGTGGCCCGACGAGGGACGGGTCACGTTGCCCAGTTCGCCTTCCACCCACACCAGCGGAAACGCGCCCTCCAGCAAATCACGGGCCAGGGTGTTGAGCTGGCTGGGGCTGAGGATGTGTTCGTCGCGCTCGTTCATGCTGGCATTATGGCGCAGGCTCGCCGGCGTCGCGGCGCGCCCGGTGTTGCGCCAGCGCCCAGCCGACGTGTTCGCGCACCAGCGGCGAGGCATGCTCGCTTCGCGAGGCCAGCGCCGCGAGGACTGCCGGTGTGGTGGGTGCGTTGCCTAGCGCCACGGCAATGTTGCGCAGCCACCGTTCGTGGCCGCTGCGACGGATCGGGCTGCCTTCGGTGCGGCGCAGGAACTCGTCCTCATCCCACGCGAACAATGACGGCAACGTGGCCCGGTCCAGATCGTTGCGCGCGCGGAAATCCGCTTCGTCAGTACGCTGCGCAAACTTGTTCCAGGGGCAGACCAGCTGGCAGTCGTCGCAACCGAAGATGCGGTTGCCGATCAGCGCGCGCAATTCCTCGGGGATGGCGCCTTCATGCTCGATCGTCAGATAGGAAATGCAGCGCCGCGCGTCGAGCCGATGCGGCCCGATGATCGCCCCGGTGGGGCAGATGTCGATGCAGCGCACGCACGTGCCGCAATGTCCCGTCGCGGCCACATCGATCGGCAACGGCAGGTCGACGAAGATCTCGCCCAGGAAAAACCACGAGCCGCCCTGCTTGTCGATCAGGCAGGTGTGCTTGCCGATCCAGCCCAGCCCGGCGTTGCGGGCCAGGGCCCGTTCCAGCACCGGTGCGGAATCGACGAAAACGCGGTGGCCGAATGGCCCGATCTGCGCCTGTATCTGTTCGGCGAGCTTTTGCAGCCGGTGGCGCATCAGCTTGTGGTAGTCGCGTCCCAACGCGTACCGGGCCACGTACGCACGCTCGCCGGTGGCCAGCGTCGCCCAGGCCTCGGCGTCATCCAGTCGCCCGTAATCCAGCCCGACCGAGATCACGCGCAACGTGCCGGGTACCAGCGACTGGGGTCGCGAGCGCTTGTCGCCGTGGTGGGCCATCCAATGCATCGAGCCGTGCAGGCCACCGTCCAGCCAGTTGCGCAGATGCTGCTCGTCTTCCTCCAGCGCAATGCCACTGATGCCCACGCGCTGGAAGCCGGCCTGGCGCGCCAGCTGGCGGATGCGCGCGGCCAGGTCGGACAACGCGGCCGGGTCGGTGGGCAGGGTGGCGACGGGGAGGGGAACGACGGACATGCCCCAAGTATAGAATTCCCGGCATGTCCGACATCCTCGCGCTGCACGACACCGCTACCGCCCGCATGATCGATGCGCAGGCCACCGCGCTGCTGGGCGGAGACGGCTACACCCTGATGCAGCGTGCCGGGGCCGCCGGGTGGCAGTGGCTGCATGAACGTTGGCCCCGGGCGCGCAACGTGGCGGTGGTGTGCGGCACGGGCAACAACGGCGGCGATGGTTACGTCCTGGCCACGCTGGCCCGGCTGGCCGGCGCGCGCGTGCGGGTGGTACACCTGCCTGAGCAGGGCCCTGAGTCCCCGTTGGCGCAGCAGGCCTGCACCGAGTTCCTCGCACGAGGGGGGCACGTCGACCTGTTCCCCTGCTCCCTGGCCGATGCCGATGTGATCGTCGATGCACTGTTCGGCATTGGCCTGAATCGCGCGCCCGATGCCCCCACCGCCGCCTTGATCGAGGCGATGGACCGCGCGGGCGCACCGGTATTTGCCTTGGACGTACCCAGCGGCATCGATGCCGAGCACGGCACTCGCCCAGGCGTGGCAGTGCGAGCCAGCGCGACGCTGCAGTTCATCGTGCCGCACCTGGGCTTGCACACCGGCGATGCGTTGGAGCACGTAGGCAAATTGGCCCTGGCCGACCTCGACGTGCCGGCCTCGTTGTTGGCGACGATGCGGCCCCGCGCCGAATCCTGGACGCCGGCCATGCTGGCGGCGCGCCTGCTGCCGCGTCGACGCAATACCCACAAGGGAGAATCCGGACGCGTGCTGTGCGTCGGCGGCAACGAGGGCAGTGGCGGGGCGCTCATGCTGGCCGCCGAGGCGGCGTTGCGCAGCGGTGCCGGCCTGGTGGGGGCAGCCACGCGAACGCGGCATGTTGCACCGCTGTTGGCGCGTTGCCCGGAGGTCATGGCGCGCGCCGTGGAAGACGGCGAGGTGCTGTCGCCCCTGTTGGCACAGGCCGACGTGGTGGCGATCGGACCGGGCCTGGGCCAGGACGATTGGGCGCGCGCGTTGTGGCGCCTGAGCTTGGCCGCATCGCGCGCATTGGTGGTCGACGCCGATGCACTCAATCTGCTGGCCGCCGCGCCGCAGTCGCTTGCCGATGCGGTGATCACGCCGCACCCGGGCGAGGCGGGGCGCCTGCTTGGAATGTCGACGGCCCAGGTGCAGCGCGATCGCTTTGCCGCCGCCCAGGCGCTGGCTGCGCGCTTCGATTGCGTGGTGGTGCTCAAGGGCGCCGGCACGATTGTCGCGGCGCCGGACCGCACACCGCGGGTGATCGATGCCGGCAATCCAGGCATGGCAGTGGGCGGCATGGGCGACCTGCTGACCGGCGTGATCGCCGCGTTGCGCGCGCAGGGGCACGACGCCTTCGAAGCGGCGACATTGGGCGCACTGCTGCATTCGGCCGCAGGCGACGAAGCGGCTCGCGACGGCGAACGCGGCCTGTTACCCACCGATCTGTTGCCGGTGTTGCGCCGGCTGAGCAATGCGGGAGCGGCATCGTGATCGAAGGTTGGCTGGCCGATAGCGAGGCCACCGAAGCATTGGGGGCCGCACTCGCCCGAACCCGCCCATCGATGGCCGTCGTGCAACTGCGTGGCGACTTGGGCGCGGGCAAATCCACCCTCGCGCGCGCCTTGCTGCGCGCATTGGGCGTGCAGGGCGCCATTCGCAGCCCGACGTACACCTTGGTGGAGCGGTATGCCATCGAGGGAGGGGAAGCCTGGCATCTGGACCTCTACCGGATCGGCAACGCCGGCGAGCTGGATTTCCTGGGCCTGGACGAAGCGCAGGCCACCCTGTGGCTGGTGGAATGGCCTGAGCGTGGGGCGGGGGGCTTGCCGCCCACCGACCTGATCATCGACCTGGCCGTCGAGGGCGAGGGTCGGGCCTTCGTCCTGGCGCCGGCCAGCGAGCAGGGGCGCGCCTGGCTGCTGCGTGCCGCCGAAACTGGTCAGTTGCAGGGGGTTCCTGCCAAGGGGGAGTAGGAAGTTGAGGCAGGTGCCGGATTATTAAGGGGAAAGCCTATTGCATTCGAGCCGGCCGGGTGATTGAATCCGCGGCATGCTCGTACAGATGCGCCCTCTCGCAGCCTGTCTCCTCGCCTCGGCCCTTGGCCTGGTGGTCGCCGACGTGTCGGCAGGTGAAGTCCGTGCCCTGTCGCTGAGCGCCGGGGCCACCGGCACTCGTGCCGAGATCGACCTGGTGGGCAGCGGCGGCTACAAGACCCTGTCGCTGTCGGGCCCGAACCGGCTGGTCATCGATTTCCCCGATTCCGACGGCGCGCGTGGCCTCAAGTTGCCGGCCCCGACCGGCGTGGTAACGGCCGTGCGGACAGGGCAGCCCAGTCCTGGCACGTTCCGGGTGGTCTTCGACCTGGCCAGCCACGTCATGGCCTTCAAGCCCCAGATGGACAGCGGCGCGGGCAATGCCAAGCTGGTGATCGAGTGGCCGGGTGAGAACGCGCCCGCCGTCACCGCCAATCCTGTCGCCCGCACCGAGACCACGCCGGCACCCAGCGCCGCTGCCAAAGCACCGCCGGCCCCGGCAATCGCCGATAGCGCGCAGGCCCGCAACGATGCCGCCCGTGCGACCGCGGCGCTGACCGCGGCGGTCGTGCAACGCGCCAACGCGCCAGCCTCCGTGCCTGCCCAGAGTCCGCTCCCGGCGTCGGCCAATGCCAGCACGGCGGCACCCGCACCGGCCACGGTCACTTCCATGGCGACCCCCGTGGTTCCCGCGTCGGGCGGCGCTTCCGTCGCCTCCGCCGGGTCCGGCGTCGCCCCTGCAGTGGCGACGGTGACCTCCAATTCGATGCCTGCGGCGGTGTCTGTCGGCAACAACGTCGCGGGCCGCGTCGTACCGGTGACGACCGCTGGCAGCACGCCCGCCGTCGGCACGACGCGCCCGGCCGGCACCTCGGCGTCGCCGCAGGCCATCCTCAACGGTACCGCGGGTGGCCCGGCGGTGGCTGCCGGGATGTCCGCAGTGTCGGGCGCCGCGACGGCGACTGCCGCTGCGCCGGCCGCTGCGATGGTGGGGCCGGCGACGGCCGCCGTCGAAGTCGCCGAACCGCCGCGCCCGGCCATGCCGAGTGACGCTTCGCGAATCAAGATGAAGGCCGGCATGCGGCCGCTGGTGATCGCCATCGACCCTGGCCACGGCGGGCAGGATCCCGGTGCAGTAGGCCCTACCGGCAAGCGCGAGAAGGATGTCACCCTGGCGGTGGCCCGCGAACTGGCTCGCCAGGTCAACGGCACTCCCGGCCTGAAAGCGTTCCTGACCCGCGAAAACGACGTTTTCATCCCGCTCCCCATGCGGGCCAAGAAGGCGCGTGCGGCCGGCGCGGACATTTTCATCTCGATCCACGCCGACGCCGCCGAAAACCGCAGCGCGACCGGTTCGTCGGTCTACGTCCTGTCGACCAAGGGCGCCTCCTCGCAGCGCGCCCGCTGGCTGGCCGACAAGGAAAACGCCGCCGACCTGGTGGGCGGCGTGCGTCTCCAGCAGACCGAGAACACGCTGGCCAGCGTATTGATCGACTTGGCGCAGAGTGGCCACATGAAGGCCTCGGAAGACGCGGCAGGGCACGTCCTGGGCGGCCTGAAGGCCATCGGCAACAACCACAAGCCGCAGCTGGAACGCGCCAATTTCGCCGTACTGCGCACGTCCGACATGCCGGCCATGCTGGTGGAAACCGCCTTCATCTCCAATCCTGATGAAGAGCGCCGCCTCAGCGATCCGGGCTACCAGCGCAAGCTGGCCGGCGCCGTGCTGCAGGGGGTCAATACGTTCTTCACCCGGCAACCGCCGCCCGGCACGCTGTTTGCCGCGCGCGCGCAGGCCGAATGGGACGCCGCGGCCGGCACGTTGGCCGGCGGCGGCCGCTGAAGCTCGGCTATCATCTTCGCTGAACTTCGCTGGACGGCGCCGCGCGCGCCGAATGCCGTGCCCCACATCGCCCTGCTCCTCGTTTCGCCATCGCTGATCCAGCCGCCGGTCGTGCCTTCGCGCGCGCTGGAGAATTGCGCTTGAGCATCCGCCAGCTGCCGGAAATCCTGATCAACCAGATTGCCGCCGGCGAAGTGGTCGAGCGCCCGGCGTCCGTAGTCAAGGAGCTAGTCGAGAACGCGCTGGACGCCGGCGCGCGACGGGTCGATATCGAGCTGGAAGAAGGCGGCGTCAGGCTGATCCGCATCCGCGACGATGGCGGCGGTATCGCGCCGGAAGAATTGCCGCTGGCCGTATCGCGCCACGCCACCAGCAAGATCGCTTCGCTCGATGACCTGGAGGCCGTGGCCACCCTGGGGTTTCGCGGTGAAGCCTTGCCCTCCATCGCCTCGGTGAGCCGTTTTACCCTGTCCTCGCGCCGGCCCGACGACGAGCACGGCTCGGCCTTGCAAGTCGAAGGCGGCAAGGTGGGTCAGGTGCAGCCGCGCGCACACGCGCCGGGCACCACGGTCGAGGTGCGCGAGCTGTTCTACAACGTGCCGGCGCGCCGCAAGTTCCTGCGTGCCGAGCGCACCGAACTGGGTCACATCGAGGAATGGCTGCGCTCGCTCGCGCTGGCGCGCCCCGACGTGGAACTGCGGGTGTCGCACAACGGCAAGCCCTCGCGTCGTTACAAGCCCGGCGACCTGTACTCCGATACGCGCCTGGGCGAAACGCTGGGCGAGGATTTCGCGCGCCAGGCGCTGCGGGTGGACCACACCGGCGCGGGCTTGCGCCTGCACGGGTGGATCTCGCAGCCGCATTACTCGCGGGCCAGCGCCGATCAACAGTATCTGTACGTCAATGGGCGCGCCGTACGCGACCGCAGCGTTTCCCACGCGGTCAAGATGGCCTACGGCGATGTGCTCTACCACGGTCGCCAGCCCGCCTACGTGCTGTTCCTGGAACTGGATCCGACCCGCGTGGACGTCAACGTCCATCCGGCCAAGCACGAAGTGCGCTTCCGCGATTCGCGGCTGATCCACGACTTCGTGTATCGCACCTTGCAGGAAGCCATCGCACAGACCCGCGCCGGTGCCACGCCCGGCCCGGTCCCCGGCCTGGCCGCCGTGCCGGCCGAAGCGGGCAACGGAGCAGCCTGGCCGGGCCACGTACCGGCGGCGCAGGATTGGCGGCCGTCGCAATCGCCGCTGGGTTTGCGCGTAGCCGATGCGCCTGCCGCGTATGCCGCGCTGTACGGCAACGCGGGCCCCGCACCCTTGTCGGCGGCTGCGATGTCGATGCCTGGCCCGTCCTCATTGACCGGCGGCCTGCCGCCCACGTCGGCCGACAGCGGCGTGCCGCCGTTGGGTTATGCCGTGGCCCAATTGCACGGCGTCTACATCCTGGCCGAAAACGCCGAGGGCCTGATCGTGGTCGACATGCACGCCGCCCACGAGCGCATCGGTTACGAACGATTGAAGACGGCCCACGACGGCATCGGCCTGCATGCCCAGCCGATGCTGGTGCCCATCACCCTGGCCGTGGGCGAGCGGGAGGCCGACGTTGCCGAGCGCGAAGCCGACACCTTGGCCGCGCTGGGTTTTGAAATCACCCGGGCCGGCCCCCAATCGCTGCACGTGCGCAGCATTCCCGCGCTGCTGGCCCAGGCCGAGCCAGAGGGATTGCTTCGCGACGTGCTGTCGGACCTGCGCGAACACGGCCAATCGCGACGCATCGCCAGTGCGCGCGACGAACTGCTGTCCACGATGGCCTGCCATGGCGCGGTGCGTGCCAACCGGCGCCTCACGCTGCCGGAAATGAACGCCCTGCTGCGCGACATGGAAGCCACCGAGCGCTCCGGGCAATGCAATCATGGGCGCCCGACCTGGGCGCGTTTTTCGCTGGCGGATATTGATCGTTGGTTCTTACGGGGGCGTTGATGGGTAGTGATCGCAAGGCGATGTACGGATGGGTGCCGGTACTGGCCCTGGCCATGTCGCTGGCAGGGTGTGGGGATGACGCGGGCAAGCCGGCGGTGACGGAAGCGGAGCAGCCATCGGTGGCTGCCAGTCCTACGTTCCTGGCCGACAACCAGGTATGGCGCGATGAGCGCCTGGCCGACCTGCAGAAGCCCGATGGCTGGACCAGCCTGGTGGGCCTGCACTGGCTGGAACTGAAGGCGCACTACGTCGGCAGCGGCAGCACCAGTGGCATCCGCCTGGCGGTGGGGCCCGAGAAGCTGGGCATGGTGTCGGTCGTCGATGACACCGTGTGGTTCATTCCGGAAAAGGGTGTGCCGATGACGGCCGACGGACAGCCGGTCAAGGGCAAGCTGCGTTTCTACACCGATCGCGACGAAGCGCCCACGGTCATTGGTTTCGACGATGGCAAAGGCCAGCTGAGCCTGATCCAGCGCGGTGACCGCCGCGCATTGCGGGTGCGGCATGCCGATGCCGCCACGCGTACCGGCTTCACCGGGCTGGAATACTGGCCGGCCGAACCCAACTGGCGCGTCAGCGCACGGTTCGTCCCGCATGAGGTCGGCAAGACGATGCCGATCGTCGACATCACCGGCACCACCAGCGAGCAGCCCAATGCGGGCGCGGTGGAGTTCGAGCGCGATGGACAGACCTGGCGGCTCGAAGCGATTGGAGAGCCGGGGCGCGAACTGTTCGTGGTGTTTGCCGACCGCACCAGCGGCCACGGCAGCTACCCGGCCGGGCGCTTCCTGGACCTGCCGGCACCCGATGCCAGCGGACGCGTGCTCATCGACTTCAACCGGGCCTACAACCCACCGTGCGCGTTCACGCCCTTCGCGACCTGCCCGCTCCCGCCGCCGGAGAACCGGCTCGACTTGAAGGTCGATGCAGGCGAAAAGACCTACCACAAGCCGTCCTGAGCGGGATCTCCAGTCGATGAGATGGCGTCTGCCAAGTTGGTGTGCCGGTGTGTTGCTCGGACTGCTGCTGTGCGGCGGGGCGCAGGCAGCCGACGCCGCGTCGGGCGCGCCTGCCCACGGGCCTCCGGTTCCGTTGCTGTGGAAGGTCAGCGGACACGAGGGCGCAAGCCTGTACCTGCTGGGCTCGTTCCACCTGCTGCGACCGGACGATTACCCGCTCGCACCGGAAGTGCGGGCGGCGTTCGCTCAGTCCTCCAAGCTGTTGTTCGAGCTGTCGCCGGAGGAAGTCGAATCGCCGGCACTGGCGGCGATGATGTTGCAGGCCGCGCAACGGCGCGATGGTCGGCAGCTGCGCGATGACCTGAGTCCGCGCCAGTGGCAGGCGTTGCAAGTCTATGCTGCGCAGCATGGGCAAGGCCTGGACGCGATGGCCGGCATGGAGCCGTGGTTCGTCGCGCTGCAAATCAGCCTGGAAGAAATGTCGCGGCAAGGCCTGGATCCCGCGCTGGGGCTGGATCGCCACTTCATGTCCAAGGCCGAACACGACCGCAAACCGGTCGCCGGCCTGGAGACCGCGGCCGAGCAGATCCGCCTGCTGGATGGAATGGACCTGGAGGAGCAGCGCCAGATGCTGGCCGAAGCGCTCGACGACGCGCGGGATGGCAATCGCGAGACGCGCCAGTTGCACGACCTGTGGCGCGCTGGCGATGCGCATCGACTGTGGACCGAAATGGCCGCTGAGATGAAGCAGCGTTATCCGGCGCTCTACCGGAACATCAACGTCGATCGCAACGACCGCTGGGTGCCCCAGTTGGTACAACGTTTGCAGCCGGGGCAGGGCACCACCATGGTGGTGGTCGGTGCGTTGCACCTGCTGGGAGACGACGGGGTCGTCGAGAAGCTGCGCGCACGTGGCTACCAGGTCGAGCGCATCTGCAGCGCCTGCGAAAAACCCGCGCTCTAAGTTGATCGTTGGCCCAAGGCCGGCGTTGAATCAGCCCCCGACCCATGCGGTCGGGGCGCATTGCACTGGTTTCGCGGTGACTGCCGGAACCCGGTCGCGGTAGCGGTCCCGACGGCAGCCCGCCGCCGGGTTGGCCCGTCAGCGGCGGCTCTTGCCGGCCGTGCCTGTGGCGGTACCCGTACCGGTGCCGGTACCCGTACCCGTGCCGGCCGTCGTGCCGGGAGAAGGCGCGGTGCCGCTGCCCTGGCCGGGGGCGCGGCCGAAGCCAGCGCCGAAATTGCGTTGGAACTCCTGCCACAGCTCGAGATTGCGCTCGGTCAGCTGGTTCATCATCGCCCACGGCGTCTGGCCGAGCAGGCTGCCCATCTGCTGGCGGAACTGCTGCTGCTGTTCCAGGAACAACTGCATGCTGCGTTCCAGGTAGCTGCCCATGAAACCCTGCAGCGAATCGCCGTAGAAACGGATGATCTGGCTGAGCAACTGGGTGGAGAGGATCGGCTCGCCGTCCTGTTCGCGGTCGGCGATGATCTGCAGCAGCACCGAACGGGTCAGGTCGTCGCCGCTCTTGGCATCGCGCACCTCGAAGTCGGTGCCCTTCAGCACCATCGCCTTGACGTCGGTCAGCGTGATGTAGCTCGAGACCTCGGTGTCGTAGAGGCGTCGGTTCGGGTACTTCTTGAGGATCCTGAAGCCGGCTCGCGCCGGCGCGGCGGCCGGCGCCTTGTCGGCTTTTCGAGTGGTGGCCATGCCTTCTCCGGCGTCTCAACGCGACGATTCTAGGAGGCGCCATCGAGTGCGCCGGCCGGGTTTTCCCCTCGCGCCGCAGGAACCGGATTCAGGCGCTCGTCTCGCTCCGCTTGGCGACCAGCGTCAGGATGTCGTAGCTGGCGACGATCTCGCCGTTCTGGTTGGTCACCTCGACGTCCCATGCGACGACGCCCTGGCCGCGCCCTTGCGCGTCCCTCTTGCGGCGATCGATCTTGCGCTT
>DASWQJ010000337.1:0-5663 GCA_036403795.1 Stenotrophomonas sp.
CTCGTCCATCGTGATGAACAGCATCGGTGGACTGTCCAGCCGGTGGTTGTTGGCCTTGGGGGTGACCGGGTTCGTCGGCGCCGGGATGTGCGGCCTGTGGATCCTCTACGCGATCTGGCGTAGCGGCAGGTAAGCGACGCCCCTTGCAGAGCAGGGCTGTTAGTAGTAATACTACTAACCATGGACCTGACCGATACCCAGCAAGCCATCCTGTCGATGATCGCCCAGCGAATCGACCACGAGGGTGTACCTCCTTCCCAGACCGAAATCGCCCGCGCCTTCGGTTTCAAGGGGGTGCGCGCTGCGCAATATCACCTGGAGGCGCTGGAACAGGCCGGGGCCATCCGCCGGGTGCCGGGGCAGGCCCGTGGCATCCGGCTGGTGGCTTCCGGCAGCGGACAAGGCGCCACGGCCGCCGAGCCGATGGTGGGCGCCGAGCAAGTGCTGCGCCTGCCGATACTGGGGCGCGTGGCGGCAGGCCTGCCGATCGGGGCGGATATCGGCTCGGAGGATTTCGTCGTCCTGGATCGGGTGTTCTTCTCGCCGGCGCCCGATTACTTGCTCAAGGTCCAGGGCGATTCCATGCGCGATGAGGGGATCTTCGATGGCGACCTGATCGGCGTGCACCGCACGCGCGATGCGCGGTCCGGCCAGATCGTGGTGGCGCGCATCGACGAGGAAATCACCGTCAAGCTCCTAAAGATCGGCAAGGACCGGATACGCCTGTTGCCGCGCAATCCCGACTACGCGCCCATCGAGGTGCAGCCAGACCAGGAGTTCGCGATCGAAGGGCTGTATTGCGGATTGCTGAGGCCCAATCGCTGATGTGCCTGGCTGCGGGTGCGCGGTTATCCGACGCGCGCATCCCCGGTTGGCCGCTGGCACGGCCCGTTCCAAAAAAATAAATTGAACCTGTCGCTGGCGTCTCAGCCTTTGCGATGCACCTCCCCTAGATTGTCGACATTCCGATTCACTGACGAGGACCACCCAGATGGATGAGAACAAAAAGCGCGCCCTGGCCGCCGCCCTGAGCCAGATCGAAAAGCAATTCGGCAAGGGTTCGGTAATGCGCATGGGCGATCGGGTCATCGAAGCCGTGGAGGTCATCCCGACCGGCTCGCTGATGCTGGACATCGCGCTGGGCATCGGTGGTCTTCCCAAGGGCCGCGTGGTCGAGGTCTACGGGCCTGAATCCTCGGGCAAGACCACGCTGACCCTGCAGGCCATCGCCGAGTGCCAGAAGAAGGGCGGTACGGCAGCCTTCATCGACGCCGAGCACGCGCTGGACCCGATCTACGCGGGCAAGCTGGGCGTCAATGTCGACGACCTGCTGCTGTCTCAGCCCGACACCGGTGAGCAGGCGCTGGAAATCGCCGACATGCTGGTGCGCTCGGGATCGGTCGACATCGTGGTCATCGACTCGGTCGCAGCGCTCACGCCCAAGGCGGAAATCGAGGGCGAAATGGGTGACCAGCTGCCGGGCCTGCAGGCTCGCCTGATGAGCCAGGCCCTGCGCAAGCTGACCGGCAACATCAAGCGTTCCAATACGTTGGTGGTCTTCATCAACCAGCTCCGCATGAAGATCGGCGTGATGATGCCGGGCCAGAGCCCGGAAGTTACGACGGGCGGCAATGCGCTCAAGTTCTATGCCTCCGTGCGACTCGACATCCGCCGTATCGGCGCGATCAAGAAGGGCGACGAGATCATCGGCAACCAGACCAAGATCAAGGTCGTCAAGAACAAGCTGGCCCCTCCGTTCAAGCAGGTGATCACCGAGATCCTGTACGGCGAGGGCATCAGCCGCGAAGGCGAACTGATCGACATGGGCGTGGAGGCCAAGTTGGTCGAGAAAGCCGGTGCCTGGTACAGCTATGGCGATGAGCGGATCGGACAGGGCAAGGACAACGCCCGTGGCTATCTGCGCGACAACCCCAAGGTGGCCCAAAGGCTTGAGGCCGAGTTGCGCGAAAAGTTCCAACCGGCTGAAGCCGCTCGTGAAGAGAGTGAAAGCGCGGAAGATTGAGTTTCGTCTATCGCGGGCGGCGGAGTCAGTGCTGTCCGTCCCGCGGTAGTTTTGCTGCAGACCAGGAGGGTAGGCGCCAGGGAAGGCGCAATCTCCGCATAGTCCGGACATAGATATGAGCGACGAGGCTGAACCACGACGCCGTGCTCGCAGGCCGCGACCGGAGCCCACGCCCGTGCAGCGCGCGTTGGGCCTGCTGGTTCGGCGCGAGCACTCCCGCAAGGAACTGGTGCGCAAGCTCCGGGGACGCGGGGTGGAGGCCGAGGTTGCCGACGCGGCCGTTGGCCGGCTGGCCGGGGAGGGATGGCAGGACGACGAGCGGTTCGCGGTGTTCCTGGTGCGCAATCGCGTGGCCAGCGGGTACGGGCCGTTGCATATCCGTGCCGAGCTGGGTACCCACGGCTTGGACCGTGAGGCCATTGCCGCAGCCATGGCGACCTTTGAGGGCGACTGGCGCGAGAATGCGCGTGACCTGATAAGGCGGCGATTCGGCGAGACAGGTCCCTCGGACCTGGCGCAGCGTCGCAAGGCCGCAGATCTGTTGGCGCGACGGGGTTTCGACTCGGACTGTATCCGCGCCGCGTCGCGATTCGATCCTGAGGACTGAGCGGGCTGGGCCTGTTACCCTTGGCGGTTTAGATTGTGTCCCTCTTCCGCGTCCCCATTTCTGGGGAAAGCGGCGGTGGCCGCCGCCCGCCAGACTGCCAGCCCATGACCACACCTGCCAAATTCAGCACCTCCCAGATCCGCAGCGATTTCCTCGAGTTCTTTCGGGGGAAGGGGCACACCATCGTGCCGTCGGCGCCCCTGGTGCCGGGCAACGATCCGACGTTGCTGTTCACCAACTCCGGCATGGTGCAGTTCAAGGACGTGTTCCTGGGGGCCGAGAAACGCAGTTATGTGCGCGCGGCCGACGTGCAGCGCTGCCTGCGTGCCGGCGGCAAACACAACGACCTGGACGCTGTCGGTTATACCGCGCGGCACCATACCTTCTTTGAAATGCTGGGCAATTGGTCTTTCGGCGACTATTTCAAGAAAGATGCCATTGCCTGGGCGTGGGAATTGCTGACCCAGGTGTGGAAGCTTCCGGCCGAGCGCCTGTTGGTGACCGTCTATCAAACCGATGACGAGGCCTACGCGCTGTGGCGCGACATGATCGGCATTCCCGAGTCGCGCATCGTGCGGATCGGCGACAACAAGGGTGCGCCGTTCGCGTCGGACAACTTCTGGCAGATGGCTGAGACTGGGCCCTGCGGCCCCTGCACCGAGATCTTCTACGACCACGGCGCCCATATCGCCGGTGGCCCTCCGGGATCTCCGGATGAAGATGGCGATCGCTTCATCGAGATCTGGAACCTGGTGTTCATGCAGTTCGACCGGCAGCCGGACGGCACGCTGATGCCGCTGCCGGCGCCCTGTGTCGACACCGGCATGGGCCTGGAGCGCCTGGCCGCCATCCTGCAGCACGTGCATAGCAACTACGAGATCGACGTGTTCCAGGCGCTGATCCGCAAGGCGTCGGAGCTGACCGGCATTGCCGATCTTGAGAACAAGTCGCTGCGGGTGATCTCCGATCATATTCGCGCGTGTTCGTTCCTGATCGTCGACGGCGTGCTGCCGTCCAACGAAGGGCGTGGCTATGTGTTGCGCCGGATCATCCGGCGCGCGTTGCGCCATGGCTGGATGCTCGGCGTGCGTCAGCCGTTCTTCCACAAAATGGTCGACACCTTGTCCGAACAGATGGGTCAGGCCTATCCGGAACTGCCGGCTGCCCGTGACACGGTCGAGCGGGCGCTGCGGGCGGAGGAAGAGCGCTTTGCCGAGACGTTGGATGCCGGCATGAAGATCTTTGACGAGATCGCCTCTCGCTCGGGCATCACGATCGCGGGCACCGACGCGTTCCGCCTGTACGACACCTACGGATTCCCGGTGGACTTGACCGCCGACATCGCGCGCGAGCGGGGCCTTGAGGTCGACATGGCCGGCTTTGAAGTGGCGATGGAGCAGCAGCGCGAGACCGCGCGTGCGGCCGGCAAGTTTGGCGGAGGCACCGCGTTGTCGGCCGAACTGGTCGCGCAACTGTCCCCGACGACATTCCTGGGTTACGACCAACTCGCCGCCGAGGGCCTCAGGGTCGTGGCACTGCTCAAGGAGGGGCGTCCGGTGGAATCGATCGCCGCGGGCGACGCGGCCATCGTCCTGACCGATCGCACGCCTTTCTACGCCGAGTCTGGCGGCCAGGTCGGCGATCTGGGTCGGTTGGGCGCGACGGGCGTCGAGTTTGAAGTCGACGACACCCAAAAGTTCGCCGGCCAGTTCCATGGCCACGTGGGCCGTTTGTTGTCTGGACGCGTTCAGATCGGCGACGTCCTGTCGGGCCATGTGGATGCCGTCCGCCGCGGCGCGACGATCCTCAACCACTCCGCAACGCACCTGCTGCATGCGGCGCTGCGCGAGGTGCTCGGCACGCACGTGCAGCAGAAGGGCTCGCTGGTCGCGCCGGACCGCCTGCGTTTCGATTTCTCACATTTCCAACCGATCAGCGCCGAAGATCTGGCGCTCGTCGAGCGCAAGGTCAATGCGCAGATCCGCGCCAACAACGCCGCCGAAGTGCACAACATGGGCATGCAGGAGGCGCTTGAGTTCGGTGCCATGGCGCTGTTTGGCGAGAAGTACGGCGAGCATGTGCGCGTGCTGAAGATGGGTGACTACTCCACCGAGCTGTGCGGTGGCACGCATGTCTCGCGGACCGGCGACATCGGCGTGTTCAAGATCACCAGCGAAGGCGGCGTGTCCTCTGGCGTGCGTCGCATTGAAGCGGTGACCGGGCAGGGTGCGCTGGATTACATCACTCAAGAGGAGCGCCGACTTCACGAAGCCGCCGCGCTCATCGGTGCCAGCCCCCAGGACGTCGTCGACAAAATCAGGCAGCTGGGTGAGCGGCAGAAGAAGCTTGAACGCGAACTGGAGTCGCTGAAGGCCAAGGTCGCTTCTGGCGCCACGGCAGACCTGGCCCAATCGGCCGTGGACGTCGCCGGGGTCAAGGTATTGGCTGTGCGCCTGGAAGGGTTCGACGCGAAGGCGTTGCGCGAGGCCATGGATCGCCTGAAGCAGCAACTGGTGGATGCGGTGATCGTTCTGGCCGGTGTCCAGGACGGTAAGGTCGCACTGGTGGCTGGCGTGAACGGAATTGCAATGGGACGGGTCAAGGCCGGGGAACTCCTGGCGCATGTGGCCGGTCAGATCGGGGGCAAGGGCGGCGGCCGCCCGGACCTCGCCCAGGGTGGTGGCGACGACGGGCCCGCCCTTGTCCCTGCACTTCAGGGCATCCCAGCCTGGGTCAATCCACACCTGTCCTGAACACCCGCCCCGCTAATCTTGATGGCTGGCGGGGGCGTCGTTACCATCGTTCATCTTTTCCCTATTCGTAGGACGTTTCCGCAATCAGGAGCGTCGTTGCTGGCGGGAAAGAATCCCGCCAGTCCCAGGAGATTTACAAAATGTTGATCCTCACTCGCCGCTGCGGCGAAACCCTGATGATTGGTGATTCGGTGACGGTCACGGTGCTCGGCGTGAAGGGCAACCAGGTCCGTATCGGGATCACCGCGCCCAAGGATGTAGCGGTGCACCGCGAAGAGAT
>DASWQJ010000338.1:0-15240 GCA_036403795.1 Stenotrophomonas sp.
ATCAAAAACGCCCAGCGAAAGGGAGCACACCCGGAAAAAGAACCGCATCCCCCAGAAAGAAGACACAACCCGCGCGACGAAAGCCTCAGCCAAGGAAAACCAGCACCCACGCGCAAGCGCAACGGCAACGGAAACCGCAACTACGCCCGGTGATACGGATGGTTCGCCAACATCGCCGCCGCCCGATACAACTGCTCAGCCACCAGCAACCGCACCAGCATGTGCGGCAACGTCAGCGGCCCCAGCGACCAACGCTCGTCGGCTACCTTGAGCACATCGGCCGCATGGCCTTCCGGCCCACCGATCAAGAACGCCAAGTCGCGCCCCAGCGTGCGCCAATGCGCCATGCGCTGGGCCAACTGCTCGGAACTATAGGGTTTGCCGGGCACATCGAGCGCCACGACATAAGGCTGCTTAGGCAAGGCCGCCAACACACGGCGACCCTCGTCATCGATTGCCCGTTGCGGATCGCGTCCCTTGCCGCGCAGGCCCGGCTCGATCTCGACCAACTCCAACGGCAACCAATGCGACAGGCGCTTCTGGTACTCGCCGAAACCCTGTGCGACCCAGGCGGGCGCGCGCTCGCCGGTGGCGACCAGACGCGCCTTCACCGCGCGGCAGACGCGGCGGGCGCAACCAAAGTGCGCACGCAGCTCAATGCCACGACCTCAGGACAGCTCGTCTTCTTCGTACGGCGGCGGCTGGTCGCCGACGGTCCACAGGCGCTCGAGGCCGTAGAACTCGCGCACGCGCGGCAGCATGACGTGGACGATCACATCGCCCAGGTCGACCAGAATCCACTCGGCCTCGCGCTCGCCTTCCACGCCCAGCGGCATCAGGTCGAGCTTCTTGGCGAACTTCACCACTTCGTTGGCGATCGATTTGACGTGGCGGGTCGAGGTGCCGGACACCACCACCATGAAATCGGCCACGCTGGACTTGCCGCGCACGTCGATCTCGACCACTTCTTTGCCTTTGAGCTCTGCGACCGCGTCGCGCACGGTGGCGAGCAGGTCCGGCAGTGCGGGCGGCGGGGTGGGAATGCGGGTCTTGATGACTTGGGCTTGGCTGGTCAAAGCGGGTAACTCGAGGGGAATGCGCGAATTATAGGCAACTGCCGCGCCGGGCGTGTTCAGGCAGGCGACGACGGCGCTGCGCCGTACAGGCCGTGGGCCACGATATAGGCGGCCACCGGACCGGGCAGCAAGTCACCCCAGTGGCCTCCGTGGGCGACCTGATCGCGCACCTGGCTGGCGGATTCGGCCCTGAGCGGCTGGCGCAAGCGCCAGACGCGACCGGCCGGCAACGAGGCCAGCGCGTCGGCTGACAGGGCCCAGGCACCCTGCAACCGCTGGGTGAGCGCCTCGGGCAGCCCCGTTTCCAACGACGCGCCGGGTCGCTCGGCGACCACCAGGTGCGCCAGCGTGAGCAGGTCCTCCCAGCGATACCAATCGGGTAGCGCCAGGAAGCTGTCGGCGCCCAGCAGCCAGGCGATGGGCCGGTGGGGGCCCAGATCGCGCCGGAGTTCGCGCAGCGTGTCGTAGGTGTAAGAGGGTCGCTCGCTGCGGTCGGCGCGCGCCAGTTCGCGCAGATCCAGGCGCAGCCCGGGCGCATCGTCAATGGCCAGTGCCAGCATCTCGGCGCGTTGGCGCGCATTGGCGCCGGGCGGCGGTCGATGCGGCGGGTCGGCCGAGGGCACCAGGTGCACCGGTACCTGCAATTCGTCGTGGGCGGCTCGGGCGATCGCCAGGTGGCCCAGGTGGACCGGGTCGAAGGTGCCGCCATAGAACAGTTGCAAGGAGCTGCGCTCGCCAGGTTGGGTGTGCATCGCTTGTCGCGGGCCTGGCTCAGGTCACCAGCAGACGAACGGCGCGCGCTTCGGCCACGGCCAGCAGCAGCCGTTCCAGCGCGACCCAGGCGTCGCCGTCGGCCCGTCCCTTGGCAATGCGGTCCACCTTGGAAGCCTCGGCGACAAAGCGGTCCCAGCGCCGGGGCTCGGCATGTCGTTGCAAGGCGCGCTTGAAGGGCGCCTGCCGCGATTCCCAGATGCCTTGGGCCTTCATCTCGCCGGCGAGGTTGCCACCGCGCGCCTGCACCCGCGCCAGGGCGGCGGTGCGTAGCAATTCCTTGATGAGAATCGGCATCAACGCGGCGACGGCCTCGCCTTCACCGCGCAAGCCGGCCAGCATGCGGCCCACGGCCGGCGCTTGCCCGGACCAGGTCGCCTCGGCCAGGCGAAACACGTCGTAGCGCGCGGCGTCGGCCACCAGCGACTCCATCGCCGCCAGGTCGAGCGTGCGCCCGTCGGCCAGTAGCGCGAGCTTGTCGATTTCCTGCGCTGCGGCCAGCAGGTTGCCTTCCACGCGCTCGGTCAGTTGCTGCACTGCATCCGGATCGGCACGCAGGCCCTTGGCGCGCAGCCGACGCTCGATCCAGTCGGACAGCTCGTGCGGCTTGATCGCCCATGCGACGGCGATCGTGCCGATGCGCGCGATCGCATCGGCCCATTTGCCGTGGTGGGCCTTGCTCCAGTCGTTGGCGGTGATCAGCAGAATGACGTCGGGCGGCGGGTCGGCGCAGAAGGCACTGATCACCTCGGCGCCTTCCTTGCCGGGCTTGCCGCTGGGCAGGCGCAACTCGACCAGCCGGCGCGCACTGAACAGGCTGGGCGCGTTGAAGGTGGACTGCAGCAGATTCCAGTCGAAATCCCGGCCGTCGGCATCGAAGACCTCGCGCTCGTCGATGCCGTTGGCACGTGCGCGTGCACGGATCGCGTCGGCGGCCTCCAGCACGCGCAAGGTCTCGGGTCCGGCCACCAGATAGACCGGTTGCAACGGCGATTGCGCCGCCTGGGTGGCCAGTTGTTCGGGACGAAGTTCCATGCCGCTCCTGCCAGGGCGCGACGGCGGCGCCGTCGCGCGGAATGCTTACTGGATCGGCGGCTTCACCGGCGAGGCCGGGGTTGCCGGCGGCACGGGTGTCCCCGGTTGCTGTACGGGCGAGGTCGGCGACTGCACGGGCGGCGCGGTACCTGAGGGCTGCTCCAGCGATTCGCCGTGTTCGAGCTTGGCCCGCACCACGCTGTCGATGCGACGCAGGATGGAGGCGGACATGTCGCGACGCAATTCGTCGGCCAGGATCTCGCGCTCGGTCGCGGTGCCGGTGGCGTCCTCTGGCGGCGAGACATAGTCACGCGACAGTTCGATCACCTGCTGCGGCACCAGCACCGAGCCATCGGCACGCAACAGCGTGAAGATCACCGCGTAGCGCAGGCTGAATTCCTGCGCGCGCCCTTCGGCGTCGATGGCGATGGGCAGGTCGCCCCAGCGCTCGGACAACACCTGCAAGGTGGCGAATCCGGTCTTGGCGTCCGGGTCGGCCAGCGTGGCACCGGAAGCACGTAGCCCACGGTTGAGCAGCTTCACCAGCTCGCTGTAGGGCGCGGCAGATTGCACCTTCACCGCCGGCGTATCGGCCGGCAGGCTCAGCGCATTGCGCAGATGGAAACCGCAGGCGCTGAGCCCGAGGGTGAGCGCGATGGCGAGAAGGAAGGTGGTCGGGGTTCGGATCATGGAAGACAGTCTGGGGCAGCGGGCGATGGGCGGCAACCGGGTTGCGGAGCGCGGCGCGCCTGGAGGACGCGCCGCACCGGATGCCGACAAGGCTGCCCGAAGCGGCGTGAACGCAGCTTGAGATTGCGGCCGGCCTCAAGCCGCCACGATGTTGACGATCTTGCCCGGCACGATGATGACCTTGCGGATCGTCAGCCCTTCCAGGAACCGGGCCGTGTTCGGCTCGGCCTGTGCCAATGCCTCGACCTGCTCGCGCGGGGCATCGGCGGCCACGTCGATCGTGCCGCGCAGCTTGCCGTTGACCTGCACGGCCAGGGTCACCGCATCGCGGGTGAGCGCGCTGGGATCGGCCTGCGGGAAGCGGCTGTTTTCCAGCAGCGTCTCGGGGTGGCCCAAGACCTGCCACAGGGCATGGCTGGCATGCGGGGTGATCGGGTTGAGCAGCAGCACCATGGCTTCGAGTGCTTCCTGGCGCACGGCGCGGCCGGCAGCACTGTCGTCGTCGAACTTCGCCAGCGCGTTGGACAGCTCCATCACCGCGGCGATGGCGGTATTGAAGCTGTGGCGCCGGCCGTAGTCGTCGCCGACCTTGCCGATGGTTTCGTGCGTCTTGCGGCGCACAGTCTTCTGGGTGGCATTGAGTGCGGCCACGTCCAGCGCGGGGGCCGTGCCATCGGCGACATGTTTTTCCACCTGCGTCCACAACCGGCGCATGAAGCGTGCCATGCCGTCCACGCCCGCTTCGTTCCACTCCAGCGATTGCTCCGGCGGTGCGGCGAACATCGAGAACAGGCGCACCGTGTCGGCGCCGTACTTGGCCACCATGGTCCTGGGGTCCACGCCGTTGTTCTTGGACTTGGACATCTTTTCGGTGCCGCCGATCTGCACGGGCTGGCCGTCGGCCTTCAACACCGCACCGATGATGCGGCCGCGCTCGTCGCGCTGTACTTCCACGTCGGCCGGGTTGATCCAATCCTTGGAGCCGTCGGCATTGGGTCGATAGAACGTCTCGGCGATGACCATGCCCTGGGTGAGCAGGTTGATCGCCGGCTCGTCGCTGTCCACCAGCCGCGCGTCGCGCATGAGCTTGTGATAGAAGCGGAAATACATCAGGTGCAGGATCGCGTGCTCGATGCCACCGATGTACTGGTCCACCGGCAGCCAGTAATTGCCGCGCTTGTCGACCATGTCGCGCGCGCCCGGCGAGGTATAGCGCGCGTAGTACCAGCTCGATTCCATGAAGGTATCGAAGGTGTCGGTCTCGCGTTCGGCCGGCTTGCCGCATTGCGGGCAGGTGGTCTTGCGCCATTGCGGATCGGTCTTGATGGGCGATCCGGTGCCACTGAATTCCACGTCTTCCGGCAACACGACCGGCAACTGGTCTTCGGGCACCGGTAGCGCGCCGCAACTGTCGCAATAGATCACCGGGATCGGGCAACCCCAGTAGCGCTGGCGGCTCACGCCCCAGTCGCGCAGCCGGTAATTGACGCGGCGCTGGCCGCGACCCTGGCGCTCGAAGCGCTCGGCGAACGCCTCGAAAGCACCGGGATAATCCAGACCGTCGAATTCGCCGGAATTGACCAGCTCCAGTTCGCGCGTCTTGTCGCTGTACCAATCGTGCCAGGTGCCCGCGTCGTACTGCGCTTCGGCCGGGCTGCGCGGCGACTTGATCGCGATGACCTGGCGGATCGGCAACGCGTACTTGGTGGCGAACTCGAAATCGCGCTGGTCGTGGCCGGGAACGGCCATTACCGCACCGGTGCCGTAACCCATCAGCACGAAGTTGGCGACCCACACCGGCACCTTCTCGCCGGTGATGGGATGGACGGCCCGCAGGCCCGTGTCCATGCCGCGCTTTTCCTGGGTTTCCAGCTCGGCCTCGGACACGCCGCCATGCTTGAGTTCGGCCAGCAGCCCGGCCAGCGCCGGGTTACGTGCCGCCGCGTGCAACGCCAGCGGATGCTCACCGGCAATCGAAACGAAGGTCACGCCCATCAGCGTGTCCGGACGGGTAGTGAACACGCGCAGGGCTTCGGCCGGTACGCCTTGCGCATCGATCACGTCGAACTGGATCTCCAGCCCTTCGGAGCGTCCGATCCAGTTGCGCTGCATGGTCTTGACCGACTCCGGCCAGCCGTTCAGCTCGTCCAGGCCGTCGAGCAGCTCCTGGGCGTAGTCGGTAATGCGCAGGAACCACTGCGGGATCTCGCGCTTTTCCACCAGCGCGCCGGAACGCCAGCCGCGACCATCGATGACCTGCTCGTTGGCCAGCACGGTCTGGTCGACCGGATCCCAGTTCACCACCGCATTGCGGCGATATGCCAGGCCCTTGCGCATCAGCCGGGTGAACATGCGCTGCTCGTGCACGTAGTACGACGGAGAGCAGGTGGCGAACTCGCGCGACCAGTCGATCGCGTAGCCCAGCGACTTCAGCTGGCCGCGCATGTGCTCGATGTTGGCGTAGGTCCACTTGGCCGGCGCGGTCTTGTTCTTGATGGCCGCGTTCTCGGCCGGCAGGCCGAAGGCGTCCCACCCCATCGGCTGCAGCACGTTCTTGCCGATCATGCGCTGGTAGCGGCTGATGACATCGCCGATCGTGTAGTTGCGCACGTGGCCCATGTGCAGCGCACCGGACGGATACGGCAGCATCGACAGGCAGTAGTACTTCGGCTTGTCGGAGGTCTCATCGACCTCGAAGGCACGGGTGGCGTCCCAATACTGCTGGGCGGCGGTTTCGACCTGCTGCGGGTCGTAGGCGTGGGTTTCGGGGGACATGAAAGCGGTCAGGACCGGCGGCGCAAAGCGTTAAAGGGTACCGCAGCGCAGCAGGCACGGCCAACGCGGCCGGTGTCGTGTGCGCCGACGCCTCTCTTCACCTCGCCAGGGCGAGAGGCTCGGGCCGCTCAGCCAGGCGGAGCAGTTCCGCTCAGCCCCGGGGGATCTGGGCCCGTGGCCAGTGGCCGGCGGCCACGCCGAACCAGGCCGCCCAGGCAGCGAACGCAATGCGCTGCGACAACGCCGGCGGCAACCCCGGGACGAAGGCGCAGACGGCGACCAGTGCCGCGACCGCCAGGCACAGCCAAGCCAGGCCTCGGGCGCGCGCCCGGATCCCCGCGCCCAGTGCGACCGCGCCGGGCACGAAGGCGACCGCCCACAACAGCCAGGCGGCGGCGTGGCGTTGGCTTTCGGGCCCGTCCAGATCGGCAGGATCCAGCGGCAGCAGGCCCATGCCGGCAAACGCCAGGCCGGACAGGAACAGCAACTGCACGCCGATCCGGTGGCCCCAGCCGCGACCGTCACCGGTCAACGGGAAGGCAATGACGGCGGCATAGGCGGCCAGCAGGCCCGGCAAGACGAAGCCGAGGAGATCGAAGCCTGTCGCATGCGGCACACCGCGGGCGCCGAGCAGGGCCAGCGGGTGCCGGAGATGCGAAAACTCCGGCAGCGCCACGCCAAAGCCGATGCCGGCCAGTACCAGGCACGGCAAGACGGCCATCGCCGCCGCACGGCCCCACGCATCATTGCGGTTCATGGTTCCTCCTTCGCGCCACTGCGTCCCGTCCCGCAGGAACGGCGAGCAGAGGCGCTGCGCGCAGCATTGTCGCACCCCTGCGGCGGCGCCCCCCATCGTCCCGATCGGGCCATGCGGCACTGGATTCCCGGCTCCGGACGGGCTTGCATACCCATGCGGCTCGCCTTGCAACACCCTCATTTGGCACCATTAAGGCAATCACGTCTGCCACCGACCGAGTGCCATGTCCGACCTGCCGCACGTTTTTGACGCCACCACCGCCACCTTTGAGACCGAGGTCTTGCAGAAATCGCTGCAGGTGCCCGTGCTGATCGATTTCTGGGCCACCTGGTGCGGTCCGTGCAAAACCCTCGGGCCAATCCTGGAGAAGCTGGCCGGCGAGTACCACGGCGCTTTCGAACTGGCCAAGGTGGACGTCGACCAGGAACAGGAGATCGCCGCGGCGTTCCAGATCCGCTCGGTGCCCACGGTGTTCCTGGTGCGTGGGGGGCAAGTGGTCGATGGCTTTCCGGGGGCGTTGCCGGAAGGCCAGCTGCGTGAATTCCTGGCCCAGCACGGCGTGGTGCCGGCGCCGGCACCGGCCGAGGTGATCGAGACCACCCCTGAACCGCTGGATCCGCAGGTCGAAGTCGCCCAGTTGCGCGAAGCCATCGCCGCACAACCGGACAAGGACGAACTGAAGCTCGACCTGGCCCTGGCCCTGCTGCGCACCGGCCAGGCCGATGAGGCCGGTCCCCTGCTCGATGCCTTGCCGGCCAACCTGTCCACCGACGATCGTGCCGTGCGCGCCCGCGCGCGATTGGGCTTTGCCGAAGCGCTCAAGGACGCGCCGGCCACCGAATCGCTGCGGGCCTCGTTGGCCGCAGACCCCGCAGACTTGCGTGCGCGTCATCTGCTGGGCGTGCGCCTGCTACTCGACGGCCAGGACGAGGCGGCCCTGGAGCAACTCATCGAGCTGCTGCGCCAGGATCGGACGTATGCCGAAGGCCTGCCGCGCAAAACATTGATCGATGCCTTTCGGGTGATCGAAGACGAAGACCTGGTCGGCCGCTATCGCCGCAAGATGTCCGCGCTGCTGTTCTGAGGCACCGCCGCGGCCTCGCCTGGAGTGGGTGCCGGGGCATGCTGCCGCTACCTCGCTTGCTCGCTGGGCGGGTGCTGCCCCGCCGCTCGCGGGGAACGCAGTCGCGCGGATCACACCCGCGTGCGGGCCAGCCCGTACGAGATCCCGAGCTGACCATGCATCGCCATACTTATGCGTATGGTACCCTTGCCAGGTCTCCCGCACGGCGTCCGCCCCCCAATGAAAGCCTCGCTGTTCCGCCTGGGCCTCAATCTCTGGCCGCCGTTCCTGTTCCCCGGGATTCGTGTCACGCACATCGGTAACGATTACCGCAGCGCACGCGTCGAGCTGCGCATGCGGCCCTGGAACCGTAACTACGTCGGCACCCATTTCGGCGGCAGCCTGTTCGCGATGACCGATCCGTTCTGGATGTTGTTGGTGATGCACAACATCGGCCGCGACTACATCGTGTGGGACAAGGCCGGCGAAATCGAATTCGTCAGCCCGGGCCGCGGCACCGTGGTGGCCGAGTTCAAACTCGACGAACCCGTGCTCGACGAACTGCGCGCCGCCACGGCCGACGGCCAGAAATGCCTGCGCTGGTTCGACACCGATGTCCTCGATGCGCAAGGCCAAGTGGTTGCGCGGGTGCGCAAGCAGCTTTACGTGCGGCGCAAGCAAGGCCGCTGATCTGCCCGCACTGGCGCAGTGACGCGGGGACGCGCCAGAATCGGCGCGACCTCTCGAATGGAAGCTCCCATGCGCCTTGCCCCGGCCCTGCTTGCCTGCCTCGTCACTGCCTGCCTGACGGCCACCGCCGATGCAGCGCCCTATCGCAGCATGCAGGAGATTCTCAAAGCCTCGCCCAATGCCGACTGGCGCACGCCCGATCCGGCCAACACGGTGTACCTGGAATTGGCATCGGGCCGCGTGGTGATCGAACTCGCCCCCCAGTTCGCCCCGCAGCACGTGGCCAACATCCAGGCGCTGGCGCAGGCGCACTTTTGGGATGGCACCGCGGTGTATCGCGTGCAAGACAACTTCGTCGCCCAGTTTGGCGATGCCGATGCCGATGACCCGGCCAAGGCGCGCCCGTTGGCCGGTGCCACGCACTTGCCCGCCGAATTCGCGCGTGCCTCGAAGGGGCTGGCGTTTTCGCCACTGCCCGATGCGGATGGCTGGGCGCGCCAGGTGGGTTTCGTGGACGGCTTTCCCGTGGGTCGCGACAGCGCCGACGGCAAGACCTGGCTGGCGCATTGCTACGGTGCGGTGGGCGCAGGCCGCAGCAACGAGCCGGACAGCAGCCTGGGCGCAGAACTCTACGTGGTGATCGGTCAATCGCCGCGTCAACTGGATGACAACATCACCGTGGTCGGACGCGTGATCAAGGGGATCGAATTGCTCAGCGCCTTGCCGCGCGGTCCGGAGCCGATGGGCTTCTACGAAGACGCCGCCCAACGCACGCCGATCCGTGCAGTGCGCTTGGCCAGCGAGGTGCCGGCCGCCGAGCGCACCGCGTTGCAACTGTTGCGCACCGACAGCCAGACCTTCCGCGACGTGGCCGAATCGCGGCGCAATCGCCGCGATGATTTCTACAAGCGCCCCTCCGGCCACATCGACCTGTGCAACGTGCCGTTGCCGGTGCGAATGGTGAAGTGAAGCCCTCGCCGGCGCGGCTTACTTGCCTCGCTGGCTGAAGGCCACGCTGCCCAGGATCAACGCACCCGCCAACGCCATGCGCGCGGTGATCGGCTCGCCCAGGAACCACCAGGCAAACAGGGCGCCGAATACCGGGATCAGATACGTCACGGTAGAGGCCAACGCCGGCCCCACGCGATAGATCAGGCGGTAATACAGCAGGAACGCAAGCCCGGTGCACAACATGCCCAGGGTCAGCGCGCTGCCCCAGGCCACGGCTGGAATGGGCGTTTGTGGCCAATGGGTGATCGCCAACGGCAACAACAGCAGTGCAGCGCTGCCCAGGGTCGCGGCGCCCGACGCCGCCGGCGGCAAGCCGGTCATGTGGCGCTTGACCAGGTTGATGCCCACGCCGTACAGCAGCGACGCCAACACACCGGCCAATACCGCCGGCCCGATGCTCAGGCCCGACAGCTTGCCCGTCGCCAACACCACCACGCCCACGAAGCCGATCAGCAACGCAATCGCGCGGCGCGTCCCGATCTTCTCGCCAAAAAACACAAATGCCACCAGCGCGGCGAACAACACCGTCATCGCGTTGCAGATCGCCCCGATCGCCGCCGGCGCACGCTCGGCACCCCAGGCGAACAACAGGAACGGAATGGCCGAGTTGACCAGGCCGATCGGCACCAGCCAACGCCAACGCTTGAGTGGGAACTGCGCGCGCGCCTTCCACAGGAATGGCGCCAGCACCAGTGCACCCAGCAGCAGGCGGATCTCGACCAGCGCGATCGGGCCGAACGTCGGCGCGGCGATGCGCATGAAAAGGAAGGAGCTGCCCCAGATCGCACCCAGCACCCCCAGTTCCAACGGCGTGCGCCAATCGCGACCGCGTGCCACGGCTTCGGCCGGGGTGGCATTCATGACGCCACCTGCCCGACCCGCAAGTGGGCCTCGGCGACGATGCGCTTGTGCAGGATGCGGACCTGTCCGACCTTGAGCAGCCGCAGGTCGCGCACCAGATAGTCCGCGAGCGCGGCATCGGCGATGTCCTGGCCTTCGATATCCAGCCGGAATGCCTGGCCCTGCAGGCCACCCCCGTTGCTGAAGTCGATCTCGAAGTCGAACACCACCCGGTGGGGCTGCGGTGCGGGTGAAGCAACTGCCGGGGCATTCATGGAGCGGATCCATCGCGTTGGGTGCGCCAGCGTGCGCCCCGCCCCGGGGCCGGACAAGCGCGTAGTATCACGCCCAGCCTCAAATCCTATTCGTGGCTCCCCATGGTTCTGCGCCCCACCCTGCTGCCCGCCTTGGGCGTGTTCGCCGTCGCTGCGCGTCACCAGAACTTCGCCCTGGCCGGCGAAGAGCTGCACCTGACCGCCAGTGCAGTGAGCCACCACATCCGCAAGCTCGAAGGCTCGCTCGGCGCCACGCTGTTCCATCGCCATGCGCGCGGGGTGGTGCTGACCGCCGAGGGCCGCCAACTCGCCGACGCGGCGAGCGCGGCATTGAGCGATATCGCCGCGGTGGCCGGCGACCTGCGTCCACCGCCGGACACCGTGCCGTTGCGGGTGACGACGCTGCACTCGATCTCTTATTGCTGGCTGCTGCCACGCTTGCCGCGTTTCTGTGCCGCCCATCCGCATATCCGCCTGGAGATCCAGACCGCCAGCGGCCTGGCGCGCTTCGAGGACAGCGGCCCGGACCTGGGCATTCGCTATGGGCCGGGACAGTGGCCAGGTCTTACCGCGCTGCCACTCATGGAGGATGCACTGTTTCCCGTCGCCTCCCCGGCCCTGCCAGACCTGGCGCAGTTGCGCGAGGCGGTCGACGTGCTGCGCCTGCCGCTGCTGTCGGACTTGTCGCCGCAAAGCTGGCGCGATTGGTTGCGGGCCGCCGGCGTGCGCGGCGTGCACCTGCCACCGATGCACAGCTTCAGCGACAGCACCGAGGCGTTGCGCGCGGCCGTATACGGCATGGGCGCGGTGCTGGCGCGCAAGATGGTGGCCCAGCCCTATTTGCAGCGCTATGAACTGGTACGGCTGCCGGGCCCGGCCATGCGTCCGCGCTTTGCGTACTACATCGTCCATCCCGAGCATCACGAGCCCAGTCCTGCCGCCCAATTGATGATCGATTGGTTGCGCCGCGAAGCGCTGGACGAGCGCACACCGCTGCCGCCCTTGCCGGCCGAGTTGATGGGAATGCCCAACCCGGCTTGAGCGGCCGCTTGACAAGTCGCGGCGGGCGGCATGCGTTGACGATTCCGGCGCCATCAATGTCGTGCTGGCCACGCGCGTGCAGTGCCGCAACGTGCAGTGCCGCAATGCGTTGGGTCGCTGCTACATGGGCGTGGTGGACCGTGTGCATCGCCACTACGTGGTCCCGCGCCTGTTGTCGGCCGCCCTGGCGCAAGTGCTGGTCGCGGCGCCTGCCGCGGCAATGTTGGACCCCGCGCGCCACTGACGGCAAACGCCGCCCTCACCCGGTCTTGTCGTTTGCCTGCCTAGGCTGGAATCCCCCTTATCGGAGAGCTGGCCATGCCCACCCTGCGCTTGCGCATCACCGGCAGCGAAGACGACGCCCGTGCCATCAGCAACCTGCTGCTGAGCATCGACGGCATCGAACACGTCGAAGAAGTCGACGACCTGATGCCGCACCTGGACGACGACGACTCCAGTTCGGCGGGCCTGTCCGACGACGAAGGACCGGGCACGCACGAGATCGAAGTGGAAGCCGGCAACGATTCGACGGCGCAGAAGGTGCGCGATGCCGTGCAGGAGCTGGCGCTGGAACTGGATGTCTTCGTCGAATTCGAACAGGACGAAGGCTGAGGCGAGACCCCGCTGTGGTCAGGACAGCGGGGCCGCAAGATCAGGTGGTGCGCCGGCGGCGACGCCCACCGCCACCGCCGCCGCAGCCACCACTCACAGGCGCGCCCCGTCGAAAGCCGTGATGGTCAACGCCGACAGGTCCACCGCTGGCAGGCAACGCACGTTGACCGCCACCATGGGCTGGTTCGACCGGGGGTCCGTGCCTTCGCTGAAAGGGGCCACGCCGCAGACCGGGCAATGGTGATGTTGCAAGTGCTGCTGGTTGAACTGGTAGAGCCCGACGTCTGCCGTTGCCGTGTTCAGGACCAGCGCCGCGCGCGGCCCGAACCATAGCAGCCCCCCACGCCGGCGGCACAGCGAGCAATTGCAATCCATCGCTTCAGTGATGGGTGTCTCGGTGTTGAGCGTGAATCCGATGCGCCCACAGTGACAGCTGCCTTCGTATTGCATGGTCGGTCTCCTCCCTGGAAGTGGCCACAGGGTAATCCAACGGCATGTGCGCTGGCCGCGCGCGCGCCCTATGCTGGGGTTTGTACCCACCAGGATTTACTCGATGCGCAAGACCTTGCTCGCCGCGGCCATGCTGGCCGCCCTCGCCGGCTGCCAGAAACAGGCCGACACCACCCCCGCCACCGGAGGCCAGACGGCCGCCGCCAGCACCGCTGCCGCCCAGGACGCGCGATTCGCCGAGCTTTCCAAGCAGGCGCTGGACACCTGGATGGAGCTGTCTCCGGTGGGTGCGACCCAGATCGGCGACCACCGTTACGACGGCCGGATCGATGACCTGTCCACGGTCGGCCGCCAGAAATCGCTGCAGGCCAGCAAGGACCTGCTGGCGGCGCTGGACAAGATTGAAGTCGCCACCCTGTCGCGCGAGAACCAGGTCGATGCGGCCATCCTGCGCAACCAACTGCAATCCGACATCTGGAGCACCGAGGTGCTGCAGAGCTGGGCCTGGGATCCGCAGATGTACAACAACCTGGCCGGCAGCGCGATCTACGGCCTGATGGCGCGTGAATTCGCACCGCTGCCGCAGCGCATCCAGTCCGCCACCGAGCGCATGGAAAAGATCCCGCAGATCTTTGCCCAGGCCCGCGAAAACCTGGATCCGGCACGCGTGCCGCTGATCCATGCACAGACCGTGGCCAAGCAGAACAAGGGCATCCTGAGCATCGTCGACACCTTCATCGTCCCGCATCTGGGCGAGCTGGCGCCGGCAGATGCTGCGCGCACCAATGCCGCCATCGAAGGCCTCAAGAAAGCCGTGGCCGAGCAGCAGGACTGGCTGGACAAGACCCTGGTGCCTAACGCCAAGGGTGACTTCCGTGTCGGTGCCGAGAAGTATGACCAGAAGCTCAAGTTCGCCCTGTTGTCGTCGCTGTCGCGACAAGACATCAAGCAGCGCGCCGAGGCTGAGCTCAAGCGCGTGCGCGCCGACATGTACGGTATCGCCCGCACCGTGTTGAAGGACAAGCCCGGCGCGCCGGAACTGCCGGAACAGCCCAGCGACGAGCAGCAGCAGAAGGCCATCGAGGCGGCGCTGGAGCTGGCCTACGCACAGCACCCGGCACGCGACAAGGTTGTCGACGACGCCAAGGCCGCGCTGAAGTCGGCCACCGATTTTGTTCGCGAGAAGGATCTGGTCACCCTGCCCGATGCACCGGTCGATGTGATCCTGATGCCGGAATTCCAGCGCGGCGTGGCCGTGGCCTATTGCGATTCGCCCGGCCCGCTGGACAAGAACCTGGCGACCTTCTTCGCGATCTCGCCGATTCCGGATGACTGGAGCCCGGCACAGGCCGAATCGTTCCTGCGCGAATACAACTCGCGGATGATCCATTTGCTGTCGATCCACGAAGGCATCCCGGGCCATTACCTGGAAGGTGCGCACTCTTCGAAGTTCCCCTCCACGCTGCGCGCGGTGCTGCGCTCGGGAATGTTCGCCGAAGGCTGGGCGGTCTACACCGAGAAGATGATGACCGACGCCGGCTACCTCGATAACGACCCGTTGTTCCGCCTGGTGCAGGAGAAGTTCTACCTGCGCACCATCGCCAACGCGATCCTGGACCAGGGCGTGCATGTGGACGGTTGGGATCGCGACAAGGCGATGCACCTGATGACCCACGACGCTTTCCAGCAGGAGAGCGAGGCGTCGGGCAAGTGGGTGCGCGCGCAGTTGAGCTCGGCGCAGCTGCCGACCTATTTCGTGGGCGTGCAGGAGCATTTCGACACTCGCAAGGCGGTCGAAGCTAAGTTGGGTGAGAAGTTCAATCTGAAGGCTTACCACGATCAGGTGTTGTCGTATGGGGCGCCGCCGGTGCGCTTTGTGCGCGAGTTGATGCTGGATCAGCCGATCGAGTGATGCTGTTTTGGCGCCTGGCCTGTGGGCTGGGCGCTTCTTTTCCGGGGTGTGCTCCCTTTTTTGGGGCGCTTTTGGATCGCGGCTTGCGAGTTGGGATTTTTGTGTTGGCGCGGTGGGTTTGGGCGGTTGGTTTTAAGTACTTACGGTGCGGGCCCCGAGCTGCCGGGATGGTGGGTCGCGGTTCGAGCGGCCATCCATGGCCGCACTCACCGCACGTGGGCCATCCATGGCCCACTGACCCA
>DASWQJ010000339.1:0-7990 GCA_036403795.1 Stenotrophomonas sp.
TGGCCGCTCGAACCGCGACCCACCATCCCGGCAGCTCGGGGCCCGCACCGTAAGTACTTAAAACCAACCGCCCAAACCACCCGCGCCAACACAAAAATCCCAACTCGCAAGCCGCGATCACCGGCACCCGGTAACAACCCAGAGGGCCGAAAACCCCAACTCGCGAGCCGCGATCACTGGAGCGCCCCAGGTAGGGAGAAGACCCAAAAAAAAACCGCCCCGAAGGGCGGTCTCTTGGCGCATCGGGCGAACCCGTGCGGCCGGATTACTGAGCCTTGGCGGCAGCCAGGCGGGCAATCTTGGCTTGGGCGGCGGCAGCCAGGTCTTCCTTGATGCGGGCAGCCTTGCCCTCCAGACCACGCAGGTAGTACAGCTTGCCCGAGCGGACCTTGCCGCGGCGCTTGACTTCGACCGAGTCGATGATCGCGCTGTGGTTCTGGAACACGCGCTCGACGCCGTAGCCGTGCGAAATCTTGCGAACGGTGAACGAGGAGTTGAGGCCGGCATTCTTCGTGCCGATGACCACGCCTTCATAGGCCTGGACGCGCTCACGGTTGCCTTCCTTGACCTTCACGTTCACCACAACGGTGTCGCCTTGGCTGAACTTCGGCAGTTCGCGGGTGATCTGGGCGGATTCGAACTCCGCGACGATGGATTTGTTCAGCTTGCTCATGGTTGCACCGATTCTTGTTCGGGTGGGCGTGTCGGTCGACAGCTTGGGCTCACGCAATCACCGAATGTGCTGCGCGTTTATTGTGTTTGATGCATCCATTGACCCGTTTGGGCAATGGGAATTTCCCATCATAGCGCAAGGGGCTGGGGCGCGCCAGCGCTAGTCCTTGGGCGGGGCCTCCTGCTGCCGACGGAAATCGTCGAGCAGGGCGCGATCCTTGCGATCCAGGGTGGTCTCGTCCAACAGGTCCGGACGACGCAGCCAGGTCCTGCCCAGCGACTGCTGGCGACGCCAGCGTTCGATCGCCGCGTGGTTGCCCGACCGCAGGATATCGGGCACCTCGCCCCACTCATGGCTGGCCGGCTGACTGTAATGGGGGCAGTCGAGCAGGCCCTGCGGCCCCTCGAAACTGTCCTGCGCCGCCGATTCGGCGTCGTTGAGCGCACCCTCCTGCAGCCGGGTGAGCACATCCACGACCACGGCCGCTCCCAGTTCGCCGCCGGAAAGTACGTAATCGCCGATGGAGATTTCCTGGTCGACTTCGCGATCGATGAAGCGCTCGTCCACCCCTTCGTAGCGGCCACAGAGCAGGATCAGGCGAGGCAGCAGCGCCAGTTCGCGGGCCAACGGCTGGGTCAGGGGGCGTCCCTGTGGACTCAGGTACACCACCGGCGCCGGTGTCGGATCGGCCTGACGCGCCGCCGCCAGGCACGCTCGCAGCGGCTCGATCAGCATCACCATGCCGGGGCCGCCGCCAAAGGGACGGTCGTCGACGCGGCGATAGTTGCCGTTGGCGTAGTCGCGAGGATTCCAACCTTGCAGGTCCAATAGCCCGCGCTCCCGGGCACGACCGACCACGCCAAAGCCGGCGCACTGGTCGATGAATTCGGGGAACAAACTGATGACGTCGATGCGCATGGGCGGTCGATCCAGGCCAAAGCGCGCCGTCGCCGGCGCGGCACTCAGAACTCGGGATCCCAATCGACCACGATCTGGCCGGCCTGGAAATCCACCGATTGGACGTACTCGGGCTGCACGAACGGGATCAGCCGCTCACGGTCGCCCCGCACCACCACCACGTCGTTGGCACCGGTCGAGAACAGATGCGACACCGTGCCGAAGTCGACGCCTTCCAGGTTGCGTACCGCCATCCCTTCCAGGTCGACCCAGTAGTACTCATCCGGCTGCGGGGGCGGCAGCGCACTGCGCGGGACATAGATCTCGGTACCGCGCAATGCCTCGACGGCGTCGCGGTCCTCGATGCCCGGCAGTACCGCCGTCAGGTGCTTGCCCGATTCGCGGCCACGGACACCGCTGAGCTCACGCTCCTGGCCGTCGGGCGAGCGCAATATCCAGGGCTGGTATCGGAAGATCGCCGGCCGCGGCTCGGTCCAGGACTCGAGCTTGGCTTCGCCGCGAACGCCGAAAGCGCCGACGATCCTGCCCAACAGGATGCGGCGCTCGAGGTCTTTGATCATGCTTGGGTCGGGCCGCGACGAGCGCGGCCCTCCAACATCAGGCTGCAGCGGCCGCGGACTTGTTCGCGTCCTTGAGCAGGTTGCGGACCTTGTCGGTCAGCTGAGCGCCGTTCTGGACCCAATGGTCGACACGGGCCACGTCCAGCACCACGCGCTGTTCAGCGCCCTGGGCAACCGGGTTGTAGTAACCGACGCGCTCGATGTTGCGGCCGTCGCGGGCGCTGCGCGAGTCGGTGACGATGATGTGGTAGAACGGACGCTTCTTGGCGCCGCCACGGGTCAGGCGAATCTTGACCATTTGAATAGTTCCTGTGTTGCCCAGTCGCCAGGATGGCGAGGTAAGCCGACGATTATAGCGGTCCGTTGGGGCGAATCCAACCCGAGGCCGGGCCTTCAGACAGGTTGCCAGGGTTGGCTGGCCAGGATCCCCACCAGCAGATCCAGCGGGATCTGGCCGAAACCGACCTTCCCGATCGCGGCCAACGGCCACAACCCCCGGGCATTGCAGGCGAAAGCCCCCGGGTAGCGCCCCAATTCATCCAGGGCTACCACCTCGTCGCGCTGGGCGATCCGGGCCTGCGCCAGGCCGTGACGGAGCAATTGTTCAGCGGTGCCCCGCAATGCCGGGCCGCTTGGCCAGGTAACCCCCTCCCCGTCCCACAGGCCCAGGTTCCAGGTCGTGCCTTCGGTCAGTCGACCATCGGGCTCGATGAAGACGGCATCGTCCCAGCCGCCGGCCAAGGCCTGCCGACGCAGGTCGAACAACGGAAAGGTCGCAACGTGTTTCAGCTCCGGCCGGTGCCGCCGGAATACCACCGGCTGCACCCGCGCGGCCGCCATGGGCGGCGGCGCCCAGGGCGTCGCACTGGTCAACAGGTCGACGGGCACTTGCCGCAGCGGTGCACGGAAATCGAATGCACGGGAAAACACGGTGATGCGAACCCAGGCTTCCGCTGCGCCATGTGCAGCCAGCGCGCGGCGCAGGTCGTAGCGCACGCGCGACTCGTCCAGCTCGACATCGAACATCGCGCGCGTGGCGCCGCACAGGCGCCGCAGATGCAGGTCCAGGCCCTGCGCCTTGCCATCGCGCACCGCCAATGCGGTGAAGTGCCCATAGTTGATTTGCGCCAGCGCCGCCAGCGCGGTCGCGTCGGCCGGCTCGCCATTGCACAGCAGTACGGTCACGGCAGCAGGGCCTGCGCCTGTCCCCACCACTGCGCCAGCAGGTCGGCGGCCGGCAGGGCCGGCGCCATCCACGCCGATTGACCGGCCCAAGCCTGCATGCCGTCCAGCCGGTCATCGCTTGCGGCCGCTTTGCGCATGGCAGCGGTAAGGCCGCGCTGCACCGGATACGGCAAAGGCGACGGCGCCCCGGGCGCGGCCACGGACCGCACATAGGCGGTGGCCAATCCGCGCCCCAGGCGGCCACTGAAAGCACGCGTGGGCCAGGTATCCTCGGGCTCGGCCTGCGCCAGCGCATCGGCCCATGCCTTCGGCACGGCGGCTTCGGGGCAACGCAGGAAAGCCGTGCCGATCTGCACGGCGCTGGCGCCCAGTGACAACGCGGCGGCGATGCCCCGCCCGTCGGCGATGCCACCGGCAGCGATCACCGGCACGCTCAGGTGATCCACCAGTCGCGGCAACAAGGAAAACAATCCCACGGCCTGGCGCTCGGCGGCAGCTGCATCGAAGGCGCCGCGATGGCCACCCGCCTCGAACCCCTGGGCCACGACGGCGTCGGCACCCGCGGCTTCTGCGGCGCGGGCTTCGGCCAGCGTAGTGGCGCAGGCAAACCAGGCGATGCCCGCCTCGCGCAGACGGCTCACCTGGGCCGGCGCCAGCACCCCCATGATGGTAGAGGCCACGGCCGGTCGGGCCGCGCTGAGCGCATCGAACTGGGCATCGAAATCGGCGGGACGCGCATCGCCGGCCTCGGCCGGGACCGGCGGCCCCCAATGGGACAGGAACTCGCGCATGGCCGCTTCTTCGGGGGCGTCGCGTGCCGCGGGCGGATCGGGAATCCACAGGTTGACCTGGGCCGGTCCGTCACTCAGGCGACCAAACGCTTCCATCCAGGTGCCGATATCGGCTGCACTGGACAGCACCGCGCCCATCGCGCCCATGCTGCCGGCGTTGGCCAGCGCAACCGACAGCGGCACCGGGCAGGCGCCGGCCATCGGGGCCAGCAGGATCGGCAAACGCAGGCCGTAGCGCTGTGCGAAAGCCTCGGCCCGCTGGCGCGCCGAAGCGACCATCAGCGGAACGGCATTCCGCCGCGACCGCCCATCCCACCCATTCCGCCCATCATGCCCTTCATGTTGCGCATCAGGCCCTTCATGCCGCCGCCGGCCAACTTGCTCATCATCTTTTCCATCTGCTGATACTGCTTCATCAGCTTGTTGACGTCGGCCGGCTGCATGCCGGATCCGCGCGCGATGCGGGCACGTCGGGAACCATTGAGCAGGGCCGGATTGCGGCGCTCCTTCTTGGTCATCGAATTGATGATGGCGATCATCCGCGGCACTTCCTTGCCGGTGACCTGGTCCTTGACGTTGTCCGGGATCTTGCCGATGCCCGGCAGTTTATCCATCAGCCCGCTGATGCCGCCCATGTTCTGCATCTGCTCGAGCTGCTCGCGCATGTCGTTGAGGTCGAACTTCTTGCCTTTGGCAACCTTGGCGGCGAGCTTGGCGGCCTTTTCCTGGTCCACGCCCTGCTCGACCTGCTCCACCAGCGACAGCACGTCGCCCATGTCGAGGATGCGGCTGGCGACCCGGTCCGGATGGAAGACGTCCAGGCCATCGACCTTTTCGCCGGTACCGACGAACTTGATCGGACGCCCGGTGATGTAACGCACCGACAAGGCCGCGCCGCCGCGCGCATCGCCGTCGGTCTTGGTCAGCACCACCCCGGTCAACGGCAGTGCTTCGCCGAAGGCCTTGGCGGTGTTGGCCGCGTCCTGGCCGGTCATGCTGTCGACCACGAACAACGTTTCGGCCGGATTGACCGCGGCATGCAGCGCCTTGATCTCGGCCATCATCGCTTCGTCGATGGCCAGGCGGCCGGCGGTATCGACCAGCAACACGTCGGCAAACGATTTGCGGGCGTCATCGATCGCGGCGCGGACGATGGCCTCGGGCTTCTGGTCGGCGCTGGACGGGAAGAACAGCACGCCGACCTGTTCGGCCAGCGTCTTGAGCTGTTCGATCGCGGCCGGACGGTAGACGTCGGCGCTGACCACCATGACCTTTTTCTTGCGCTTTTCCTTCAGGTGCTTGGCGAGCTTGGCCACCGTGGTGGTCTTGCCCGCGCCTTGCAGGCCGGCCATCAGGATGACCGCCGGGGCCGGCACGTTGAGGTTGAGGTCGGCGGCGGCCGAGCCCATCACCGCGGTGAGCTCGTCGCGCACCACCTTGATCAAGGCTTGGCCCGGGGTCAGCGACTTGAGTACTTCCTGGCCGACGGCCCGTACCTTGATGCGCTCGACCAGCGCCTGCACCACGGGCAGGGCGACATCGGCCTCCAGCAGCGCAATGCGGACCTCGCGGGTGGCTTCTCGGATGTTCTCCTCGGTCAGGCGGCCACGGCCGCGCAGGCGCTCGATGGTCCCGGAGAGTCGTTGGGTGAGGGATTCGAACATGCGGGCAGGACCACGGGAACGTGAGAATCGGGACAACGATTATAGCCGGCCGGCCCGCCGCGACCCGGAGACCGTCGCCTATCCCGCGATTGCCCCGTGCGGCCGCGGCCTCCGACAGCGCCTGGGGTGTGCGAAACTTTCACGATGACAATCGTTCTCATCGCCGTCGCCCTCTACCTCGCCGCCGCCGGATGGTTGGTCCGGGACGTTGTCCGCCAGGGCGGCCAGCCGGTGCGACGCGGCTGGGTCGCGCTGGCCGGGGTCGCCATCGTTCTGCATGGCGCCTACCACGTGAGCGTTGCCCTGCACACGCCCGGCGGCCCGGACCTGCACTTCTTCGCCGCCCTGTCGCTGGTCGGTCTGGGCATGGCCGCGTTGACCGCGGCCTTCGGCGGTCGCGACAGCATGGCCGCGCTGGGGGTGCTCGTGTTTCCCCTGGCCGCGTTGCTGTTGGTTACCTATCACGGGTACGGGCACGCACCGAGCCCGGCGCTGGGCTGGCGGCTGGAAGTCCACGCCTGGCTGGCGCTGCTGGCCTACGCGACGCTGGGAATCGCGGCGTTGCTGGCGATCATGTTGTGGCTGCAGGAACGCGCCTTGCGGCGTCGCGATTTCCATCGCTGGCTGCGCGCGTTGCCGCCACTGACCCAGCTGGAGATCCTGCTGTTTCGCACGATCACGGTGGGCTTCGTGCTGCTGACCCTGACCCTGCTGACCGGCCTGCTGTTCGTCGAGGATTTCCTGGCGCAAAAGCTGTTGCACAAGACCGTGCTCAGCCTGTTGTCGTGGATCGTATTCGGTGCGCTGCTGATCGGGCGTTGGCGTTACGGCTGGCGTGGCGCGCGCGCGGTACGTTGGACGCTGACGGCGATGGCGCTGCTGTTGCTGGCGTTTTTCGGCAGCAAATTCGTGCTCGAACTGATCCTGCACGTTCCCGCGGCTTGAGCCTTCCGCGCGGGGCGTCCCGGGTCGTGTTGGTGAGGCCGCCTGCTGACAAGTGCGGGTCGCCTCTACGCACGGCTCGCCCAGGCCCGCCGCTCGGCACAGATCAGCGACTCGTGCTCAAGTTCATGGACGGTGGCGGCTCGACCTGTTCAGAACCATCGCGCAGGTGTCGCTTGCGCTCGGCCACCAGCTGGCTGGCCAACGACACACGACGGCCGACCACCCTCTCGGTCAACCAGTCGATCAGATAACGCGTGTATTCGTGTTGGTGTTGCTTGAGCGTAAGCGCATGGTCGGCACCGCCGATCAGCCGCGAGGTGACCGAACGCGCGGCCACGAAGGCGTTGAGATAGTTGTGGATCACCGCATGCGGCACGATGACATCGTGTTCGGCCTCCACCAACAGCACATCCCCTTCAAAGCGCGCGCACGCGGCCAGGGCCCGATTGTCTTGCGGCCCGATGACCGAGCGCCGGTAGTCCATCAGTCCCGGCTCGGAGTTGAGCGCGACCTTGGCGGCATTCCAATGCGTGTCGCGGTAAAGCGCAGGCGAACGTAGTGCCAGCCAGGCTACCGGGCGTTCCAGGGTGAGCAATGCCGATAGATAGCCGCCGTAGCTCAGGCCGACCACGGCGATGGCGTCGCGATCCACGTAGGGAAGTCCGGCAAGATGATCGTAGGCGGCCTTGAGATCTTCCAGGTTCTGAGGTCGCGTCACCGTCTCGCGCATCGAAGCCAGCCCCTCGTGCCCACGCAGATCGAAGGTCAGGCAGATGCAGCCCAAGCCGACCGCTTCGCGTGCGCGCACCAGATTGTGTTGTTGACGCCCGCCCCAACCATGCACGAACAGCACCCCCGGCATGCCCGTCGGCGTGAGCAAAGTGCCACTGAGCTGCGTGTGGTCGACAGGAATTTCCAGGCTCGAGAGCCTGGCCGCCCTGGGGTCGGGCAAGGTGTCTGCCTGCGTATCTGCCGAAGCGTCGTGGCGCGCATCGCGGGTTTGCATCAGAAGCGGCTCGTGGCGCGGTACTTGACCAGGGGCCCGAGGTGCGGATCCACGCCGGCGTAGTAAACGTCCACGCCGTCCGGCGCCGGCTGGCCATGCAGCTCACGCGTACAGGCGTGCAGATGGGCCAGCGCCGGCTCGCGTCCAAACGCCTGCAGTGCGGCCAATTCGGCCGGTGTCGCACCGCCCACGCGCCAGGATTGCTCCAGTACGCCGCAGTGACTGTTGCCGGCCGCATCCACGCCATG
>DASWQJ010000340.1:0-5359 GCA_036403795.1 Stenotrophomonas sp.
ATCCCCACCCGGGTGGCGTGGCCGACGCGGCGGCTATGCCAATACTCGCCCAGCCAGGCCCCGGCGAACGGGCCGACGAACAAGCCAACGGGCAGGAAAAACAGCCCCGCCAGCGCGCCCGCCGCCGATCCCCACAACGCCCAACTGCTGGCACCCACCCGCTGGGCACCGTAGATCGTGGCCAGGAAATCGATCACGAACGAGAGCGCGGTGAGCAGCCCTAGGATCAACAGCGGCACCCAGCCCACCCGCTCAAAGCCGTCGGCCCAGGCGGCGACCAGCAGGCCGGCAAATACCAGCGGCAAGCCCGGCAACGCGGGTAGCAGCACGCCAGCGAAACCAACGAGCACCAGCACGGCGCCCGCCAGGTAATAGATGAATGCAGGATCCATAGGAAACTCCGGCGCGATAAACAGGGTCAAATGGGGGTTGACAAAAATTTGTTTTGGATGATTGACAGTCCGTTTTGCTCGGGTTAAGTTCGGGTCGCTGCGCTTGGCAAGTCACCCTGAATCGTGGCCTGACGGGGTAGTCCGATCCGCACCCTGTACCTCGCTTCCTCCTTGCAACCAGCCATCGTTTGCCGTCCAACCCACCATTGCGTCGTCAGGGAGTTAGAGATGTCAGAGCGTGAGACCGGAACCGTCAAGTGGTTCAATGATGCCAAGGGCTTTGGCTTTATCAGTCGCGAAAACGGGGAGGACGTGTTCGTCCATTTCCGCGCGATCCAGATCCAGGGCTTCAAGAGCCTCAAGGAAGGACAAAAAGTAAGTTTCACCGTGGTGCAGGGCCAGAAGGGCCTGCAGGCGGACGCGGTCCAGCCGGTTTGACGGCGCGATCGCGGCACGACAAAAAGGCCCGCATGCGGGCCTTTTTGTTTGGGCAGCGGAGCCCGGGTTCCCTGCCGTTGCGCCGGTGCGCAGCGACTGGTCAGCGCAGCACGACCTTGCCGTTGACCACGCGGACATAGGTGTTCTCGCGGATCCCGCCGAGGTCACGCTGGTTGACCACGATCACTCGGCCGTCATCCATCTTGACCTGGATGTCGTACGAGCCGCCGGAGGTGTTTTTCTGGATGGCATTGCCGGCCACGGCGCCAGCGCCGGCGCCCAGCACAGTCGCCACGTTCTGGTTGCCCTTGCTGCCGCCGGTTTCATGGGAAATGGTGCGTCCGGCCACCGCGCCGACAATCCCGCCGAGGACGGCGCCCGTCGCGCTGGGAGCGGTGCTGGTGGACTGCACGCCGTTGATGCGGGTCACGATGCCGCAATCGGCGCAGCGAGCGGTCGATGAGTAGCTCGGGCTGCTGTAGTTGCCGCTGGGATAGCTGCTGTAGCCCGGCTGGGTGGTCGCACAACCGGCCAGTGCGGCGGCGGTGCCGAGTCCGATGACGATCTTACGCAAGTACATGAAGTCCTCCTGTTGCGCGGTTGCGCGATGGTCCATGGCCGCGGCGGGTGCCGCGATGGCTGCATCCTGTCGCGCCCCGGGTGAACGCCGTGCCAACCGGCATGAACGCAAGCACACTGTCAGCGGAAGTCTTGATGGCACGCCTTGCAGCTCTCGCCGACGCGCGTGTTGAGGGCTGCCAGCGTCGCGCAGTCGGTCGGCGGAGCGGCCAGGGCCTGGTCCAGGCGTTGGCGCATGTTGCGTGCGTGGGTGGCAAAGCGTGCATCGTCGCGCAGGCTGGGCATCGCCATTTCCAGGTCATTGGAAAGCGAGCGCAGGGTCTGCAGGCGGGGCAGGGTGTCGGACAACGCACAGCGATTCTGCTCGCCACTCTGCCGCAGCAGGTCGATCTGCTTGGCCATGACCTGCATGAGTGCATCGGGGAAAGGATCGCGCCGTGCCTGCAGGGTCCGCATCAGCATCACGGTGGCAACGATGCCGACCAACAGGCCCAGCAGGACCATGAAAAGATAGCGGTAGGCGGCGGACCGACGGGTGGGTTGGCTGACCAAGGGCAAGACTCCGATGCGAGGGCGGGCTGGCGCGATGTTACGACGTTCAGGGCAGCCAGCGCCCCTGTGCACGGCAGCCGCATCGATCAGGCGGATCGACCAGCGGCCCGACAAGCGGCCCGGTGGCATGCGGCCACTGCGGTTAAAATGGCGGCATGGATCCACAATGGCTTGAAAGATTTTCCGGCATCGACCGCCTTTACGGCGTGGGCACGGTGGCGCGCCTGGCCACCTGCCGCGTGGCAGTGGTGGGCATGGGCGGCGTGGGCTCGTGGGTGGTGGAGGCACTGGCGCGCACCGCGGTCGGTCACCTGACCCTGATCGATGCCGACGACATCTGCGTGTCCAATACGAATCGGCAATTGCCCGCCTTGGCCGGCCAATATGGTGCCAATAAAGCGAAAGCCATGGCGCAGCGCTGCCGCGCCATCAATCCGCAGATCGACGTCGTCGCGGTCGAGTCATTCCTGACGGTGGCCAACATGGGCACCCTGCTGGACCAGGATTTCGACCTGGTGCTGGATGCTTGCGACAGTTTTCGCGTCAAGGTGGAGACCATTGCCTGGTGCCGCCGCCGCAAGTTGCCGATCATCACCGTCGGCGCGGCGGGCGGTCGGACCGATCCCACGCTGGTGCGAGTGCGCGATGTCTCGCGTACCGAGCACGACGCGATGATGGCGTTGATCCGGAAAAAGCTGCGCAGCGATTTCAACTTTCCCAAGAATGCGCAGCGCTACTTCGGTGTGTCGGCGGTGTATTCGCTGGAGAACGTGAAATATCCGCAAGCCGATGGCAGCGTGTGCGGTCTGCGCCCGCCGCTGGGTGCCGATGCGGCTCTCAAGCTGGACTGCGGCGCGGGGTTGGGCGCAGCGACCCACATCACCGGCGCGTTCGCGTTCGCGGCCGTGGGCAAGGCATTGGAAATCCTGCTCAAACCACGGCCTGCGGCCAAGACCGAGCCGCACGGAGAAGATGCCGTGCTGGCTTCCTGAGGCAGCCTAGGGCGCCAGGGCAAACAATCGCCGGGCGTTGAGCGTGGTCTGCGCCGCAATGACTTCGGCCGACTCATCACGCAGGGTGGCGATGCATTCGAGTACCTGGACCAACCGTGCCGGTTCGTTGCGTTGGCCGCGGATGCCGGCGTCGGGCTGGTCCGGGGCATCGGTCTCCAGCAGCAAATATTCCAGCGGCATCTCGGCGGCGAGCCGGCGCAGGCGGCGGGCACGTTCGTAGGTGACCGGTCCGCCCAGGCCGACCATGAAGCCCAGGTCCCACAACTGGCGTGCCTGCTCCGGGCTGCCCGCGTAGCTGTGGATGACGCCGCGCAAGGGCCCGAACCGGCGGATCGCCTGGATCACCGCTTCCACGGACCGACGTGCATGGACGACCACCGGCAACTCGAATTCGCGGGCCAACGCCAGTTGCGCCTCGAAATAGAAAGACTGCGTGTCCCGGTCCAGTGTGTCGATGAAAAAGTCCAGGCCGCATTCGCCGATGGCGCAAGGACGTTCGCGCTCGATCCATTGGCGCAGATGCCGCAGGTCGTCGGGGGTGTGCTCATCCAGAAAGACCGGGTGCAGGCCAAAGGCCGGATACAGGCCCGGCCGGGTCGCGCAGACCTCGCGCAGCCCGGGCCAACTGGCGGCCGTGGTGGCCGGCACGACCTGGGCCACGACCCCGGCGGCCTCGGCGCGCGCCAGGACCTGGCCGCGATCGGCATCGAACTCGGCCGCATCCAGGTGGCAGTGGCTGTCGATCAGCGGCATGGCGCAGCCCTAGGCGCCCGGCAACGGCGGCGGCAGCGAGTCCTTGCGACGCCAGTTGCCCAGGAGCAGCGTGGCCAGGCCCAGCGCCAGCTCGTCGACGAAGGGGACCGGGTCGGGCACGAAGAGATTGACCACGAACAGGGCTGCCACCAGCTTGGCCAGGGTGGGGTAGCGGAGCCGGCTGGCCCATTTCAGCAACGGCGCGGTGAGTAGGTGGGGCATGGCAGTCCCTGATGAAAACGGTTAAGCGTGAATGAAATCACCCCTTGAGTTTTTTCACACGCACATTCCTGACTGAGGCGTGGATTTGTTCAGGTAGATCGTGATGCAATCCGAATCGTCTACAACGCGGACCGTCCGCAAGGAGCTAGATATGAAAAGCAATACGACGACCATTCTGGTCGCTGCCGGTGCCTTGCTGGTGGGCGGAGTAGCCACGGCCGCCTTCATGAACAACCGCGGCAAGTCCGACGATTTTGTGACGCCGTCGGCAGAGACACGCCCGTCGCTCGACAATTCGCTCGCCGCCGAGGACCCCAATGCGGTGGCCCCGGGCAAGGGGCTGGAATATGCCGACGTGGTCAAGATCGACCCGATTACCAAGAAGGAGCAGGTCTACGCCACGGTGATCGGCAGCGAGGCCGTACGCGAGACCACCACCACCAGCACGCCACATGAGGTCTGCCAGGACGTGGTAGTGCAGGAACGCCAGGCCGAGCGAGACGGCAACGTCGGCGGCACGGTGGCCGGTGCGGTCATTGGCGGCTTGTTGGGCAACCAGGTCGGTGGCGGCAATGGCCGCAAGGTCGCCACGGCGGCCGGCGCGGTGGCCGGCGGCGTGATCGGCAACCAGGTCGACAAGCGCCATGTCGGCGGCAAGGTGGTCAATCGTACCGAGCGCCAGTGCCATACGGAGAATGCGAGTTCGGAGTCTTCGCGCGTGACTGGCTACAACGTGACCTACCGCAACGCCGATGGCACGACCGGGACGATGCGGATGGATAGCAAGCCCGGTACGCGTATCGCGATGGGCAATGCCGACAGCGTGACCGGTTACAACGTGACTTATCGCTATGGCGGTGAGGAGAAGACGGTGCGGATGGATGGCAAACCGGCCAGTGATCGTTTGCCGGTGATTGACGGGCAGGTGGTGACGCAGACGGCTTCGGCGGGTGGCGGTACTAATCAGTAATTGGCTTGCGCTTTTTGCGCGGGGTTTTGTTTCTGAGGGAGCTGGTTTTTTGCCGGCTCCCTTTTTTTTGGTTTTTTGGTTGTTTTGTTTTTTTAAGGGCTTCCACGCCCTTCGGGCGCGGGTCACTTTCTTTGCTTGTGCAAAGAAAGTAACCAAAGAAACACACTCCCACAGCGCGAGCCGAAGCGATGGAGCTGCTTCGGTTCCCTTGCGCTCCTCGGCGATTAGGGGCACGGCGCGCGAACTCGCTGCGCTCAGACAGCGCGCGCCTCTTCGGGCTCAAGGGCTTCCACGCCCTACGGGCGCGGGTCACTTTCTTTGCTTGTGCAAAGAAAGTAACCAAAGAAACACACTCCCACAGCGCGAGCCGAAGCGGTGGAGCTGCTTCGGTTCCCTTGCGCTCCTCGGGGATTAGGGGCACGGCGCGCGAACTCGCTGCG
>DASWQJ010000341.1:0-4228 GCA_036403795.1 Stenotrophomonas sp.
CGCAGCGAGTTCGCGCGCCGTGCCCCTAATCCCCGAGGAGCGCAAGGGAACCGAAGCAGCTCCACCGCTTCGGCTCGCGCTGTGGGAGTGTGTTTCTTTGGTTACTTTCTTTGCACAAGCAAAGAAAGTGACCCGCGCCCGCAGGGCGTGGAAGCTCCAAAACGCAACGGCACCAGCGGGAGAGCGCCAGTACCGTCGCGGCCGTATCCCGATTCACGCCTCAAGCGCAGACCGTTGCGACTCAGTAGCCCCACCAGGGGCGGCAATGCAGGTGGCCATACGGGCCGCGCCAGCAGCGACCACCCGCGTAACCGCGCGGACCGCCACCCCAACCCCACGGTCGTGGGCCATAACCGGCAGGTCCGTACCACCAGTCGATGAACACGCTGACCTGCTGGCCGGCGCTCGGCACCTTGCCCATGAGCGGGCGGATGTCATAGGTGAGGGTGTCGCCGCTGATGCGCGGATTGCGCAATTCCACGACGGCCAGGTCGGTCTTGCCATTGACCACGGTGGAGACCGTGGCGTTGGGCGGATCGCGTTCGAAATCATCGCGGCCCTTGCCCCAGTAATCGACGAATTTGGCGGTGGCGGCATCACCGGTCATGCGCTCGGGGCGATCGCTGAACATCAACGTCTGCGCACCCACGCCCTGGATGGACAGGGTCTTGCCGTCGGAACTGAAACGGTTGCCGGTCTGTACGAACAACCAGTTGGCCGCCGGCATCGGCTCGGCCATCGGCGCGACAGTCGCTTTGGCTGCCACGTTCGGGGCCGGGGCGGGTGTCTGCGCCTGTGCCGCGCACCACGGCAACAGGGCCAGCAGCGCCACTTCCATCGCGAACCGCTTCATCGGGTGTCTCCATCAAGAGGGTGGCGACGTCCCGCGGATGTCCGAGTCGGACGTGCGTCGTCGCGGGGCAGATGGTGCGTGCGACCGCGAGCGTGGGAATTGACGCAGGTCAAGCCGGGCGCGATCGCCTCGACCTGCGTGCAGCCGCCATTCAACCTGCGCCGTCGTTCAAGACCGGGCCGGTAGCCGCGATCGGCCCGCGTGCCAGGCGAGGGCGCCGATGAGCACCAGCGCACCGCCGAACAACAGCAGCGGGATCCGATGCGCGGGGCTGGAGGCGACCAGCGCCAGCAGCAACACGCCGGAGACACCGGCCGTGAGGCCGACCACGCGGGGCGGCGAATGATCGCGCGACCGGTTGGGATCCATGGCCGTGGGCGTGTAGGCGGCCATGCGCGCCTGCACCACGTGCCACTGCGGTCGCGTGGCCGGTCCGCAGAAGTGCGCCACCGACAGGATCAGCACCGGCAGCACGGCGCCGACGATTACATCGGCCACGCGCGGATTGGCCTGTATCCAGCTGGCCAGGGGCAGGTGCTCCCACGGCCCGCCGGCGTCCAGGCCCAGCCGCAACACCAGGCCGGCGGCAAAACTGCCCAGCGTGGTCAGGAACACCGCGCCGGTGCCGATGCGGCCGCTGAGCAGGCCCCAGATGGTGGGCGCCATCAATGGCCCGAACAGCAGCCCGGTGATCGTCAGCACCAGCGATTCGGCGCCGCCCATTCGTGGCACCTGGCTGGCCACCACGATCAGGGCCAAGCCGATCAGCAGCGCGCAGCCGCGGCCTACCGCGACCAAGCGCCGGTCGCTGGCGGCGGGGTTCCATCCACGGCGATAGAACTGTTCGGTCAACACACCGGCGAACACATTGATCTGGCCGCTGATCGCGCTGGCGGTGGCCGAAAACATCGCCGCCATGGTCAGGCCGAGCAGGCCTGCCGGCAGCACGCTTTGCGCGGCCAGGATGAAGGCTTGCTCCGGCGGTGCATCGGCACGCAGCATGCGGAACAGCAACACCGGCGTGAGCCATAGCGCCGGGCTGACCAGGAACAGGGCACCGAACAACCAGGCGCTGCGGCGCGCATCCTGGTCGGTGGGAACGCACAGATAGCGTTGCGCGAACGCCCATTCGGCGCCCACCACGAAAAAGTGCACGCCCACCCAGCCAGCCATGAACCACCACGAGTACTGATCAGACACCGGCCGGAAGAAACCAGGCGGCAGCGGCGCCAGGGGCGCACCGGAATGCACTTGCAGCCACAGCAGCGGGATCAGGAACAACACCGCCAGTTGCAGCACGATGAACTGCAGCACGTCGGTCATCAACACCGCCCACAACCCGCCGATCACCGTGTAGGTGACCACGATGGCGCCGAACAGCCCGATCGCAAACAGCAACGACAGGTGGCCGGTCGCCGGATCGCGCAGCGGGTGTCCGGGATCCAGGGGAATCAGCGCCACCAGCATCACCGACACCGCATACAGCGCCACGCCGGTGGAAATGATGCGCACGCCCATCATCGCCCAGGTGTAGAGCTGCACCGCGCCGGTGCCAAAGCGCAGCTGCACGAACTCGGCAGGGGTGGTCACCCCGGTGCGGCGCCAGCGTCCGGCCACGAACCAGCCCACCAGCAATCCGGACAGCCCGATGCAGGTATTGAGGACGATGGCGACCACGCCTTCGCGATAGGCCAACCCGCCCCACACGACGAAGGTGCCGGCCGACTTGAGCGTCATGAAGCCGCTCAGGCCCGAGACCCACCACGGTGAGCGCCCGCCCGCGGTAAACATGTCGCGGCTGCGACGATTGCGACCGGCATAGCGGATACCCAGGGCGAGGGTGGCCAACAGGTAGAACGACAGTACGCCCAGATCCACGCCCGTCATTGCGGGGTTCCGTGGCAGACGGGGACGGGGGCAGGGGCTAGGGGCCTCATCAAAACGCCATCCGGAAGCTGACGCCCGCGTAGCGATGGAAGTCGCGAGGCAATTGTTGCGCGTAGGCGTTGGCGCCACCGGCCGTGCCTACCGCCATGATGTTGGCGGCGTACTGGCGATCGAGCACGTTCTTGACGAACACGCCCAGGTCGTAGCGACCATCGCCGAAGATCAATCCGCCCGACAGGTCGAGCACGCCATAAGCGTCCTGCGTCATCCACGGGTTCTGGCTGATGTCGAACATCACCTCGTCCTGCCAGCGCCAGTCCGTCTGCACATAGAAGTCGCTGCGGGCGTTCAATGGCGCGTCATAGCGAGCACTGAGCACGTAGCGCCAACGCGGCGCGTTGATGAAGGGCTTGCCGTCCAGGTTTTGCACGCTGGCCCCGCCCACGCCGCTGGGCTGGCAACCTTGCGCGAGGGTCTGGCCGTTGTAGCAGGGGCCATTGGGCACTCCGTCGAAGCGCGCATCCAGCCAGGTCACGCCACCGGTGAAGCTGAGATAGGCGGTGGGCCGGGCGGTGAATTCCACTTCGATGCCATCCAGGGCGACATCGCCGGCACTGGTGAGCAGGAACAGTCCCGAGGCGGCGTTGAAGGTCTGCGCCTGGTAGTTGCGCATGCGCTGGCGGAACGCGGTGACATCGAGCATCAACGCATTGTCGAACAGCGTGCTCTTGAAGCCGGCTTCCCACTGCGAGGAACGCTCGGCAGGCGCCGGCAGTCGCGCGAACTGCTCAGCGGTGAGCCCCAGCGTGGCCGCCAGGCCTTCGCCTTTGTAGCCGCTGCTGTAGGCCACGTACGTGTCGATGGCAGGGGCCACCGCATAGCTGACACTGAACTTGCCGATCGTGGCCTTGTCGTCGTAACGACCCTGCACCGGGCCGAACGCGGGATTGGTCGCCGGTGCGTTGCGGCCATTGAAGAAACCGGCGAGCGGGCGCACGAACTGCAAGGTCTGGCGCTCATCGATATAGCGCAGCCCCGCACCCACCGTCAGGCGGGTGCCCACGTGCCAGTTGCCGGTGGCGAACAGCGAGCCGTTGCGGCTGTCCACGCGCGAGTAGCCGGCAAGCACGGCTTGGTCGTCGGCCAGCTGCGGCACCGCCGTGCCATCGGGCAACAGCAGGGCGATCGCCGCCAGGTTGAGGCCGCGGCGATTCAATGCGTTGTACACCGAGCCGTCGAACCAGTAGGCGCCCGCCACGTAGTCGAAGACGCCGCCGGTGGGCGAGGCCAGGCGCAGCTCCTGCGTCCAGGTGCGGCTGCTTTCCAGGTTGCGGTTGTGCAGGACGAAACGGCCGCCGGTATCGTCCAGGTCCATGTCGCTGTCGTTGTCGAAGCGGCGCCAGGCGGTGATGCTGGTCAAGGTGTGATCGCCCAGCGCCATATTGGCCGTCAGTGCGGCGCCGTAGTTGTTCTGGCGCACGAAAGGCG
>DASWQJ010000342.1:0-41697 GCA_036403795.1 Stenotrophomonas sp.
GCCGTGTCCGGCCCGTCGTCGAGCCTTCCTTGCGCGCGCGCGCGATCGGCCCGCGCGACCCACTCGTCGAGGCCGCCTTGCGCGGCCTCGCGCCGACGCAGTTGTTCGGCCAGCGATTGCGCCACTGCCCGCGGGACCTGCAGCGACTGCGCCAGGTCCAGGGCCAGGTGTGCCCCTGCCAGATCGCCGGCCCGCAGCGCGACTTGCGCCTGCGTCAGCGCCGCATTGCCGGTCCGCGCCAATCCATCCCGCGCTTCGCCCCGGTCGCTGTCCAGCGCCAGCGCTGCCGCGAAGGCTTCGCGTGCCCCGCTCCCGTCGGGCGCACTCAACCGACCCTGGGCGAGCGCGCTTTCGCCCTGCGCCAGCAGCTGCTGGATTCGTGTTTCAGGCCACAGCCAGTCTGCCAACGGGCCCCGCAGCAGGACCAACCCGATGACCAGCAACGTGGCCAACGGCAGCAACCATCGCCAGAAACCGCGGCTGCGCAACGGACGCAGCACCACGCCGCGCAAACGATGCGCGCGCAGGCGGGAGCGGGGCCGCGGCGGCGGCGGAATAGAGGTCGTCACGCTGCCATCCTAACGACCGCGCGCCGTCGCGCCGATGACGATCGCCTGCGCATGACGGCCTGCGGCAGGCATCGAGGGCGGCATGCAGCAGCGATCTTCAGCCCAGGCGACGCGCGTAGTGCACGCCGGGCAAGGCATCCAGCTTGCCCAGCAGCGTCGACAACTGGCCGTAGTCCCTGACCTTCAACCGCAGGCGCAACTGCGCCTGTCCGCTGTCGCGCACGTTGTCGCTGTGGATGTCCAGCACATGCGCATCTTCCTGGGCGATCAGATTGGTGATGTCCTTGAGCAGATGGCGACGGTCGACCGCGCGCACTTGCACGTCGACCTCGTAGCCGCCGCCGGCCTGGCCCCATTCCACCGACAACACGCGCTGCGGATTGGCCGCCGCCAACCGTGCCAGCGCCGGACAATCGGCACGATGCACGGTGATCCCGCGCCCTCGGGTGAGGTATCCCACGATGGGCTCGCCGGCGACCGGCTGGCAGCAGCGCGCCAGTTGCACCAGCAGATTGCCCACGCCCTGCACGGTGAATTTCGACTTCCCCAGGCCTTCGCGGCGCGCCGTGGGGCGTGGTGGCGGTGCGGGCTGTTGCTGGGCGCGCTCGGCTTCGAGCAACGCCCGGCTGACCTGGCTGGGCCCCGTGTCGCCGAGTGCGACCTGGATGTACAGGTCATCGACGCTATCGGCATGGAAGCGCTTGGCGGCGACCATCAAGTCGGCGTGTTGCAGGCCCAGCCGCTTGAGTTCGCGATCGAGCAGGTCGCGTCCGGCCTGCACGTTGCGCACCCGGTCCAGTTTGTGGAACCAGGCACGCACCTTGTCGCGCGAGCGGCCGCTGGCCAGGAAGCCATTCGACGGCAGCAGCCAATCACGGCGCGGATCGGCTTCCTTGGCCGTCATGATTTCCACGCGGTCGCCGCTGCGCAGCTTGTAGGCCAGGGGCACGATGCGGCCATTGACCTTCGCACCGCGGCAGCGATGACCGACCATCGTGTGCACGTGGTAGGCAAAATCCAGCGGGGTCGCGCCGTGCGGCAGGTCGATCACTTCGCCCTTCGGGGTGAGCGCATAGACACGGTCTTCGACCAGTTCGGCGTCCAGGGCGCCGGCCAACCCGCCCGGCTCGCCTTCCTGCGATTGTTCCAGCAGCTGGCGCATCCAGGAGATCTTGCGATCGAACGACTTCTCCGCCCCGCGCCCGCCCTCCTTGTATTTCCAATGCGCCGCCACGCCCAGTTCGGCCTGCGCGTGCATCTCGTGGGTGCGGATCTGCACTTCCACCGTGCGACCCTCCGGTCCGATCACGGCGGTATGCAACGAGCGGTAGTCGTTGGCCTTGGGACGGGCGATGTAGTCGTCGAATTCGCTGGGCACCGGCGCCCACAGGGCGTGCACCACGCCCAGCGATGCGTAGCAGGCGGCTACGTCTTCGACCAGCACTCGCAGCGCGCGCACGTCGTAGAGTTGGTCGTAGGCCAGGTGCTTCTTCTGCATCTTTCGCCAGATGCTGTAGATGTGTTTCGGTCGTCCGCTGACTTCTGCGTGCAGGCCCTGGTCGGCCAGCGCCTGCGACAACGCTTGCTTGACCGAGGCGATATACCGCTCGCGCTCGACGCGGCTTTCATCGACCTCGCGCGCGATGCGGCGATAGGTTTCCGGCTCCAGATAGCGGAAGGCCAGGTCTTCCAGCTCCCACTTCAACTGCCAGATGCCCAGTCGGTTGGCCAACGGCGCGTGGATGTCGCGCGTTAACTGCGCCAGGGCGCGACGCTCCGCTTCGGGCAGGGTGCCGGCCGCACGCATGCGCGCCAGCTGCCGGGACAACAGGATGGGCACGACCCGCAGATCATGGATGATCGCCAGCAACAGCCGCCGCAGGCCTTCACTGTTGCGCCCTGCCTCACGGCCGGCATGCAATGCCCAGACCTGGTCGGCCGCGTCCTGGCCATCGAGCAGACCCGCCACGGCCTGGCGTCGTGCAGGATCCAGCGGCAGCTCGGCCAAGCGGCCGCGCAACGTCGGCAGGTCGAACAACAAGGTGGCGACCAGGGTGGCCTCATCGGCCGAGAGCAACGCCAGTGCGTCGAGCGTATCGGCCAACACTGGCCAGCTGACGTCCTGCGTTGGTGCGGTGACCCAGGCGTTGGCCAGCGCCTCGCGCAGCGGCGCCGGGATGGCGGCAGCCGATCGGCGTTCCAGCAAGGTGTCCAGGGAGTGGGGAGGCGAGCGGTCCACGGCGAATCGGGAAATTTCGGATACGTCTACACTATCGCGCATCCAACCCGGGAACCAACGTCATGCGCCTGCCCCGTCCGCTTGCCCTGTCCCTCGTCATCGGTTTGGCCATGGCCGCTGCCGCGCCCGTGTTTGCGCAACGCACCGTCAACGGCGATTTGCAGCAGCAGATGACCAGCGCGCAGTTCAAGGCCGCCGGCCTGGACAAGCTGAGCGCACAGGAACTGGCCTCGCTCAACAACTGGCTGCAGGGCAAGGTCGCCACCGAAAGCCAGGCCGCGGCCAAGGCCGCCACCGCCGCCGCGCTGGAAAGTGCACGAGAGGAAGGCCGGCAGGAAGTGATCACCAAAAACCGCGGCTTCTTCGATTTCGGCCGCAGCGATCCGATCGAGAGCACCCTGCCGGGACAGTTCCGCGGCTTCGGCAAAGGCAACCGCTTTGTATTGGCCAACGGCCAGGAATGGGAGCAGACCGACAGCGCCTCCTATAGCGGCCCCCGCAAGTCCGACCTCACGGTCAAGCTCAAGCCCGGCGTGGCTGGCGTGTGGTATCTGCAGGTGCAAGGCGTCAACACCCAGCCCAAGGTGCGCCGGGTCAAATAGAGCCACGGCGCACGTCGGTTGATCGGTTGATCGGTCGGTGAATCGGTTGGTCGATCAGTCGGGCGCGGGCCGGCCCTGCCCGCGCCTGCACCGGCCGGCCAAACCCCGCCTGGCGGGTTTCCACGCGCAGCAGCCCGGGCGCCTCGCTTGGATAGCTCGGCGCGGTGGCCCGCCCCTTAGCTGCGCAGGGCAGCGGCGCGTTGGGCGAGCTTTTTGGCCGACACCCCCGAGCGCGCACCCAGCTCCTGGGCGAACAGGGACACCCGCAACTCCTCCAGGTCCCAGCGCAAGGCCTGCCATTCCGGTCGCGACCGGCGGCCGAGCGCAGTGGCTTCTTCCAGCGCATCCAGGAACGGCTTTAGCTCCAGCATGCGGGCCTGATCCCGTGTGGGATCGCGCTTGGCACGTTCGGCGCGCAGCAGCATGGCCTTGAGATAGCGCGGGAATTGCGCCAAGGCATCGGCAGGCGTCTGGCGCAGGAAACCTGGATGTATCAAAGCGGCCAACTGCGCCTGCAGGTCGTCCAGATTGCCGCGTGCCCACCCCATCAACGGCGCTTCCAGCGCGGGCTTCAGTTCCGCCACAGCGGAAAGGATCTGCTCGGCCAATTGCAATCGCTGCATGGCCTCGCCGAACAAGCGCTTGCCGACATCGTCGCGCCGCTGCGCGAAAGCGCTGGCGTCGCGAACATCGCCCAGGCCCTGGTCCAGCAGCGCATTCATCGCCGCATCCACCAGGTCGCCGCGCAAGCGTTCCTGGGATTCGATGGCCGCGTACAGCAGGCCGGTCTTGGGCGAGACCGGCAGTTGCTTGCGCGCGTGTTTGGCCTTGTCGGCCAAGGCGATATCCAACAGGCGGCGAACACCCCGCGGATGCGCCAGTTCGGCTTCGCCACGATCGGCGAAGATCCGCAGCGCGGCGCTCTCTCCCTCGTCCACCAAGGCAGGATACGCGGGCACCCCGGCCTCGCCCGGCACCTGCCGGGGAATAGGCGTGGCAGGAAATTCGCGCAGCCCCTCGGCTGCGAGCGCACGACCGGCGCGCGCCGCGAACGCATCGCCGGCACGCGCGCCATGCTGTGCCCGCAACGTTTCCAGATCGCGCGACTCGTCGATGATCCGACCGTCGTCCCCACGCAGGCGCAGGTTCATGCGCAGATGCGGCTCCAGCGCCGACTCATCGAAATCCAGCGCCGACACCGATGCGCCGGTCGCCTTGCTCAGGAAGCGCGCCAGCTCGCCGCGCAGGTCGTCGGCCGAAGGCTTGGCGAAGGCTTCGGCAAACGCGCGACCGAAATCGGGCGCGGGCACGTAGTTGCGTCGTTGCGCCTTGGGCAGGCTGCGGATCATCGCCGAGGCCTTGTCGGCGACAAACCCGGGCGCCAGCCAGGACAGTCGCGCGGCATCCAGGGCATTGAGCAGGTGCAAAGGCACCTCCAGGGTGACCCCGTCGTCCGCCGCCCCCGGCTCGAACTTGTAGTGCATCGCCAAGCGCGCATCGCCGAGCGCGAAGTACTTCGGGTAACGGTCTTCTTCGCTGCCTTCGCCAGGCAACAGATCGATCAGCGTCCAGTGCAACAGCCGGCGCTTTTCCGTCGGCAACGCTTTCCACCAGGCATCGAGCCCGGCGGCGGAATGGATGTCGCCGGGAATGCGATCCAGGTACCAGCGTGCCTGCCACGCGTCGTCGGCCACCAGGCCTGCGCGACGCAGCTTGGCTTCTTCTTCGCGAGCTTGTTCCAGTACGTGCAGGTTGTCGGCCACAAAACCGGCGCGAGTATTGATCTCGCCCGGCACCAGGCCTTGGCGCACGAACAGCTCGTGCGCACCCATCGGGTCTATCCGGCCGTAGTGCACCGGCTTCTTGGGCGCCAGGACCAACCCGAACAGGCTGATTTGTTCCGAGGCCAGCACCTGGCCTTGCGCGCGCGACCAATGGGGGTCGAAATGCTTGCGGGCCAGCAGATGCGGCAACTCGGCGATCGCCCAGTCGGGCTCGATCGATGCATTGGTCAGGCCCCACACCTTTTGCGTGTCCAGCAGGGTCGCCGCCAGCACCCACGGCGGCGGGCGCTTGGCCAGCACCGACCCTGGAAACAGCAGGAATCGGCGTTGTCGGGGTGCTTGGTAATCGGCCTTCTCGGTGCGGTGGCCGATCTGTGTCGGCAACCCGGCCAGCAGCGCGCGATGCAGCGCCTGATAGGCCGACGCACGCTCACGCTCGCTGGGATTCGCGCCTGACGCCGGCACTGTCGCCGGCTTGGGCGACGAGGCGGCGACGGGTGCCGGCGCCACGGCGGCGGGCTCCGCTTTTCCCTCGCGGGCCAGCCGCGCGGCGCGATGCAATTGACCGCGCGTCGGCCGACCGCTCGGCTGCCCCTCCCGCTCTGGCGAAGACGCACCCGCCAGCAACGGCTCCAGCAGCGAACGCGACAATGCCTCTTTCCAACCCAGCTCATCGCACAACAGCAGCAACTGCCGATGCAGCTCGCGCCACTCGCGCATGCGCAGGAAGCCCAGGAAATGCCGCCCGCACCAGTCGCGCAGCTTCGACTGCGTGAGGTCCTCGTGCGCTTGCCGATACGCCTGCCATAGCCGAAGGATGCCGACGAACTCCGAGCGCGCATCGGCGAACTGGGCGTGCGCGTTGTCCGCCGCTTCGCGTGCCTCCGGAGGCCGCTCGCGTGGATCCTGGATACCCAGGAACGCGGCGATCACGGTCATCTCTGCCAAACATCCGTGGTGCTGGGCAGCCACCAGCATGCGGGCCAGCTTCACATCGACCGGCAATCGCGCCATCTGCCGGCCGGCCGTGGTCAGGCGTCGCTCCGCATCGATGGCGCCCAGCTCCAGCAATTGCTGCCAGCCGTCGGCGACGGCGCGCTCATCCGGCGCCTCCAGGAACGGAAAATTCTCGATGACCCGCGAATCGCCATGCGCCCGATGGCCGGGGCCACGTGAGTGCGCCGATGCTGCACGGCCTTCGACCTGGCCCAGGCCCAACTGCAGCATCCGCAGGATCACCCCCGCCAGGCTGGATCGGCGGATTTCAGGATCGGTGAATGCCGGCCGTGACTGGAAATCCGCCTCGCTGTACAGCCGCACGCAGATGCCTTCGGCCACGCGACCGCAGCGGCCCATGCGCTGGTTGGCGCTGGCTTGCGAGATCGGCTCGATGTGCAGCCGGTCGAGCTTCTGGCGCGGGCTGTAGCGTTTGACCCGCGCAAAACCCGGATCCACCACATAGCGGATCCGCGGCACCGTGAGCGAGGTCTCGGCCACGTTGGTCGCCAACACGATCCGGCGCTGCGGACCGGGGTTGAATACCCGGTCCTGGTCGTTGGCCGACATCCGCGCGTACAACGGCAGCACTTCGGTCTGGCGGTATTTGCGCCTTTCCAGCGCCAGGTGCGCATCGCGGATCTCACGCTCGCCGGGCAGGAAAATCAGCACATCGCCCCGCGGATCGGTCCGGGTGATCTCGTCCACGGCCGTCACGATCGCCTCGTTGACCGTGCGCTCGCCTTCGCGGCCGCCGGCCTCCTCATCGGGGTTTTCGGCGTTCCCGCCATCGCCCTCAAGGGGTCGATAACGCACTTCCACCGGATAGGTGCGGCCCTCCACATTGAGAACCGGCGCGTCATCGAAATGCCGGGAAAATCGCTCGGTGTCGATCGTGGCCGAGGTCACGATCAGCTTCAGGTCCGGGCGCTTGCGCAGCAACTGCTTGAGATAACCCAGCAGGAAATCGATGTTGAGGCTGCGCTCGTGCGCCTCGTCGATAATGAGGGTGTCGTAGGCGGACAGCCAACGATCGCTGGCGATCTCGGCCAGCAAAATACCGTCGGTCATGAACTTGATGCGGGTGTCATCGCCGACGCGGTCGGTGAAGCGCACCTGGTAACCCACGGTCGTGCCCAACGCCGACTGCAGCTCGTCGGCGACACGGCCCGCCACCGCACGCGCGGCGATCCGGCGCGGCTGCGTACAACCGATCATGCCCGCCGCACCACGGCCCGCGGCCAGGCACAGCTTGGGCAACTGGGTGGTCTTGCCCGAGCCGGTTTCACCGGCGATCACCACCACCGGATGCTCGCGGATCAGCGCCACGATGCGCTCGCCCTCGCGGGCGATCGGCAACTGCTCATCCAGCCGGATGTCCGGCACGGTCTGCGCACGCCGCTGCCGCTGCGCCAGCGAGGCGGCCAGCGCCTGCTCGAAAGCCGCCTCGGCGTCCGGCTTGCCGGGATTGCCCTGCCAGCGCGACCATAGGCCCAACAGGCGGCCCCGGTCCCGGCTCATGGCCTCGTCGATCGCCACGCGTCGTTCGCGCAGCCGGGCGGCCAGTGACTTGTCGATAGCGATGCTCGATCGGGGCATGTGAAATCTTGAATTACTAATGATGCTCTAGCCTGTCTATTGTGACGTCATCCCCATCCACTTAGGAGCAACCCCCTCATGGCCAAGCAGAAGAACGCCCCCACCAAGTCCAGCAAGAAGGCTAGTCCGGCCGTCGCGCCGTCAGCGCCGTCGGCCCCGCAGGTGGATATCGGGATCAAGGACAGCGATCGCAAGAAGATCGCCGATGGCCTGTCCGGCTACCTGGCCGACGCCTACACGCTGTACCTGAAGACCCACAACTTCCACTGGAACGTGACCGGTCCGATGTTCAACTCGCTCCACACCATGTTCGAGACCCAATACACCGAGCAGTGGACCGCCCTGGACGATGTCGCCGAGCGCATCCGCGCCCTGGGCTATAACGCCCCCGGCTCCTATGGCGAATTCGTCAGGCTCACCTCGATCGCCGAAGAACCGGGCCTCAGCGACAGCGCCGACTGGCGCGAAATGGTCCGCCAGCTGGTCACCGGCAACGAAGCGGTCTGCCGCACCGCCCGCAAGGTGCTCTCCACCGCCGACAACGCCGGCGACGACCCCAGCGTGGACCTGCTCACCCAGCGCCTCCAGACCCACGAAAAGTACGCCTGGATGCTCCGCTCGCTCCTGCAGTAATCCGCCCCCCCTGCCCGAGCAGTCGTTTCCCCGAGCGGGAAAAACGACACCCAGCCACCGCCCTGCCGGGATCAGGTCACGGTCCGGTCGGTCCGGTCGGTCCGGTCGGGGCGGTCGGGGCGGTCGGGGCAGGTCGGCGTCGGCGTCGGCGTCAGCGTCCGGCCAACAATCCACCGAATAGCCCCGACAGCACGCAACTCCCGCCTCGAATAGCCGTGACCTCGAAGCGGGAAAAGTGACGCGCCAAGCGTCGTCCTGTCGGGGTCGGGTGCCAGCGGCACATGGATGTGCCGCGACGGTGAGTGCGGACAGGATGTCCGCCCGAACCGGGGCTGCCCGACCCCGGCAGGGCGGCGCCCCCACCGCAAGCCCAGCCTCCCACCGCCCGACACCCGCCACCAAGCGGCTCACCGTCCGCACGGCTGGTGCTCCGCCGCTCTGCCGCTCTACCGCTCTACCGCTCTGCTGCTCAGGCACTCAGGCACTCAGCCGCCTCGATGCCTCAGTGCCTAGACGCCCTGCCGCTCTACCCAATCCACGTTCATTACCTGACCCACCATCGCGCCAGCCCGGCTTGACCGCCGCGGTATCCTAGTCCGATGCCTTCCCCCGCCCACGAACTACTGCGCCGCGTCTTCGGTTACGACGACTTCCGCGGCCCGCAGCAGGCCATCGTCCAGCACGTCGCCGACGGCCACGACGCCCTAGTCCTCATGCCTACCGGCGGCGGCAAATCCCTCTGCTACCAAGTCCCCGCCCTGCTGCGCGAAGGCACCGGACTGGTCATCTCCCCCCTCATCGCCCTGATGCAGGACCAAGTCGAAGCCCTGCGCCAGCTCGGCGTGCGCGCCGAATACCTCAACTCCACCCTCGACGCCGAGACCGCCCAGCGCGTCGAACGCGACCTGCTGGCCGGCGAGCTCGACCTGCTTTACGTCGCCCCCGAACGCCTGCTCACCCCCCGCTTCCTCTCCCTGCTCGAACGCAGCCGCATCGCCCTGTTCGCCATCGACGAAGCCCACTGCGTCTCGCAATGGGGCCACGACTTCCGCCCGGAATACCGCCAGCTCACCGTCCTGCACGAACGCTGGCCGCACATTCCGCGCATCGCCCTCACCGCCACCGCCGACCCGCCCACCCAGCGCGAGATCGCCGAGCGCCTGGACCTGGTCAACGCCAGCCACTTTGTCAGCTCCTTCGATCGCCCCAACATCCGCTACAACGTGGTGCAGAAGGACAACGCAAAGCGCCAGCTGCTCGCTTTCCTGGGCCAGCATCGCAACGAAGCCGGCATCGTCTACGCCATGTCGCGCCGCAAGGTCGAGGAAACCGCCACCGCCCTGGCCGCCGAAGGCTTCCAGGCCCTGCCCTACCACGCCGGCCTGCCGGCCCAGGTGCGCGCCGCCAACCAGCGCCGGTTCCTGCGCGAAGAAGGCATCGTGATGTGCGCCACCATCGCCTTCGGCATGGGCATCGACAAACCGGACGTGCGCTTCGTCGCCCACGTCGACCTGCCCAAGTCGATGGAAGGCTATTACCAGGAAACCGGCCGCGGCGGACGCGACGGCGATGCCGCCGAGGCCTGGCTTTGCTATGGCCTGGGCGACGTGGTGCTGCTCAAGCAGATGATCGAACAGTCCGAGGCCGGTGAAGATCGCAAGCGCCTGGAACGCGCCAAGCTCGACCACCTGCTGGGCTACTGCGAATCCATGCAATGCCGCCGCCAGGTGCTGTTGGCCGGATTTGGCGAGACTTATCCGCAACCCTGCGGCAATTGCGACAACTGCCTCACCCCGGCCGCGGCCTGGGACGCCACCGTCGCCGCCCAGAAGGCGCTGTCGTGCGTATACCGCAGCGGCCAGCGCTTCGGCGTCGGCCACCTGATCGACATCCTGCGCGGCAGCGACAACGAAAAGATCGGCCAGTTCGGCCATGAGCAGCTCAGCACCTATGGCATCGGCCGCGACCTGGACGCGCGCGCCTGGCGCAGCGTGTTCCGCCAACTGGTCGCCGCCCACCTGCTCGAAGTGGACAGCGAAGGCCACGGTGGACTGCGCCTGACCGATGCCAGCCGGCAGGTGCTCAAGGGCGACCGAACCGTGATGATGCGACGCGAGCAGGCTCCGGCCACCCGCGAACGCAGCGAGCGCGCCGGCCAGCGCACCGGGCTGTCGGTCCGCCCGGACGACCTGCTGCTGTTCAACGCCTTGCGTGGCCTGCGCGCCGAACTGGCCCGCGAGCAGAACGTGCCCGCCTTCGTGATCTTCCACGACAGCACGCTGCGCAATATCGCCGAGCAACGCCCCACCAGCCTGGATGCGCTGGGCCGTGTCGGCGGGATCGGCGGCAGCAAGCTGGCCCGCTACGGAGAGCGTCTGGTGGAGATCATCCGTGAGCAGGGCTGAAGTTCCCCAGCCGCTCCGGGCAGCGACAGCAGGCATTCAAACGCGCGCTGCTAGCGTGCATTCATGGTGGCCGCCGGCCGCCTTGGCCGAGTCCCCACGATGAAGCGCATTCTCTTCCTGGCCGCCAGCCTGCTCGCCTCCGGCGCAGCGCTCGCGCAGACCGACGCCACCGCGCCGGACCCGAAAAATCTCGATCTCAGCCTGCCGCAGGCTCCGTTGCAGTACCGCAGCGACCCGGTCTACGCGACCGACCCGCCCGGCACTTACTACGGCGACAAGACCGGCCCCGCACCCGTGGCGCGCTATCCCGACGGACGCGTGGCCGATGTCGTGGACGACAAACTCCAGGTGCACGGCGCCGTGGCCGCCGGCGTCGGCTATTCCAGCCGCGGCGGCAACAGCAACTGGCAGGCCGCCACGCTCAACCTGTCCAAGACCTACACCAGCGATGAAGGCCGGACCAGCAATGTTGGCCTGAACATCACCGTCGGCCAGGGCGAAGGCGATGGCTTCGGCTTTGGACCCGGTTACTACGGTCGCGGCTTCTACGGTCCCGGTCCGGGCTGGGGCCCGCCGCCGTTCGGCGGCTGGTAACGATCAGCAGCACCCCGGCGGCACAGCGCGCCAGCGGTCGCTTGCGTCGTGCACCCGACTCCTGAGCCGCTCAAGGACATCGCGCATTTCGATTCACTGTCGCTGCGCGACACGTTTGCCGGGTGAGCGATTCGCCAACCGCCCCCGCCCACTGCACGCCTCATAGCCGGCGTTGCTGCATCGACACCTGCTTGTCTGTACCCAGCCACTGCCGGCAGATCTCCTCGAATCCCATCCGCGCATGGAAAGCCTGCGACGGCAGGTTCTCGGGCACGACGTTGTACTCACACGTCACCCGGTCGATCCCGGCCGCCGCGACGCGCGCGAACAGATCCTGGTAAAGCCCCGCGCCCAGTGCGCGCCCCTGGAAACGCGGGCCGACCACCACCCGGTCGATGTAGACGAAGTCACTGCATCGCCGCTCGAACCATTCGAAGTTCGCATTGGCATAGCCACAGCCGCGACGCATGGCCAGCACAAAGCCCGCTATTTCCGCTCGCGTCTGTCCTTCGAACTCGACGACCCGAAGCGACCACGCCAGCGACGCCAACGCCTGAAGGCGCGCCATGTCCATCTCGCTGGTGTGCTGCACCTGCTGCGCATTGAGCGCGACGATGGCGGCGAAGTCGTCATCCGTCGCCCGACGGATCGAAGGCGCACTCATCGATCGTTGGCCTGCTGCTGGATATCGGCGAGCACGGCCATCGCCTCTGCAGCCCGCTCGTAGGGCACGAACAGATGATCATGAAAGGAACCGGCGACGACGTTGCAGCCGATCCCCGCTTCGGCCAGCGCGCTTGCGAAGGCCGCCGTCAATCCGACCGCCTCCAGTGCCGAGTGCACCGTCAATGTCAGCCACGCCGCGCGAAACTGCACTACCAGGCCCTGCGCTGCGGCATCGGTTTCAGCGAGCACCAGAGACAGGCCTTCCGGCTCACGGATCGACGCAATCGCCCGACTCGCATCAGCCACCACGCCTTCCGGCACGCTCACGAAGACATACACACCGGGATTCCAGGTGGGCGATAACGTGCGCAAGAGGTCTTGCAACCCGGTAAGGGGACCAGACATGGGGGGCAGCCGAAAGAAGTCGGGACAAAGCCTACCAGCGGTGTATCGCAAGACGGCGACCCATCCGGCTCCCATCCGCAGCCGCGAACCGCACTCATCGGAGCGGACCTACCGCCGCACCGGCCCAGCCGACTACGCCGCACTACAACCTGCCATCTGGATGGCGCCTGCGCCCGTTGAGGCCGCGACCATTGACACTGCGCCGGAACCATGGCTTTGTCTGCCTACCCCATGTCGACCGGCATCCACGCTGGCCAGCACTACCGGCCAAGTTGATCGCCCAGCCGCCGTCCTCCCCACGGGACCGGCGTTGCTTCTGCACGTAACGAAGTGCCCTACGTCATCGCATCCGTAGTCGCCGTTTCGAACGATCGCCGAGCCCAGGGGAAATCACCATGGCACCCGTACAGCGTCGCAAGTGGTTGACCGGCACCTGCATAACAGTACTGGCGTTCCCCCTGTTCGCCCCGTCGGCGCAGGCGGTCGAGCCCCTCGACCGGTTCAGTGTCCGCGCCAGTGGTTATGTGACCTCGTTCGACACGGAAATACGCGCCGACGGCGAAATCGGCAGAGGCACCCAGGTCAATCTGCATCGCGACCTGGGCCTGGACGAGAGCAATATCATCGCCAATTTCGGCCTGACCTGGCGGCCGTGGCAACGCCACGAATTCGGCCTGTCCTATTACACCAAGGATGCCGACGCGACCCGCGTGATCGACCGGGACATCGAGTTCGAAGACCATCTGTACGAGACCTCCAGCACGATCCGGTCGCAAGCGAGCCTGGACAGTTACGAAGCCTCTTACACCTGGTGGGCCGCCTCTCGCGAACGCTGGGCGCTCGGCCCGCGCGTGGGCGTGATCTGGTATCGGATGCAGCTGCGCATCTCGCTCGAAGCCGACGTCAACGGCAACCAGATGGGCAGCTCGGTAAGCGATGAAGTATCGGCAGACCTGCCGGCACCCACCATCGGCGCCGGCTGGCGCTGGACGCCGGCCGAAGACTGGCGCGTGTCCGCCGACGCGGGCTATTTCACTGTCAGCATCGACGACATCGACGGCGACGTGTACTTCGGTCGCGCCGGCGTGGAATGGTTTCCCTGGGAGCGGGCAGGCTTCTCGCTGGACTACACCGCGACCCGGATCAAAGTGGATTCGAACCGCGACAGCTTCAACGGCAGCGTGGAGTTCAACGATGCCGGATTGCGCCTGGGCTTCGTCTATCGTTTTTGAGCGATGACGACGTCGCGCTCGCGTCGACCCGGTGGGCGCCTACGCCAAGCGATTAAGTGCAATCGGGATGTTGTGGTGGGCCGTGAAGGATTCGAACCTTCGACCAAAAGATTAAAAGTTCCAGCGCTGAAGCTTACCAATCAATGACTTAAGTAATGTAATTTCACCACAGGAGCCCACCCAAGCCATTGAATTGACGATCTGGCGGCACGAATTTTCCCAGCGCAGAAGCTGCGGCCACGCTCATTTTTCCGTCGCACGATTTCATGGATCAGAAAGGCAGGTCGTCGTCGACGAAGTGCTCACTCTCGGCCACCCCAATTCCGTAACGCCGCAGTAGTTTGGCTAATGCAGCCTTCTGAGGCTCCTTGGCGAATATTGCCGCCCCTCTAGCAGTGACACTCAGCTGCTCCAACAACGGTCTTGGCAGATCCTTTACGTCTTCAAGTAGCTTGATTCTCTTGAGCGCTTCAGCAGGGGTTCGCGCTTGAGGCAGCGTGTTGATCAATGCAGCCACCATCTTCTCTCGGGTCTTTGGCGACCGCAGCAAGATCCCATAGATCAATTCGGCGATCTCCACGACTTTTTTCCCTTCGGCGGGCATGCCCTGGACCTTGGAGATAAAGCCATATGGATCGAGCCCCTTAATCAGAGGAATAACCACAATGTTGCGCGCAACCGCAAAGCCCACCTCCTGATCGCACCAGCTACTTTCTTTGAAGCCCGGCATCAGGATAGCTACGAGAGCATCCGCTGTTTGAAGCCCAGCTTCAATCTCAACCTGCCACTCCCTTGTCGGCTCTATGTCCTCATGCGCCACAAAGGCTGATATGCCGAAAGGCCTCAATGCGTCTCGAAGTGCAGCGGTCTTTACCTTGAAAGAAGCTAGATGGCTAAGAAACAGCCTGAAGTGCCCAGCCGCCCAAAAAGTGGGGACGATCGGCGCAACCTCGATACTTGCTGGAGATGCATTGACGAGGCCGAGCTCCTCAGCTATTTGGAGCAGCTTGCCTTCGCTAATAGGTTCCAACAGTGCCTTCGCATAGACGCGCTTGCTACTCCAGTTCCCAGGAAGCTTTTGATAAACCCTCCAAGCCCTGGCACAACGGTCAATATCGTCGAAGGTAAATCGACTCTGCAGTTCGCTGCCGACTGCGTCCAGCAGTTCGATTCGCTCAAGAGCCTTCATGGCTGCCCCCTGTAAGATTAGATTCCCCAAGTCTAAGAGTTCTAGCGCACGTCCGAAACGCTGCTTAGGAGTAACCACGTAACGTGGCCGCTAGGCGCTCTTCGCGGCCACATCGATACGAATCCGCGCCGCTGGGCACTATCGGTCCGGTGTCGGCGAAAGCGGCATCTCGGCAGGGAGCGGGAGCCCCGCCCTCAGAGCTGCCGCAATATTGAGCTCACGAACAGCTAGCCTCAGTCCTACATCCTTGACCGCGTGCCCAAAGCTATCGAGGGCCGCGAACATTAAGGAATCTGCCAGGACAAGAAATGCCTTCACTTCAACCGGCTCGAACGTGGAAGACCAATTGTTTACGTTGCGCCGGGAAAGCTGCTGCATATCGCCGTGAGTCACCTTGTTGAATGGTCCGAGCTCTAAGCTCGCAACGTACTTCCCGATAACGGGCACTCCCGACAGCACCTGTACGATCGTCCTGGTAAGCGGCAAATACGACTCGCCGCGCTCCAGCCGGAGTGCCTGCCCGATATCGTCTAGGTGCAACAGGTAGCATACGGTCAGCGATGCTTCGATCTGAAGACGCGAGAGAGCGGCCGCAGTAGCCGGTTTACCACTTGCGCAGAGTTCGACAATCGATCGGTGAATTTCTAAGGCGTAGTCCGTCGCGTCCACCACTAGGCGATCTCGCAGTCCTGCAGCTTGTTGAGCTTGTAAGCTCGCGATGCCGCCTGCCTGTAGACAGTGGTCCAATGGTCGCTTAAGCGTAGCGATTCCCCGAGCTTCTCTTCGACTGTGATCATGCTCCTTGGAAATCGATAGGTCTGAGGGTGCCTGCGTGCCCAGGCCTCGCGGCGATCTTCGCTGCGACCTCGGCGCGGATTCTAACTTCGTGCCTTGTGACCCACATCGCCGTGCCGCGTCGGCCCTGTTCGAAGCTGCTGCACTGGCGGGTGACCATCGGCGCGTACACCTGGCCAGGAGGTTTCGGACGCTGCCGTTCCAGATACACGAACCATCCACCGCCGACCTTGTCCATCATCCGCGCCACTTCCTCGCCATCGAGCACCAGGGCTGTGGGCGGGCCTACTTCGTGTTGCGAGGCCTTGTCCCCGCGGAACCCGGCGGCAGTAAAGGCTCGTTTTCGGCGTTGATCGCGCTCATGCGGGCTCCGCCACCTGGTGCTCGTAGAACGGGTGCCGCTTGTCGTCAAGGATCGCCTGCACCGCGGCCAGGTCGGACGGGTCCGGGCTGAGCCACGCCGGTTCGGGATGAACGCAATTTATTTAATGTTTTCAATAATATATCAACATATGTCAAGGGTAATTCCGGGGTAATTCTGAGGTAACGGGATTACCTTTTGACGAGGTAATCCGGGCCTGAAAAAAAGTCCTTTTAAATCAATGCCATTACCTTTCCGAGATCGACGGATTACCTCAGATTACCTCCCGAGCTAACCTCGATTTTCCTCGTTAGATCAATTTCTTACGACCTCCCGAGGGGTGGGATTACTTGGTTACCTCTTCCCGATGGCCGTCCGGAAATTGTGGCCAGCGGCCGGCAAGCGGCCTGGGGCCTCTGGGTGCCGTTCCACGGGGCGGTTCGGCGCAGGGATCAGCAGGGCGCGGGGCCGTTACTTGAGGGCCGACAGCGCCAGCAGCGGCGGGGCCTAGGCCGGTGGCGCGGGGCGCGGAAAAACACGTGCATGAAGACCGCAGGCGTGGCGGGGCGACGACTGCGCGCGTCGCCGCAAAAAACGTGTGCGGGTCGTCACATATTCAAAACTTCGCAACGATTCCGCTTCTGTTCAGCAGCAAGTAGTGTCAGGTTGCGCGCGGTAGCCATTGCTGCCATCACAAGGAAGAGGACAACCAGATGAAAATCATCACGGCAATCGCGCTCACTACGGCGCTCGCGTTGTTTAGCACCAGCGTGGCTGCGGAAGAGATCGTCAATTGCGACGGCTGCACGCCACTGGAAATGTTCAACGCCGGAGAGAAGGTGGTGACTCGGCCAGCGTGGAACAAACCGCATCCTTCGGTCTACGTCACGAACATACCCGGCAACTCAGTGATGCATCTCGCGTACGCAAACAATGTCGATCAGAATTTCGATTGGGAAAACGACATTTTTGAAGCTTGGGCGGTCAATACCTCAGTCGATCCCACAATCGTTCAGCTCATCGCCAATCTCAACTCTATACTGGGGTCGAACTTCACCGTCTACTATCCCGCCAGCTCCGCAGCAACAGCTCGAGCGTTCACGACTAATTCCGAAGACGATGGTCCGGGTTCCGTGTACGACGTTATGGCTAGCTCGGCCAAAGAGCAACGAGTGTCCAATTGGCTCACCGAAGGTTGGACCGGGGCGAACCAGGGCGCGATTAATTCCATCAACCAAGTCGCGCCCACCAAAGGGTTCTTTCCCCAACTGTTGACATGGACGATCACTGTTAATTTTCCCGATGGTAGTGTGGCCAAGTACGCGTGGGATACTGGGACCGGCGCTTTCAAGCGGGTACCCAAGACAGCGCGTGACGCCGAAGGAAATTTGATCCCGGAAACTCTTGCGGACGTTGCCGCGGGCGGCTATCAGGAGTACATCTTTGGCAGCGGAGGTGGATCGACATTTGCTGACTTCTACGATCGCCTGACTCATATGGGAGTCCCTGTTTCGAGTGCCGGGGGTGCAGGCACAAGGGTAAAGATTGCCTGCGTTACTTCGGGCGGCACTACCGTCTGCGAAATTAGGCAGTATTAATTCCCGGGCCGGCGGAGCGGCTTGAAGTACTCCGCCGGCTACTATTTGGACCTCCATGAATAAGAAACTTCTCACATACGTCGTTGTGGGCGGCATCTCAATTGTCGCAATCGTCGCCTTTCTGAAATCGCCTTCTCAAGTTAAAATCGGCTCGTCCACTGCAGAACCAACCAAGGCGCAAGTTCCGCGAGCGGAAGTTCGACGCCCCCAATCATCTGCTCTCAAGAACCCCTTGCCCCAAGTCGGCGCTCCTTTGCATCTCATTGAAGGTGATCTCAAGAGGCGTGCATTGGCAGGGGACGGGAGTGCAGCGTGCCGACTGGCTCTGGAGTATCAACGGTGCGTGGTAGCAGAGCAGCGTGTTGAACACGTTGCCGAAGTAATGGCAGGGTCAGATCCTAACGAAGCGCCCCGTCGAGTCGCGCTTCCGCTAGACCCAAACGGCTTCTATGTTGATGTTGCCCATTGCGCAGATGTAAACGCTCCGCCGGCCATAGAGATCGCCGCGCTCTGGAGACGAGCCGCTGACAGTGGAAATCCTGCGGCCATGACCAATTACGCAGTGGGCAACGCCTTCAGTATCGGCAACATCCTCGACACCATCGACGAGCTTCAGGTATACAAACAGCGTGCCGGAACACTTGCCCACAAGGCAGCTATGTCCGGAGACGGGGGCGCGCTACTGAGCTTGGCCGCTGCTTATAGCCCGGAGAACCAGGTGGGGCCGCGCTCGTTCCTAGCCCAGGCTGTTGGCACTGACCTGCAGCAATCGCTTACGCTTTATAAGGCGGCGTACATAAGCCTGGATTCGAGTGGAGCGAACGGTGACATAGGTTCGTTCGTCGCGGAAAGGATTGCTGCTCTTTCAAAACGTGCCTCTGCGAGCCAACTTTCTGATGCCGACACTGCCTCGCGGAAAATGGCGGGCGAGATGGGCAAGGTGCGTTACCCGTCTTCCCGTGCGATCGCGTATCTCCGTCTGGGCCGCACGGCGGAACCAGCCGTCACCGACTGCGGCGATTAGCAGAGCTGGCAGGGGCAAACGTACCAGGCACTATGGCCCCGCACCGCAGCGAAGCGCGAGGGCATCGATTTCAGATGGATTGGAGGAGCACATCGACGGTATGCGCGCCGTGTGTCCGAAACCGCCACCAAACCGCAACCCGCCCTATAACCTTGGGCCCGCTAGGGCGGGCCCAAGGGACCAGAATCAGATCTGCGCTTGCAGCCGCTTGCGAGCGACATCAGCGTAGTACGACGTCATTTCAACGCCGGTGTAGCGGAAGCCCTCCGCCGCGGCGGCTATCAGTGTTGTCCCGCTGCCTGCGAAAGGGTCTAGGATCCGCCCGCCCTCTTCGCAGATCCGCACCAGGTGGCGCATGAGCGCCGTCGGCTTGTCCGTCAAGTGATGCTTGTCGGCCTTGCGCACCGGCTCCCGGATGACGCCCGGCAGCACCGGCGCGCGACGCTGGAGCGGCATGTGAGCCTTGCTGCCCCACACAATGTACTCGGCCTGGTTGCGAAAGCGGCCGAGCTGCGGCCGCACACCTTCGGTCTTGACCCACACGGTGATGCCGCGCCAGGTGAAGCCGGCCAGCTGCAACGCATCAGTCGTCAGCGGCAACTGTCGCCAGTCGGTGAACAGCAGCACCGGCGCGCCGCCCTTCAGCACGCGGGCGCATTCGGAGAGCCACAGGTGCATCCATCGCAGTGCGCCCGCTGGTCACGTTCGTCGCCGACGAAGTCGGCGTGGCCACCGTCGCGGCAGTATTTCTTCGAGGGCGCCTGGGCGCGGGCGGCGGCCGTGACGCCGCCGCTGGCATACGGCGGATCAGTGATCAGCGCGTCGAACGACTCCGCTTCGAGCGTGGGAAGCAACTTCAGGGCGTCGCTCTGCAACAGCACATTGGTCATGGTGAGAGCCTTCATGATCGAATCGCTCGCGGCGATCTGAGGCGAGGCTCTCGGCCTTCAGGTGATTGAGCGTGCCGCAACGCGGGCACTTGATCTGGAGCTGGTCGAATGCGCCAGCCTTGCACAGCAGCCGGGCGCACTCGCCACATCGCAGGTTCTTCAGCATCGTGGTCTTGCCGTGGTGGGAAAGGGTTTACGCCGCCGGTGCCGGCGGCTGGTAGGGGGTGAACGCGATCACCTGCTCGCCGATCCAGCCGTTGACCTTGAGCACGCGAGCCTGCAGCGGTTCCAGTTCGTTGGCTATTCCGGATGCCGACACCAAGCGCTTATGCTGCGGTGTTGCAGCTCGCTCGTGAACGAGGCAGCCGCACTGCGCACTTGTCAGGCAGCGCAGCCCCCTATCTGGCGCCCGTCATGACGATCGCATACCACTGTCGGCTGCGCGGAATTGAAGCGGTTACCCTGACCGATGCACATGCAACTCCGGAAGGGATCCGAAGTAACCGACGCAAAGGCAGCCGCGACAACGTAACCGCCTGGTCGCCCGAACTGCGCGCCGCATGGGCGCTTTTGGTAGATCTGCGAAAACAGGCCGCTGATCGCCAGCGGCTCGCAATCCCCGTGCGCGCCAAAGATCGGTACCTGGTCGTGTCGGAAACCGGCAAGCGCCTGAGCAAGTCATCTCTGGATTCCGCTTGGCAGCGACTCATGGTTCTGGCCACAAGGCCGGACGATTCTGGAGCGAGCGTGCTCGCGAGTGCTGAATATTTTACCTTGCACGGCCTCAAGCACCGTGGCATTACGGACAGCGACGACAAGCGCGCAGGCGGCCACCGAAGTGAGCAGATGCGCCAGCGTTACGACCACGAGGTTCCGCTGGTAGCCCCGGCTAAACTTCCATCCGGTCGACACAACAAGGCCTAGCCACCAGACTCATCTGCGTCTTGCGGCTTTGCCTCTTGTTTTTTTCCACTCGGCGACGCGAGCTTCGGCGTTGAGGCCTTCTCATTGGCTTCGATTCGCTCAAGAAAAGCCTCGATGCGGCCTTTTGCCTTATCACGGGACTGAAAGTACGACTCATAGGCCGCGCGGGCGCTAACGATCAAAGTTTCGTACGTCAGGACGCGAGCTCCAATCTCCGCAAGCGATTGAAGCTCTCGCTCATCAAGATGCGACCGATCGGAACAGACAAAGTAAATCGACACCGCTGCGGGGGCGCCGCCGCCATCCATCCATGCCCCATGCTGTTTGACATACTCTTCGACAGCTCGCCGGTACCGGTTGCATTGATCCATGATCTTCAGCCACGGCACTTTGACTCCCGGTCGCTTCAGCTCCACCACCACGTGCCGGCCCGACTGTGCACGATAGGCAATATCGAGACGAGCCCCGTCTTCCGTATCCGGGCAGCTATCACGCAGATACTCTGAAAGGCGCACTTCAATTTGCTGGGTACCTTGAATGCGATCCCAAGTGGGGTCCAGCAGCCATAGGTGGTCTAGCAAGTAACGTTGCACGACCCCTTCAAGTTCTTCGCCATGCACCTTCGCTTCGAACGCTTGAATGATCTCCAGGCGCTGACGACTTATATCGTAGAAGTGACTTTCCTCTACCGCATCTAGGGTCGCGAAGACCGCCTGAAATTCCGGCGATAGTACATCGTCAATTCCCTCAAGCTCATCGAGCGCATTCTTTACTCGCAGTTTCTCGAAAGCCACCATCGTGCTCTTGTACATCATCGAGCGGGCGTTCCGATTACGCTTTGGATCGTTGTAGAACTCGACCTTGTCGATTGACCTGATCAGCTTCTTCGCAAGCTTGCGATCTTTATCCCTTTCAAGAGTGTTGATCCACTCTTCAATAATCTGTCCTGGGCCCTCGGGGTCTGAGTCGCCCACCTCACCACGCCATAAGTCCCATTGGTCGCGAATTTCCGCTAGCACCGCCGTCAAGTGGGCGCGGATCGCCAGAAAAAAGGGATCGTACTGAATCACTGACTCGCGGGCGGAAGTCGCACGATCCACGCCATCTGAGTCGAGGAAATCGGCGTGCACCTCCCCAATGATGTAACTGTTGAAATAACGCGTGTCGCCGATGTCGGCTAACAAATCTTCCTGCCATAGGCGACCGTTGGCGAACAACGAAATCTGATTAATGCTTTCGCCATCAGTGCCTAGCTTGCTTGGAGTATCGACGGTGCCGATGAAGCCACGCAACTCAAACGCGTGCCCATCCACTTGGAGCAAGGCGGAAACTTTCTTGGCGGCTGGCTTCCCATTGAGCGACTCGGGGGTAGCCAGAGGCGCAGCTTGGTTTTTGGCCTCTGCAAATGATGGTTCGTCGAAGTACCACAAAAACTGTAGGTGCTTGTGGATACCCGCATCGGCCCGAGAAATAGGCGTTCCGTTAACCGAGACCTCAAAGCCGTACTGAGGACCAATGATGCCAAATCGACGAGCAAGCCGTGGGATGAGGAAGCCAACGCTGCGTTCAACCGAACGATTCAGACCTTCCAATGTGATGCGGGTTCCATGACCACTTGGAAGGCTCGGCACGCCCTCGAGAACACGAGGCAGATATTCCACATTTGCTTTCGCCTTGGCTTCCAGCTCATCCACTACGATCTCGAAGCCGATTGCATCCCCCCCCTCCATCTGGGTGATCACCGTCACTTTCTTGGAGATCGAGAACATTGCAAGCTTCCCTATTCCCTTCCGTCCCATGACCCGGCGCTTGCCGTTGTCTGAAGTCGCTGTGCCGGTGAATTCTCTGCGACTGTAGCCAACGCTCAGAAACCGTTGCTGCAGTGCGCCCCGATCCATTCCGTGGCCATCGTCATCAACGACGAGCGTGTCTGCCTGGGCATCAATAGTGACTGCGACCTTCGCGGCTTCTGCGTCCCAGCTGTTGGCAACCAGTTCGGTCAGCACTGACGGCGCCGAAGCATAAAGCTTCATGCCGAGATGGTGCAGGACATTCAAGTGGAGCTGGAAGCGAAGCGTGGTATCCGGCGCCGTTTCGGGCGGATCAGCAACAGCGGCTTGGTCGTTCATCAGAGATCCCTCTCAATTAGCAATGTGATTCAAAAAGTGCCGACCAACCGCCTCACCTAGCGGCGGAGGCACGGCGTTGCCTATGTGCTTCCCTAGGCTTGTGAAGACGACAACTTCGTCGGGACGGACAAACTGGTATGTCTTCGGAAATCCCTGCAGCACGGCGGCTTCGCGCAGTGTTATGGCCCGGTCCTGTTCGGGGTGGCCAAAGCGACCAGTCCCAAAATTGAATGCCTGTGTCGTAATCGTTGGCGCGGGTTCGTCCCAAGCCATTCGGGCATAAACACTCTGAAATGTGGATCCACTTGCGCGCGTATGGCACGGCGCACGGAGACTTTCAGGCCAGTCGCGCCATGTGCCTCCTGGCTTTGACGCGCGGAGCCGTTTGAGGTTGATCTCGGTGAGTGCACGCGCCTTATGCAGCGGGTCAGCCGCGCATTGCTCGCCCGATGCCACCTTGGGTAACGACCCGATTGCTTGACGAACAGTTGGAAGTGGAGCTCCTTTCGGAAGCAAGTCGGGCAGTTTCTCAAGCTCACCCAACTTGGATGCAACCAGCACCAAGCGCCGACGGTGCTGCGGCAGACCGAACCTCGGCGCGTAACACGATCTGTTCTGCACCCAGTACCCGGCTCGCTCAAGACCACTTACGAAGCGCTTGAACACCACTGTAGACCGCAGCGGCGCGACATTCTCCATCGTTACCAGCTCAGGTCCAACTGAGCGGACAAGGCGCAAGAACTCGTCCAGCAGACTCCACTTCTCATCACCCGACGTGTCGGCCCCGCGCATGTGACGTGAGAACGGCTGACATGGTGCACATCCAGCGAGGAGCCGGACCGCACCAGGCGGATAGTGAGCGTTGATGTCCCTGCCCTTAAGCGCTCGAATGTCGGCCTCGATAAAAGGGGCACCGACATTGGCCTCATAGGTGGCTTGGCAACTGGCGTCCAAGTCGTAACCCGCAACAACCTTGATACCGGATGTTTTGAGACCGTAGGAAAGGCCGCCAACTCCGCAGAAGAGGTCAACGGCATAGATCTTTGATTTGGCCATGGGCATAGGTTACGTAAATGCCGTTCCTTCGTCGACGGGAGATGCCCTGGTTGGCAGCCCCAAGCCTCGGCGCGACATTAGCTGAGACAGCTGGGGCCAACAAGCGGAATCTTCCCGACTCAACGTGGAACCTCAGCGAGGGCCAGTCGTTTTCAGGAGGATTTTCAGGAGGCGGAGGCAGGAGGAGCGCGAGCGACGCGTATCTTATTGATAATTCTGGTGGGCCGTGAAGGATTCGAACCTTCGACCAAAAGATTAAAAGTCTTCTGCTCTACCGACTGAGCTAACGGCCCTTGAAACGCCCGGCATTGCGCCGGGGCGTGCATTCTACCCCAGCGCGCGGCCGGGGCGAAATCGCATTGTTCAGGCGTAAACGGTGGGGTCGGCGACACCGGCGTCGGCAAAGCCGGCCGCGCGCAGGCGGCAGGCATCGCAGTGGCCGCAGGCGCGGCCTTGCCCGTCGGCGTTGTAGCAGGACACGGTGAGCCCGAAGTCCACGCCGAGCCGCACGCCTTCCTGCACGATCTGGGCCTTGCTCATGAACTGCAGCGGGGCGTGCACGCGCAGTCCCTTGCCCTCCACACCGGCCTTGGTGGCCAGGTTGGCCAAACGCTCGAAGGCCTGGATGAATTCCGGACGGCAGTCCGGGTAGCCCGAGTAGTCGACCGCGTTGACGCCACAGAAGATGTCGTTGGCCCCGAGTACCTCGGCCCAGCCCAGCGCCAGCGACAGCATGATGGTGTTGCGCGCCGGCACGTAAGTGACGGGGATGCCGTCGCCACCGGCCTGCGGCACGTCGATGTCGTCGGTCAGCGCCGAGCCGCCGATGCTGCGCAGATCCACGTCCACCACCTTGTGCGCCGCCACGCCCAGCGCCTGGGTCACGCGGACGGCAGCGTCCAGCTCGGAGGTATGGCGCTGGCCGTAGCGCACGCTCAACGCGTGCACGAGATAGCCCTGCTCCTGGGCCATCGCCACGACGGCGGCAGAGTCCATCCCGCCCGACAGCAGGACGACGGCTTTCTTGTTGGTATCGGTCATGGGCAACCCCCTAATCGGAACGAAAGATGGCGGCGCGTCGCAGTGCGTCACCGGTGCCGCTCATCAACGACCCGGCTCGTCATCCCACAGCAGCTTGTGCAACTGCATCTGGAAGCGCACCGGCAAGCGGTCGGCGACGATCCAATCGGCGAGCTCGCGCGGTGAAACCTCGCTTTTGCTCGGGGAGAACCAAACTTGGCAGCGACGGTCCAGCGCGTGGGTGCGCACCAACTCGCGGGCCCACTCGTAGTCGGCCCGTCCGCACAGGACGAACTTGACCTGGTCGCGAGACGTCAGCAGTGGCAGGTTTTCCCAGCGGTTGCGGTGCTCCTCGGCCGAACCGGGGGTCTTGATGTCGACCACGCGCGACACGCGCGCATCGACGGCAGCGACATCCAACGCGCCTGAAGTCTCCAGCGAGACATCCAGGCCGGCGTCGCACAGCTTCTGCAACAACACCAGGCAACGCTTCTGCGCCAGCGGTTCGCCACCGGTCACGCAGACGTGGCGCACGCCGTAACTGCACACGGTGGCGACGATGTCGTCGATGTCCTGCCATTGCCCACCGTGAAACGCGTAGGCGGTATCGCAGTACGAACAGCGCAGCGGGCAGCCGGTGAGGCGCACGAATACAGTTGGCCAGCCGGCCGTGTCCGCCTCGCCTTGCAAGGACATGAAGATCTCGGTGATCTTCAGGCGCGGCAGGGGCGATTGGACGATTACGCTGGGGACGGCGGCATTCATGGCGGGGAATTATGCGCCCGCCTGCAGCAGGACGAACGCGAGGGGATCAGCGCAGGGCTTGGCCGATCTGGATGGACTGCAGGCGATCCTGGGCCACGCGGGCCGCGTCGCTGCCGGGAAACTGGCTGATCACTTGCTGCAGGGTCTGTTGCGCGGCGGGCACGTTGCCCTCGCCGTACTGCGACAGGCCCAGCTTCAACAAGCCACCGGAGGCCTTGTCGTGGGTGGGATAGCGGCTCAGCAGATCGCGGAACTGCGCTTCTGCGAGCGGGAAATTGCGGGTGGCGTAGTAGCTCTCGCCCAGCCAGTACAGCGCATTGGGGGTGTACACCCCGTTGGGGTACAGCTCCAGGAAACTCTGGAACAACTGCGCCGAGTCGTCGTACTTGCCGTTCTTCAGCGCATCGAAGGCCACGTTGTAGGACGTGCGCTCGTCGCCGCTGACCGCCAGCGCGCCCGGATCGCCATGCACCGACGGCGCACGCTCTTGCGTGGCCGCGGCGGCAGGCTTGGTCACGGGAGCGGCAACCGGTGCGGGCGAGCCCGGCAGGGGTGGCGTACTACCGCCTTCCAAGCGATTCAAGCGGCCGTCCAGGTCCAGGTACTGGTCCTTGTTCTGCTGCTTGAGCTGTTCGTTGTCGTGTTGCAGTTGCTCGATCATCGAGCGCAGGTCGCTCATCTCGCTACGGAGCTGGGTGACCTGGTTGAGTAGATCGGTGTTGGCTTGGCTATTGGACGCTTGCTGCTCGAGCACGGCAACGCGATCGGCCAGGCTGGCACGTTGCGCATGCACCGGCGCGGCGGCCATGAAGGCCGCCGCGACGAGCAGGGTGGTTACCCAGGAACGCATCTATTACTGCGCCGTGTACACGATCTCAACGCGGCGGTTCTGCGACCAGCAAGCCTCGTTGGACTCGGTGCAGACCGGACGCTCTTCGCCGTAGCTGACGACGGTCAGCTGGCTGGCCGAACCACCGTTGGCCTGCAGGGCCGACGAGACGGCATTGCCGCGACGCTCGCCCAGGGCCTGGTTGTACGCGCGCGAACCGCGCTCGTCGGTGTGGCCTTCCAGGGTGATGCGCGAGGACGGACGGTCACGCAGGTACTTGGCGTGGCAAGCCATGATGGCCTGGAACTCCGGCTTGACCGAATCCTGGTCGAAGTCGAAGTAGACAACGCGCTGGCGCAGGCAAGCGTCGGTGTCCAGGTCGCCGGGACCGAACAGGCCCGAGGTGGCCGGCTGGGTCGGAGCGGTGGAACCGGTGTCGACCGATGCCGGCGGGGTTTCCTTGACCTTCTTCGAGCAACCGGCCAGAGCGGCCACAGACAGCAGAGAAACAAGTAGAACGCGGGTGGTCTTGTTCATAGCGATACCTTTGTGGCTCCTAAGCCGATGAGGGGTTTTTTAATACAAGCGAAATCTTAACATTAACGGGCGGTGCGGTAGGGGCCCCAGGCCGGTTCCCGCACATCGCCGTCGGCCAGGACCAACCGCTGGCGGACCCGGGCGTCGGCCGACACCTCGTACAGGACGCCCCGGCCGCCTTCGCGGGCCGCGTAAAGGATCATGCTGCCGTTGGGCGCAAAGCTCGGGGACTCGTCGAGGGAGCCGACCGACAACGTGCTCCAGCGCGGCGAACCCAGGCTGCGATCCATCAGTGCGATCTTGTAGCTGTTGCCGGCCCCCTGGGCCACGGCGATCTTCTTGTCATCGAAGGACACCGAGGCCTTGGCGTTGTAGTTGCCCTGGAAGGTCACGCGGCTGGCGCTGCCGCCGCTGGACGGGACCTGGTAGATCTGCGGGCGGCCGCCACGGTCGGAGGTGAAGTAGATGGTGCTGCCGTCGGCGCTCCAGGTCGGCTCGGTATCGATGCCGAAGTGGTTGGTCATCTGGGTCAGCTGCTTGCTGCCCACGTCCATCACGTAGATCTCGGGATTGCCGCTGCGCGAGAGCGCCATGGCCAGCTTGCGGCCGTCCGGGGAGAACGACGGGGCACTGTTGATGCCGCGGAAGCTGGCCACCAGCTCACGCGCACCGGTGGCGATGTCCTGCACGAAGATCGAAGAGTTGCCGCGCTCGAAGCTCACATAGGCCAGCTTGCGGCCATCCGGGCTCCAGTCGGGGGACAACAACGGCTCGGCCGAACGCACGATGGTCTGCGGGTTGTAGCCGTCCGAGTCGGCCACCATCAGCGCAAAGCGCATGTTGCTGCCGCTGCCATTGGCGGTGATATAGGCGATGCGGGTCCAGAAGGCGCCGCGAACGCCGGTGATCTTTTCGTAGATGGCATCGGCCATCTGGTGCGAGACATCGCGCATCGCATTGCTGCGCGCGGTCATGGCCAGGCCCAGCAGGCGTTCGCCGCTGGCCACGTTGAATAGCTCGTACTCGACGCGATAAGCGCCGTCACCGGCGTCCAGCACGCGGCCGACGACGATGTAGTCCTGCTTGAGCGCGCGCCAGGTGGGGAACTGGATCTCACCGCCGCGAGTAGGCTTTTCCACGATCTGCGCCGCCGGCAGGGTGCGGAACTGGCCGGAGCGGTCCAGATCGGCGGCCACGATCGCCGCCACGTCGGTGGTGGGGGCGCTACCGGAGCCCTGGTAGGCCATGGGCACGACCGTCACCGGCGTCGCCGAGGCGACACCGCCCTTGATCTCGATTTCCAGGCCCTGCTGCTGCGCCAACGCGGCGAACGGAAGCAACAAGGCGGCGAACAAGGCCAACCAGCGCGTTTTCTTCATGGGTTGCTCGAAAAGTCGAAAGGAGTGCGCCAGGGATACCAAGCGGCAGGTGAACATTTTCGCAATCGTGAACAAAGATCGCGTGAAAAGCCATCACGAAAGGGCGGATGCGGACCCATGAGGGACCGATCGACCTCCTATTGCGTCAACGGGCGGCCCACCGTCCCCCGGCGGCCCCCACGTCCCGTCATTGATCCTGGGCAGTGAAACGGAAGGTCAGGTTGCGCTGGAAGACCGACTCGAATCCCCGATACGGCAACGGTTGTGCGCGTAGCACCGCGGCTTCGATCGAACGCCGGCCCGCCTCGTCGTAGGGGCAGTTGGCCGCCACCGTCGCATCGATGACCTGCCCGCCCGGCAGCTGGCGGATGTTGATGGTGCAGGTCTGGCCCTGCGGCACCGAGTCCGGGCGTAGCCACTGGGCCAGCACGGCCTGCTGGATCGCGGCGGCGTATTGGGCCGACAGATCGGTGTTAGTGCCGCCCTGCCCGGCCGTGGACTGCGGCGCGCTGGTGGTGTTGGCGGCAGCGGACTTGGCGCGCGCATCGGCCAACTGGCGCAGCTTCTGCTCGGCCAGTTGCGCTTCGCGCTGGGCTTGCTCGCGCTTCTTCCGGATGTCGGCCAGCTTTTGTTCGCGCTCGGCCTGGGCTTGCTGGTCGGCGAGCTTCTTCTGGCGGTCGACTTCCTCTTGCTGCTTGGCCAGGCGCTGCTGCTGCTGCGCTTCGTCCTGGCGCTTCTGTTCGGTCAGGTCGATCTGTTCCTGGCGTCGCTTGGCTTCCTGTTCCTGCTTGGCCTTCTCTTCGGCGATGGCCATCGCGCTCACGCGCTCCTGGTTGACGACGTCCGGCTGGGCCACGCGCTCCTGGGCCACGCTCTGTTGCGGCACCGGGGCATCCTGCGGACGCGGCTCGGGCGTGGGCTGCGGCGGCGGCACGGTGTCTTCCGGCGCCGTCGGCAACGGCACGGGCTCGGCCTCGGCAGGCACCGGCGTGTCACGCAGCGCCTGGCGAGCGACGCGCGCCTCGGCAGCGCTCAGCTCCACGCTGGCTTCCAGACTGGGATCACCGGCGGCCGGCTCGACCTGACGCTGCGGCGACCACAACCACGCGGCGATGAAGACCAGCGCCACCAGCACGTGGATGGCCACGGCCATGGCCACCGGACGGCCCCAGCCCTCGTCCCGCGATCGCAGCGGTGGCAGTGCCTCAGCGTGCATTGCCGCCCGAATCGGTGAGCAGGCCGACCTTCTCGACCTTGGCGCGCTTGAGCGCGTCGATCGCGTCGGTCACCCGCTGGTAGGACACGGCCTTGTCGCCGGCGATGACCACACGCGCTTCCTTGTCCTGGGCCACGATCGCCGCGACGCGGGCCGTCAGTGCCTCGGCATCCATCGCCTGCGGCTTGGCCTCGTCGGGCAGTTGGAGGGCCAACTGGCCATCCGCGCGCACGACGACCACGATCGGATCCTGCTTGCTCTCCAGCGCCTTGGCATTGGCGTTGGGCAGGTCCACTTCAGTGCTCAACGTCATCAGCGGCGCGACCACCATGAAGATGATCAGCAGCACGAGCATCACGTCGATGTACGGCACGACGTTGATCTCGGACTTGAGCTTGCGCTTCTTGCGACGGGATATGGCGGAGGAAATCATCTTGGACTCCTGACAGGCGCAGGCGACTTATTCGTCGCCGCCGGCCTGGCGCTGCAGGATGGAACTGAACTCTTCGGCGAAGGTCTCGTAGCGCACAGCCAGGCGCTCGACACGCGTCGTGAAGCGGTTGTAGGCCCACACCGCCGGAATGGCCACGAACAGACCGATGGCGGTGGCGAACAGCGCCTCGGAGATGCCCGGCGCCACCGAGGCGATGCCGGCCTGCTCGCCGCTGCTGATCATGTCGTGCATGGTCACCATGATGCCGAACACCGTGCCCACCAGGCCCACGTAGGGCGCGGTCGAGCCGATGTTGGCCAGCAGTTCGAGGTTGCGCTCGAGCTGGTCGACCTCCCGCACGAAGGTGGTGCGCATGGCGCGCTGGGCACCTTCGAGCTGGCCGCGCTGATCGGTGCGGCGGCGCTCGCGCAGTCGGCTGAACTCGCGGAAGCCGCTTTCGAAGATGGCTTCCAGCCCGCCCACCACGCGGTTGCGATCGGTGGCCGAGGCGTACAGCTTGCCCAGGTCGGCCCCGGACCAGAACCGGTTCTCGAAGTCGTCCGCCTGGCGGTTGGCATTCTTGTAGATGCGCGCCTTGCGGAAAATGATCACCCAGCTGATGAACGAGCCGGCCAACAACAGGGCCACGATGAGCTTGACCGGGATGCTCGCGCGGGCGATCAGTTCCAGGTAGTTGATGCTGCCGCTGTGGGCGACAGTCTGCACGGCAGCTTGGGTGACATCCTGCGGCAGCGCCTCAACGACGGCGTCCTGCAGGGCCAGGAGCAAAGCGATCATCCGTTGTTCCTCAAGATTCGGATTCTGTAATTTCCAGGGCTTTCATTGGGTCGTACAGCGCGTCATCCAGACCGCGCGGGCGAAACGTGGTCGCATCCAGCGCCGCGATGCGCACCTGGGCCGTCAGCAGCACCTCGTCGTCGCGGACGATGCGCTGCGCGAACACCAGGCTCGCGCGCCGGCACTGGCGCAGCGTGACCGAGACGGCCAGCGCATCATCCAGCCGCGCCGGCTTGAGGAAATCGATCTGCATGGCCCGCACTGCGAACACCATTCCGTGGTCTTGCCGCGTCCGCTCCTGGCCGTAGCCCAGGGACCGCATCCATTCGGTGCGGGCACGTTCCATGAAGGCGACATAGCGGGCGTGGTAGACCACGCCACCGGCATCGGTATCTTCCCAGTAAACGCGTGTCGGCCAACTGAACTGGAGCGGGCTGGCCGCCGGGATGGCCAAATCGGTCAAAACAGATCCCCCGCATCGCCGGGGGCATCGGCATTCCTGCGTGGCTGCAGGCCCAGGTGCCGGTAGGCCTTGTGGGTCGCCATGCGGCCCCGGGCGCTGCGGACCAGAAAGCCCTGCTGGATCAGGTAGGGCTCGATCACGTCTTCCAGGGTGCCGCGCTCTTCCGACAGCGAGGCCGACAGCGACTCCACGCCGACCGGGCCGCCATCGAAATGATCGATCAGCACGTGCAGCAAGCGCCGGTCGAGCTCGTCGAAACCTTCCGGGTCGACCTTGAGCATCTGCATGGCCCCATCGGCGACCGCCACGTCGATGCGGCCGTTGGCACGCACCTGGGCGAAGTCGCGCACCCGGCGCAACAGCCGGTTGGCGATGCGGGGGGTGCCGCGAGAGCGGCGCGCGATCTCCGCGGCGCCCTCCGGCGTGCAGTCGATGCCCAGGATCGCCGCCGATCGGACCACGATCCGGGTCAGCTCCTCCGGCGAGTAGAACTGCAGCCGCTGGACGATGCCGAAGCGGTCCCGCAACGGTGCGGTCAACAGGCCCGCGCGCGTGGTGGCACCGATCAGCGTGAAGGGCGGCAGGTCGATCTTGATCGAGCGCGCGGCCGGGCCGTCGCCGATCATGATGTCGATCTGGAAATCTTCCATCGCCGGGTACAGCACTTCTTCCACGATCGGCGAGAGGCGATGGATCTCGTCGATGAACAGCACATCGTGGGGCTGCAAGTTGGTCAGGAGCGCCGCCAGGTCGCCGGCCTTCTCGATCACCGGGCCCGAGGTGACCCGCAGCGCGACCCCCAGTTCGTTGGCGATCACGTGGCTGAGCGTGGTCTTGCCCAGGCCGGGCGGCCCGAAGATCAACACGTGGTCCAGGGCCTCGCCGCGTGCCTTGGCCGCTTCGATATAGATGCCCAATTGCTCGCGCACCGGCTGTTGGCCGAGATAGTCGGCCAGCCGCTTGGGCCGGATGCTGGCATCGGCCACGTCGTCTTCGCGCGAGGCGCTGCTGTCGATCAGACGTTCCATCAAGAGGCTGGAGTGCCCGTGGCCGTGGTGAAGTCCGGCCATGATAAAGGCTCACGGGCAATCGCGGCGGACGACGTAGTCCGCGCCGGGATCACCGGCATCAGATCTCCACCTGCGCGCCGAGCTCGACCAGCCGGTTGCCCGGGATGCGGAAGAATCCGGTCGCCGGGGCAGCATTGCGGTGCATCAGCGCGAACAGCTTGTCGCGCCAGATCGGCATGCCCCGGTTGGCGCTGGCGACGATGGTTTCGCGGCTGGCGAAGAACGTCGTATCCATCGGATCGAAATAGATGCCGCCGCGGTCGCACGAGCGCATCAATGCCAGGGGGACGTCGGGCGTCTCCATGAAACCAAAGCGCACATAGACCCGGTAGAACTCATCGCCGATGGATTCCATCTTGAGCCGCTTGTCCTTGGCCGCGTACGGAATCGGCAAGGTCTCCACGGTGAGGAACACGTTGCGCTCGTGCAGCACCTTGTTGTGCTTGAGGTTATGCATCAGCGCATGCGGCACGACCATGGGGTCGGCGGTGAGGAACACGGCCGTCCCCGGCACCCGCGCCGGGGGCGCGAGCATCAGCCCGGGCAGGAAGCTGTCGAGCCGGATGCCGTCCTTGCGGATCTCCTCGCGCAGCAGTTCGCGACCGCGCCGCCAGGTGCGCATCAGGGTGAACACCACGATGCCCAGGGCCAGCGGGAACCAGGCGCCTTGCAGTATCTTGGCGCCATTGGCCACGACGAAGGCCAGTTCGATGGTGAAGAACACCACGCACAGCGGCAGCACCCAGTTGCGCCAGCGCGGCCACAGCGCGCGCGCCACCAGAGCCAGCAGCAAGGTGTCGATCAACATGGTCATCGACACCGAGATGCCGTAGGCCACGGCCAGGTTGGTCGAGCTGCGGAACACCAGCACCAGCGCGATCACCATGACGGCGAGCAGCCAGTTGATGCCCGGCACGTAGATCTGGCCGATGGTGTCGCGCGAGGTATGGGTGACCAGCATGCGCGGGATATAGCCCAGCTGCATCGCCTGGCGCGCAACCGAATAGGCGCCGGTGATGACCGCCTGCGAGGCGATCACCGCGGCCATGGTCGCCAACAGGATCATCGGGTACAGGGCCCAGCCCGGCACGGCTTCGAAGAACGGATTCTTGAGCGACTCGGGACGATCCAGCACCAGCGCGCCCTGCCCCAGGTAGTTGAGCAGCAGGCACGGCAGCACGAAGTAGTACCAGGCGTGCCGGATCGGACGGGCGCCGAAGTGGCCCATGTCCGCATAGAGGGCCTCACCGCCGGTGACGGCCAGCACCACCGCGCCCAGGATGAAGATGCCATGCCAGCCGTGGCCAATGAAGAAGCGAGCGCCCCACCAGGGGTTGAAGGCCTTGAGCACTTCGGGCGCATCGACGATGTTCCAGACACCGATGGCGGCCAGCGCCAGGAACCACACCACCATGATCGGACCAAACACCCGCCCGACCTTCTCGGTGCCGAAACGCTGGGCGATGAACACCACGCACAGCACGGCCACGGTGATCGGCACGATGAACGGATGCAGCGCCGGCGCGGCGATCTCCAGGCCCTCGACGGCGCCCATCACCGAGATGGCCGGGGTGATGACCCCATCCCCGAAAAACAGCGAGGCGCCGAAGATGCCCAGGATGCCCACCACGTAGGCCGAGCGCGAACCGTGCTTGAGGGTGCGCTGGGCCAGGGCCATCAGCGCCATGATGCCGCCCTCCCCGTCGTTGTCGGCACGCATGATGATGGTCACGTACTTGAGCGTGACCACGATCATCAATGCCCAGAACGACAGCGACAGCACGCCGAGCACGGTGTCGTGGTCGCCCTCGAGCCCGTAGTGAGGCGAGAACGCCTCCTTCAGGGTGTACAGCGGGCTGGTACCGATGTCGCCGAAGACGACGCCGATAGCGCCCATGACCAAGGCTTTGTGGCCGTTGGCCGGCACGTGACCGCCGTGGGGCTGGGAGGAGCTGGACTGGGACATGTCGGGCCGAGGTTATCGCCGGGGGACGTGAAGAAAGAGAAAGCGCTCAGCGCAAGGCAGCTTGCAGCGCCTTGCGGATGACCGTGGCGACTTCGTCGCCGGGGGTGGCCGCGTCCCTGGCCATGCGTGCGGCCTCGGCCGGCTTGTAGCCCAGTTGCTGCAGGGCCACGGTGGCCTCGGAGATGGGATCATGGCCGATCTGGCCGGTAACCGGTGCGCCGCCGGTGAAGTCGGCAGCGCGATCGCGCAGCTCCACCACCATACGCTCGGCGGTCTTCTTGCCGATGCCGGGGATGCGGGTGAGCGCGGTGATGTCGCCGGAGGTGATCAACCGCGCGAACTCGTCCACGCTCACCCCGGACAGCACGGCCAGCGCGATCTTGGCGCCGATGCCGGTCACCCGCTGCACGTCGCGGAACAGCCGCCGCTCGCTCTCGCGCAGGAAGCCGTAGAGCGCAACGCTGTCTTCCTTTTGCGCATAGTGGGTGAACAGGATCACGTCGCGACCGACGTCGGGCAGGTCGTAGAACGTGCTCATCGGCGCTTCCAACTCATAACCCACGCCGCCCACGTCGATGACCAGCCACGGCGGCTGCTTGTGGGCGAGGATGCCGCGAAGTCTTCCGATCATGGGGTCGCCTGGATACGGTTGGGGAGTGATGACCGGCAGCGGCGCGCCAGCCAGCGGAGGGGGGCCCTCATTTGCGCCCCCAGGCGGTACGGGTGCTCACGCCCAGCCGTGCGGCGGTGGCGCGAACATGGGCATGGGTGATCGCCACGGCCAGGGCGTCGGCCGCATCGGCCTGGAGCTTGCCCTGCAGGCTGAGCATCACCCCGACCATGTGCTGGACCTGGACCTTGTCCGCCCCGCCCTTGCCGACGACGGCCAGCTTGACCTCGGTGGCGGCGTATTCGTGCACCGGCAGGTCGCGCAACACGACCGCACTAATCGCCGCGCCGCGCGCCTGGCCGAGCTTGAGCGCCGAGTCCGGGTTGCGCGACATGAAGACTTGCTCGATCGCCACTTCGTGCGGCTGCCAGGTCTCGATGACCTCGGCCAGCCCGAGCAACAGGCGCTTGATTCGTTGGGCAAAATCGCCCGCGCCCAACAACACCAGCGGCGCATGGTAGACGTGGCGCACGCGGCCTTGGCCATCGATGTCGATGATGCCCACGCCGGTGCGCTGCGAGCCGGGATCGATGCCGAGGATGCGGGTCATGATAAGGGTGCAGTCGACCGGACGCGGCGTGTGCAGGCCCGCGTGCCGGGCGTCGTCACGCGTCCAGCGACGCTTGGTGGACGTTGGAATAGACGTCTTGCACGTCGTCCAGGTCTTCCAGCATGTCCAGCAGTTTGCGCACCTGCTGGGCGGTGTCGCCGTCGACGGCGATGTCGTTGTCGGCGCGGAAGGTGATCTCCGCGTGGTCCGGCGCCAACCCGGCGGCGGCGATGGCGTCCTTGACCGAAGAAAAGGCGTCCGGCGCGGTGATCACGTCGATGGCGCCATCCTCGGGATAGACGACGATGTCGTCGGCGCCGGCGTCGATGGCCAACTCGGTGATGCGCTCTTCGTCGGTACCCGGCGGAAAGCTGACCACGCCCAATCGCTTGAACATGAAGGCCACCGAGCCGTCGGTGCCCATGTTGCCGCCGCATTTGCTGAAGGCATGGCGCACATCGGCCACGGTACGCACGCGATTGTCGGTGAGGCAGTCGACGATCACGGCGACGCCACCGGGGGCATAACCCTCGTAGCGGACTTCTTCGTAGACCACGCCTTCCAGTTCACCGGTGGCCTTCTTGATGGCACGCTCGATCACGTCCTTGGACATGTTCGCGGCCAGGCCCTTGTCCATGGCCACGCGCAACCGGGGGTTGTTGCCGAGGTCGCCGCCGCCGGCCCGGGCCGCCACGCCGATCTCGCGGATGATCTTGGTGAAAATCTTGCCACGCTTCGCGTCGGACGCGTTCTTGCGGGCTTCGATGGAAGGGCCTCTGCCCATGGGTCACCAGTGCGGGAGCGAATGACAAGTCGCGGATTTTAACCGATCGCCCGGCTCGCACGCGCCGGCTCGGGGCCAAAACGCCCTTCCCGCAGAAACTGCGCCGTCTGGCGTGCCACTTCGGCCGACAAGACCAGTCCGCTGTGGCTGGCGGCGACCACGCAATGGTCCCGCAGGCCCGGCAGGCGGGTCTCGGCCAGGGCCACGGTGCCATCGGAGGTTTCGGCCAGGTGGGCGAACAGGCGGCCGAAGCCCCGCGCGACATTGCCGGCCACCATCCCGACCTCGGCCGTTCCGGTCCAGGGCGCCAAGCCGGCATGCAACCAGTCGGCGCTTCGGCCCAGGACCCACCCCGCATGGCGGGCGGCCATCGCGCGCGCGACGGCGCTGCCGCACAGCGGCGAGCCCAGGCACACCACCCGCCGCACGGGCAGTGCGGGATCGGATCGCAACGCCTGCAACGCCAGCAGCCCGCCCAGGCTGTGCCCGACCACGCCGGTGAAACCGCCGGTGGCCAGGCGGGCGACCAGGCGCGGCAAGGCCATCTCCGGCCCGCCCAGCACGCTGGCATAGCCGAAGGTCTGCACCTGGTACCCGTCGCGCCGCAACCGCCACGCCAGCGGCGCCAGCCAATGCCGCGAGTTCCACAGGCCGTGGACCAGCAACACGCGTGCGCCGCCGTCGGCGGACGTCATCGAAGGTCCGCCGGCATCGTGCTCAGCCGCAGTCGAGCGCGGTGATGATGTTGTTGGCATCCACGCGGACATTGATGCGGTCCGACTTGATATCGCGGGTGACCGCCTGGCCGGGCGCGATGGGCCGGATCAGGCCGGCACCACTCTCTCTCCAGACCCGGGCGAAGACCTGCTCGTTGGCGGGCTGGCCGATGGCCCAGGCCACCTGGTCGGTCCGGCAGGTGCCATCGCTACGGACCTGCGGACCGGGACTGTCCGGTTGCAGGCTCCTGGTTGGTGAGCAGGCGGCCAACCCGATGGCCAGACTCGTTGCCAGCCACGGCGAAATCCTTGCGTGCTTCATGTTCTGCCTCCCGGTCCATTGGCGGATCGGGCCGAGTCTAGCGCGGCCTGATGGCGGCGGCGGTCCGGTACCGGCACCGGGCTGCATGACCAATGGCCCCGGTAGGTCCGGGTCGCGGGCAGGCATGATGTCCGCCCCGTCCTGCCGGCTTCACCGATGCGCTCTTTGCTGCCTGCCGCCTTGATGCTCGCCAGTCTGCTGGCCGGTTCGCCCTGTCGCGCGCAGTCGCCCGCCGCTTTGCCCGTGCCCTCGCCGCGCGTGCCCTCGTTGCCCATGCCCTCGTTGCCCATGCCCTCGCCGCCCGCGGCCGCGGCCGAGCCGGTTGCACCCGACAAGGCCGGACCGCTGGATGACGGTCCGTACCTGCGCCGTTCGGGCGACGGCGTGGACGCCGAGTGGATCTGCGCTGGCAAGATCGAGCGCGCGCATTTCGCCGCCCATCGCGGGCAGACCACCGTGCCCGCGCGGTGCGGCTATCCCCACGCGGTGACGGTGCCGCTCCGGCCTGGTGCCGCATCGCGCGAAGATCGCCCGGCACCCTCGCGCATCGCGGCGCTGTCCGATATCCACGGCCAGTACGGGCTGCTGCGTCGTTTGTTGCAGGCCAACGGGATTATCGATGCGCAGGATCGTTGGTCGTACGCCGATGGACTGCTGGTGATCGGTGGCGACGTCTTTGATCGTGGCCCGCAGGTGACCGAGGCGTTCTGGCTGCTGCAGCAGCTGCAAGCCCAGGCGCGCGCGGCCGGCGGCGATGTGCTGTTCGTGCTGGGCAACCACGAAACCATGACGCTGTACGACGACCTGCGCTATCTCAACCTCAAGTACGCGCAGGTGGCGAGTCTGCTCGGCCGCGCGTACCCGGCGCTGTACGACAGTGGCAGCGTGCTCGGCCAGTGGCTGCGCCAGGCGCCGGCGATGGCCCGCGTCGGCGACACGTTGTTCCTGCACGGGGGTGTGTCGCCGGAGTTCCTGGCGGCCGGCATCGACCGGCCGACCGCCAATGCGCGCTATCGGGCTTCGCTGGGCACGCCCAAGGCGACGGTCAAGGCCGATCCCGCACTGGCACCGCTATACGACGGCAAGACGAGTCCCATCTGGTATCGCGGGTATTTCGACGGGCGCGCGTCCGAGGCCGACGTGGAGGCAGTGCTGCGCGAACTGGGGGTGCGCCGGATCATCGTCGGCCACACTTCGATGGCCCATGTGGGCAGCTACTACGACGGACGAGTGATCGCCATCGACAGCAGCATCAAGAACGGCGAGTCCGGCGAGATCCTGTTGCTGGAAGACGGGCGCGCCAGCCGCGGATTGCTCGACGGCAGCCGCGCGCCGCTGCTACCCGGCGAGGGCAGTACCGACTAGCCACCGGCGGTGGCGCCCCCAGGCCCGGCCGATGCCGGCTCGGCCAGCACTTCGACCAGGAACTCGGCCACGGCGCGCACGGCCGGTGCCTGGCGCAAATCGCGATGCACGACCAGCCACAGGTCGCGCTCCAGCGAGGTCGCATCCACCGCTAGGCGGGCCAGGCCCGGATCGCGCAGGTTCTCGGGATAGTCGGCCAGCAAAGCGACGCCCGCGCCGGCGCGCACGGCGGCACGCTGGACGTCGGCGCTGTTGCTGCGCAGGACCAGTGCACGGCCGGCAGCGAACTCGAACAGGCGACGCTGTTGCGGACTTTCATCCAGGCTGGCGTCGTAACCGATGAACTCATAGTCCGCCGGTCGCGTGCGGGCCAGGTAGTCCGGCGCCGCGTACCACGAGAAGGCGATCCGACGCAGCCGGCGTACCACCAACTCCGGATCGTCCGGACGACCGAACCGCAGCGCCAGGTCGGTCTCGGTGCGCAATGACGCCTGTCGCGTTTCGGCCACCAGCAACAGGTGGATTCCTGGATGCCGCCGGCGCAGCTCGCCCAGGTGCGGTGCCAGTTGCAGCGCGGCGGTGGTCGGCGGCACGCTGATCGAAACCCGTCCACCGATGGCCTGTCGCCCGGCCACGCCGGCACGCACGGCCGCCTCGGCGCCCTCGCGCATCTGCCTGCCGAGTTCGGCGATGCGCTCGCCTTCGGTGGTCAACACGTAGGCGCGAGCGCGTCGGTCGACCAGCTTCAGGTCCAGCGAAGCCTCCAGCGCGGCGATGCGCCGGGCCACCGTCGCATGCTCGACGTGCAGCAGGCGTGCGGCGGCGGCCAGCGAGCCGGCGTCGGCGAAGGCGGTGAAATGACGCAGATCCTCCCAATCCAGCATGGGAATTTTTTCACCTCGGGGGCGGTGTCGCGGGGAATATTAAACGCCAAGGCGGCGGCGCAGCATGCTGGCAACCTTCATGGAGCGCCGTCATGCGCAGTCCCCTGCTCACCTATTCCAGCCTGGTGCTGACCGCCTTCTTCTGGGGCAGTGCCTTCAACGTGGGCGCGCACGTGATTGCGGGCATGTCGCCCATCAGCGCCGGGGCCGAGCGTTTCGTGCTGGCCAGCGCGGTGCTGATCACCCTGTTGTTGTTCGCGCGCCGACTGGATTGGTCCGCGGCGCGTCGTCACCTGCCGGCGCTGGCCGCGGTCGGCGTGCTCGGCGTGGCCGGTTTCAATCTGGCGATGTTCTTCGGGCTGCGCTCGACCACGCCGTTCAACGCGGCATTACTGATGGCCACCACGCCGCTGTGGACGATGCTGCTGTCGGCGCTGATCGAGGGCGAGCGCATCGACCGTTGGCGTGGTGCCGGATTGCTCAGCGGCCTGGCCGGCGTGGCACTGGTGGTCAGCGGCGGCGACCCGTCTCGGCTCACGCAGCTGCACTTGTCCACGGGCGATGCGATCGTGGTCGGCGGGGCGTTGTCGTGGGCACTGGCGACGGTGATCTCGCGGCGCTACCTGCAGCTGCTGGACGCGCAGCAGACCACCACCTGGTCGATCGGCATCGGCACGCTGGTGCTGCTGGTGCTGTCGGCCTGGCGCGAGCATCCGTTGGCGGCGATGGCGCAGGCATCGGCCAGCGTGCACTGGGGCATCGTGTACCTGGCGCTCTGCAGCTCGGTGCTGGGCTATCTGTTCTGGTTTGCGGCGGCCAAGCAGCTGGGCGCTGCGCGGACGGCCAGTTTTTTCAACCTGGTACCGGTGTTCACCCTGTTGGTGTCTGCCGTCGGCGGCCAGTGGCCGCAGCCGGCGCAGCTGTTCGGCGTGGCGGCGGTGATCGGCGGCGTGGTGCTGGCCTCGCGCGGGGGGAATGCGCCAAAGCCAGTGGAGCCGGCGGTGCCGGCGATGCCCGTCGTCGGCGAGCCGCCGTGCCGGGCGTGAGGTCTCGCGATCGTGCGGATCGCGGGATCGCGGGTCGCGGCTCAGGCCGCGCTTGCAACCCGGCCAGCACCCTCCCGCTTAATGCTGCCTTTGCTCAGTGGGCGCGGCGATAGCGCGGGACCGGCGATGCTTTGATTTGGGACCGAACATTCGCGACGCGCAGCCGGGGGTGGTGCGCGAAGCGGGAGTGGTCACGCTTCCCGGCGCAGAATGAATTCCCGATCGCGCACGCGGCCGACCGGGAATTCGTATTCGCCAACCTGTTCAAAACCGTGGCGTGCGTAGAAACGCTGCGCGCCGAAGTTTTCCGACCACACGCCGACCCAGAGGGTGCGCGGGCCGTGGCGAAGCAGCCATTCCAGCGCGGCATCGAACAGGCGGCTGCCCCAGCCGCCATTCTGGTAATCGCGCAGCAGATAAAGCCGCTTGAGTTCGCCGTCGCCCTGGGCCACCTGCGCGTGCGGCAGGCCACATGGGCCAGCCGCGGCATGGCCCACTGCCCGGCCATCGTCTTCCACCAGCCACAGCGCGTAGTCCGGATGGGCCAGCACGATGCGCGCGCGCTCCACCGCGTAAGCCTCCAGCAGAAACGCCTGGAGGTCTTCATCGGGATACAGATGCCCGAACGTCTCGGTGAAGGTCCGCGCGGCCAGCACCGACAACCTTTCGGCATCGGCCACGCCGGCGCGACGGATGGCCAGCGTCACTCTGTCAGGCCTTGGCCGGCCGCGGGCGCACCATGATGTGCACCTCGGCCAGCTGCTCATCCGGGATCGGCGACGGCGCACCGGTCATCAGGCATTGCGCGCCCGTGGTCTTGGGGAACGGAATGACGTCGCGGATCGATTCGGTGCCTGCCATGAGCGCTGCGATACGGTCGATGCCGAAGGCGATGCCGCCGTGCGGCGGCGCGCCATATTTCAGCGCGTCCAGCAGAAAGCCGAACTTGGCTTCGGCTTCTTCGGCGCCGATGCCCAGCAATTCGAAGACCGCGCTCTGCATCTCGGGGCGATGGATACGGATCGAACCACCGCCGATCTCGTTGCCGTTGAGCACCATGTCATAGCCGCGCGACACCGCGGTCTTGGCATTGGCGCGCAGGTCGGCGATGTCGTCGACGGCCGGAGCGGTGAACGGATGGTGCAAGGCCACGTAACGCTGTGCTTCTTCGTCCCACTCGAACATCGGGAAGTC
>DASWQJ010000343.1:0-8664 GCA_036403795.1 Stenotrophomonas sp.
TAAACCCCCAGCAAAGTCACGTTGCTATAGCCAGTCACACCACTCACCAACACAAAGTAAGAACCCGCCTGCGGCGAAACCACAATGTAAGACTCCGTGTTGCCCGGATGGTCCGAGACCTTCGGCAACGGCGCCTGATCGGTCGGCGAAATGGTACCCACCGACATCGCCACATCCCCGGTACCCCCCAACGTACGCAAGGTCAGATTGCGCGCGCCGGCCGGCACGTCGATGCGATACAGCAGACCCTCACCCGCGGCACCGGACAGACCCCTTACCGCCACGCCATTGGCCAGCGCGATGGCCTCGGTGGGAATGCTGGCATTGCCCATGGCCAGGTTCACCGCCGCGTACGCGTCAAGCAGACCGGCGCCGATCGGCTTGTCGGGCGCGGCAGGAAACGGACGCGCCGACGCGGTGAGGATCTGGCGGATCCGCGTGGGCGTGAGCGCCGGCTGCCCGGCGTCGCGAGCTGCCGCGATCATCAATGCAGCAGTACCCGCCACGTGCGGCGAGGCCTGCGAGGTGCCGGCCATGCCGCCGTACAGCGGCGTCTCCGGCCCATGCAGCCCGCTGTTCATCGCCGACCACACGAACCCCGCCTGCACCTGCGTGCCACTGGAAGCATCGTTGGCAAACACGCCACCGCCCGGTGCGGACAGCGCGATCTTGCCGCCGAAGTTGGAATAGTACGAGCGCTTGCCGGCAATACCATTCGACGCCACGGTGATGACGCCCGGGCAGCTGGCCGGCGAGAAACTTCCTGCGTCATAGTTCGCATTGCCCGCGGCGACTACGACCGTCGTGCCGCGACTGATTGCGTCGGCAATGGCCTGCCCGGTGATGTCGTTGGCGGTGCACGTGCCCTGCCCGCCCAGGCTCATGTTGATGACCTGCGCCGGGTTCGCATTGTCCGGCACGCCTTCGACGTGCCCACCGGACGCCCACACGATGCCGTCGGCGATGTCGGAGGTGTAGCCGCCGCAATGTCCCAATACGCGCACCGGCAGCACCTTGGCACCGTAGGCCACGCCGGCCATGCCCAGATTGTTGTTGCTCCGCTCGGCTACGGTGCCGGCCACATGCGTACCGTGCCAGCTGCTTTCCCGTGCCGGGTTGCTCGGATTGACGCAGTTGTAGTTGGACAGATACGGCTCGGTGTCGGTCCAGTCGCCCTGGTCCCAACCCCCTGGCGCGCGACCATCAGTCTCGCGACCGGAGGTATAGGCATCACTGACGAAATCGTAGCCCGCATCGGCCAGCGACAAGTCCAGGTCGGGATGTTGGGTGATGCCGGTATCGAGCACCGCCACCACAACCCCGCTGCCATCGGCATAGTTCCAGGCCTTGGCGACGTTGCTGCCACCGCGGTTGGCGAAGCTGGTCGCGTCGTTGCCGATCTGCTCGCTGGTGCCATCGCCTTCGCGAAGGTGCCACTGGTAGGTCGTGTAGTGAGGGTCGTTCATCGCGACCGGCGTGTCGGCCGCGATGCGCACGTCGCGCACCGGGTACATCCGCCGGTCGATCTGCACGCCGGCCACGGTGGGATCGGCTGCAATCTGCTGGACGAGCAGTTCGGCCTGCGCGGCATCGAGCTTGCGCGAAGTGCGGACCAGATCGGCGCCGGTTCCCAGGCGGCGCAGGTAACGCGCGTCCACCGCCGCAGTCGTCGTGCTGGCGACGCCCTTGGCCGCCGCTCCCATGCCGCTGCGTGCGATGGCGCTGCGCACGTTGTTGAGGCCGACGTTGCGGTCCAGCTGCGGTGCGCTGCCTTTCTTGTAGGTGACGATGAAGCGGTCGAACGTTTCGGCGTTGACCGTGCTATTGGCCACGGGCGGCTTGGCCGAGCGCAACGGCGTAGCCGGATTGGCGGCCTGCGCGGCAATCGCGCTGCTCAGGGCCAGGGCGAGCAAGCCGACGCATGGCTTGGTCCAGACGTGGTGGCGCGGTTTGTTCTTCATGCGATGGATTCCTTGGAAAGGGTTCACAGGTCGACGCCAAAGCCGAGGCTGGCGGACTGGTCTTCGTCGTTGAAGGCGGAGCCGATGCTGACGCTGGCGCGCTCGCCGATACGGCGCGAATAGCCCACGGCCAAAGCGCTTTCGCCGTTCTGGAAGCCAGCACCCACTGCCAGTCGGCCGCCCGGCGTGCGGGCGCCGGCAGCGTTCATCGCCATGCCCATCATGGCCGAGCTCATCGCGCCCATCCGGTCGATGCGCTTGTCCTGCGTGGCCAGGCGACGCTCCACGTCGTGGCTGAGCGTGTCGAAGCGATCGTTCAACGTATTGAAACGAGAATCGGTGTACGCATTGGCGGTGGTCAGCGTGCGCGTGGCCGTGCCATCGGTGTAGGCGTTGGCCGTGGACAGGGTGCGCGACGCCGTCGCGTCGGTGTAGCTCTGTGATGTTTGCAACGTGGCCGCATCGCCCTGCTGCACCTGTCCCAGGTTGGCCGCGTCCGATGCAACCTGGCCGTCGGCGAGGTTGCTGATGCGCGTGCCCGCGGCACCTTCCAGCTCGATGGTGCCGCGGCCGTCATCGGTGTACACCACGCCGTCGGTGCTGGTGGGCTGCGGCTGTGCCGGCGGCGGTGGCGGCGGTGGGATCTCGTCGATCTGACCCTGCAGGTCGCCCAGGCTGGCACCGAACTGGCTCAGGCGGGCATCGACCGCCGCGAAGGCGGCGCCCACATTGCCGTAAGCCTGGCCCTGGATATTGAACGTCGGCGCGGTGACCGTGCCACCGGTGAGATCGATGTCGCCGCCAAACACGGCCGCCAATGCCTTGAGCTGCGATAGATTGACGGCGTCGGTGTCTTCGGTGCCGGCCGACAGGTTGATCAACTGACGCGTTTGCGCCGGCATCGTGCGATAGCTGTATTGAAGGTTGGTGCGCTCCTGCGAGGCGCCAATGGACACGGCATTGTCGCGATCGGCCCACGATCCAGCACCAATGGCGACGCTGTTCTCACCGTTGGCCAGCGAGTCGTAGCCGATGGCGACGCTGTTCGGCTTGAACGCCTGGGCGAAGGTGCCCAACGCAATCGCGTTCTCCGACTTGTACAGGCCGTAGCACTCCCAGCACGGATTCTCTTCATCCAGCGGCGGCGGGAATGGATTGAAGCCGCCGGCAGTGGCCTGCCCGCCGATAGCGATCGAGCCGGCACCGTTGGACTGCGCCAACGAACCCAGTGCGGTCGAGTAGTCGTCGCGTGCCCAGCTGCCGTTGCCCAGGGCGGTGGCGCGCAAACCTGCGGCCTGTGCCGCCGAGCCCACCGCGGTGGACATGATGCCGCCTGCCCAAGAGATGCCGCCCACGGCGGTGGCATTGTCTTCCATCGCCATGGCGTTGGCGCCCAAGGCCGAGGTGTTGTAGTTCTGCGCCTGCGACCCCGAACCGATTGCGGTGGCACTCTCGCCGTTGGCCGTCGACTGGTAACCCACCGCGGTGCTGAAGATGCCGTACGACTGGCTCCACCCACCCAGGGCGATCGAACCGATGCCATCGGACAGCGCACGCAAGCCGATCGCGTTGGACAGGTCTCCGACGGCATGCGCGCCGGCACCGGCGGCATAGGTGGCCAGGCCGTCGGCCACGGCACCCGGGCCAAACGCCGCCGAATTGTCGCCGTTGGCCGCGGTGGCGATCTCGATCGCTTCGGGGTTGTAGAACGTATCGGGCAGCACCGCGTAACCGCCTACCGCGGTGGCCGAATAGCCGAGCGCACTGCTGCCGTAACCGGCGGCCAGGCTGAAATCGCCCAGTGCCGCACTGCCCCAACCGAACGCCGACGAGCCGGCGCCCAACGCGAGCGCCGCGCCACCGGCCGCGGTGGACGAGTCGCCCAGGGCCTGGGCGATATCGCCGCCGGAACCATCACCCACTGCGTCGAACAGATCGGTGGCGTCGAGACTGGCGGCGGTCAGGGTGGCAGGCACGGCGCGACAGGAGGGATCGTCGCTCGCGTCGCAGTCCGACGTCGGTGAAGGTTGCTGCGCGTGGGCGGGCGCCTGGGTCATCGCCAGTGCGATGGCCAGGGCGACGACCAGCGGGCTGCGGGTGTTGCTCATCATTTCCTCTCTCTCCTAACTTGGCGGCAAAAGTCGACCTGCCACGCCAGCGATGCGGCATGCGTCAGGAGGACGAAAAGGGGTGTGCGCCGACAGGCGCGGGGGCTACGGTCTTGAGCGACTCACAGCAGGCGCCGCGCCAGGAAGCCAGTGGCCAGGTCACCTGGTCGGACACAGGCAAGGCGATGCCACATCGGCAAAGCGATGCCTGTACTGATGCCAGTGGGAGCGCATCGCACGTCGGCGACATGCGAAATGGAGTGACTTGCTTGATGGGTCATGGACAAAGGGTGCGTTGCGTTTCGGATGTCCGCCGAGTCGTGGAGCGACTCAGCGGGGCAAGGCGCAACTCCCTGTGGCGCGGAAGATGAATCTGCCCCAACCCATGGCCATCGGTCCTATCGCGGCTAGCAATGGACTTTGCGTTTCTTGCAATTCGATGCGGCACCGCGGCAACCGGGTCTCCACCGGCGCGATGCGCAGCTGAACGTTTGGCGCGCGCGCTTGATCCACGTCAGGTGGGGCGCGCAGGCGCGGTGCTAACGTCCGCCACCTCGCTGCCGTTCGAGTCTCGACGTGCTCCTTCAGAACGCCACCCCCTTTGCCGCCGAAGAGATGATCGGCGACATCCGACGCACCGCCCCGGGCACTCAGCTATCGGTGGATCACCAGCATCCGGTACTGGAATTGAACCTGGTGCTGCGCGGCACCGGCCGCTACGAACTGCAGGACACCACGTTGTCCTTGCGACCGGGCGCACTGGTGTGGATTGCGCCCGGTCGCCGTCATCGCCTGGTGCGTTCGACGCATCTGGAAATGTGGGTGATCGCCGTGCGCGCCGACGTGGTGGATCCGGCGTGGCATGCCTTGGTGCAAGCGCAACCGGTGCACCAGGTGGAGTCCCGCGACCTGGTGGAACTGGATCGACTCTTCAGCGAAGTGGCCCAGGATTCGGATGACCTGGCCACTTACAACGCCGGCATCATTTACGCCGTGCGCCGTGCGCAGCGGGCGACGCAAACCGACCATCGCGCCGCGCGGGAAGTCCATCCGGCGGTGGCACGCGCGCTGTTGTTGATGCGCGAGACCGATGGCCGCCTGGCGCTGCCCGAGGTCGCGCAACATACCGGCGTGGTGGCCAGTTACCTGAGCCGTCTGTTTGTGCTGCACACGCATCGCACGTTCGTGGAGTGGCGCAACCGGATCCGGTTGATGCGCTTCATGCATCGCTTCCAGCAGGGCGATACGCTGCTGAGTGCTGCCGAGGATGCAGGCTTTGGCAGTTACGCGCAGTTCCACCGCGTGTTCCTGGATCTGGTCGGCTGCTCACCACGCCAATGGCAGCGCGAACGCGCGCAGTCGAGTGATCCGGATCCCACCGGGTTGAGCGCTTCGCTGGATGCCTATCTGCGCCCCCTGCCCGGCTTGCCGCACCGGCAGCGTTGGTCGGGCCTGGTGCCGCGTTCGGCGCCGTTGCTGAGCGAATGCCTGGGCGAGGATTTCATCACCCGGATGTGCCTGCCATCGCGCGAGCTCGCCAGCGACGCCGAGTCCGAGCAAGACCTCAATACCGAAGCGATCGTGCATGCGCTGCGCGCCCATCAGCCTGGCGGCGCCGAGCCGCTGGTGGAGCTGGCACGGGCGCAGGATTTCGGCAGCCTGTACGCGCTGTTGCTGGGTTTCTTCGATCTTTCGCCGCGTCGGTTGCCCGATGCGATCGCCGCCTACCTGTGCCTTCTGTGGGTGGTAGTGACCCAGGCGCCGACCCCGTCCACCACCGCCTTGCAGGCCGTCGTGCGGCAGGTCCGCGGCGCCTTGCGCGTGCGGCCCTCGGGTGCGGTGAGGCGCGACCTGCACGCTTTGCTGGCCTGTTACGCCATCGTGCTGGCGCGCTCGGTGGAAGCGGTGCGTGCGGCGGCCGATCCGGCCAGCCAGGCGCACTTGGGCGAAGCAGCGCATTCCCTGGCTCGGGCCACCCTGGGCCCGGGGCTGGCGACGCTGCGGCTCACCGAGCAGGGGTTCGAGCCATTGGAGGGGTTGTCTGGCCGTCGCGGGGCCGTGCCGGCGATCGCGCCGTGAGACTGCCGGCCTACTAGGTTTTGGGGCAGGTGGCCGGAGGGCTGCCGGCACCAGGACGCGATTCCGTGCGTGCGGCGCTTGGCATAGACTCGCGACCTTTCGAATTGTCTCAAGGTCCATGAAGGATTCCGTCCTGCCGCACTCGCTCCGCCTCTGGCTGGGCATCGAACGCAACACCACCAGTCATGCGGAAAAATGCATCTCGGCGCTGGGGGGGCTGCTGGGGATCGTTGCCGTCTACGGGATGACCCATTGGGCCTTCGACGCCGGGTTCATCGCCAGTCCCGGTGGCCTGGCGATGTTGGCCTCGATGGGGGCCACGGCGGTGCTGCTGTTCGCCGTGCCGCAGGGTGCCCTGTCCCAGCCGTGGGCGGTGCTGGGCGGACACCTCGTGTCGGCCTTCATTGGTGTCAGTGTGGAAAAGGTGATGCCCGGCCATGTGCTGGCGCCGGCGATTGCGGTGGGTCTGGCGGTGGGCGCGATGCATTATTTGCGCTGCATCCATCCGCCCGGTGGGGCGACCGCGCTAGCCGCAGTGATCGGCAACGATGCGGTACATGCGCTGGGTTACGGTTACCTGATCACGCCGGTGGGCATCAGTGTGCTGTCGATGTTGTTGATGGCAGTGGCCTTCAATGGGTTGTTCCCGTGGCGCCGCTATCCGGCGCATCTGCATCGTCGACGCCAGGTGTCTCCGATCGCCGAGCCGGGACGGCGGCGCTTTGATCTGACGCAGGAGGATTTTTCTGCGGCCATGGAGCAGCTCAATTCCTACGTGGACATCACCGAGGAGAATCTCACCGAGTTGCTGGAGTTGGCCAAACAGCATGCCGAACGCAACGTCGTGCATCCGGCGCGCATCGAGGCGGGCAGGATTTACAGCAATGGCCGCCTGGGCCGGGCCTGGAGTGTGCGCGAGGTGTTGGCAGTGCCGGACGTGACGACGGGTGCGCGGCGGCAAGAAGTGGTTTATCGGGTGTCCGGTGGTTTCGATGCCGGGCAGTCGGGCAGTTGCCCGGTGGATGAGTTTCGGCAATGGGCGCATACCGAAGTGGTCTTGCGCGAGGGCCGCTGGGTTCGGGAGTGAGTTTATTCCGCGGGGACTGGGTCGGCGCCAAACCTGCGCGCCGCTGGGCGCAGTCCCGCTCGCCTGCGTGATTGCCTGGTGCGCTGGAGTGGCTAAGGCTGCTTCAGCGGCGCGGCCTGGCTGGCCACCAGCACCCAGCCTCGTGGCTTGCGGATGTAGGTGTCGGTGAAGCGGAAGTCCAGTGCGTAGGGCTGGTTGTCCGCCGTGCCCTCCACATGCGTGATGCCGGTGACCACGGCGGCGTCGCCGTAGAGGCGCACCTGGGCGTCGCGATTGCGGAATTGCGCGTACTGCGTGCCGCTGCGGAGGTCGGCGACTTCTTCGGTACGCGTGGTCAATTTTCCGGTGGAGTTGACCAGGGTGAAGGTGGGATCGAGGTGTTGTTCGAGCCAGTCGGCATCCTCGCGTTCGAAGGCGGCGCAGATATCACGCTCGGCCTGGAGTATGGCGACCGTGTCGTGGGTCGGCGTGCCGGCATGCACGGCAAACGCCCAGGCGAACAACGGCAGAATGGACAGGCGTTGCATTGCGGTCTCCTCAGGGGCCACGAACACGCGACGGAAAACCGTGCATCACGGTTTGAAGCTCAGCTCGAAGAACACATAGAACGGTGTGCGCGGCGGCGCGGCCAAGCGATACCGGGACAATGCCTTTTCCATGCAGCGCGACGTGGCATCGTCGCCCTGCAGCCAGCTACGTCGCGGCATGCCGGAGGCATCCAGTTCCAGCACGACGGTGAACGCCGGGATCGTGTCCGGTACGGGCGCCGGCACACAGCTGGCAAAAGCATCGTCGAGCGCTTCGCGCTGCGTCTTGACCAGCGCGGCGTGCGGTTCGGCGGCCAACGAGGTTTCGTCGGCCTGGGCGCGCGAAATCGCTGCCGCCACGGTGGCGGGCGCCGTCGCAGGCAAATCGGCCTGGGCAACCACCGGTGTGGCCAGCGCGCCCAGCAGTGCGGCAAGGAAGAATGAGTCCATCATGTTTTTACTCAGATCGGTCGGCATGTGGCGGTTAGGCTTGAACACACCGCGTCAGTGCGATGACACGGCGGCTGCGGAAACCTTGGACCAGTCGCGTCGTCGAACGCTGTCGCGCACGTCGACGTCGAATCGGACTTCGATCGTGCCGCCTTCGTTGTCGATCTCGAACACCAACCCGTCGCGACTGGGTAACCGGGCCTGCAAGGCAAACACGTCCCTGCGCGGCAACCACAGTTGCAACATCGCCGGCGTAGGCGTGAACGCGGCCATCTCGTCATCATGCAGGCCGAGCTGAAGCGACCACGTGGCATCGAGGGCCAGGCGCGTACGGTTGACCAGGGCTACCTCGGCGAGCAGTTGGGCAAGCTCATCTTCGTCTACCCGCACACGCATGCTTTGCTGCTGGACCTGAATCTTCATGGCGCAATTTCCTCCCATTCGCCGGGGGT
>DASWQJ010000344.1:0-8307 GCA_036403795.1 Stenotrophomonas sp.
GCTGGCGGGGTGGTGGGTCAGTGGGCCATGGATGGCCCACGTGCGGTGAGTGCGGCCATGGATGGCCGCTCGAACCGCGACCCACCATCCCGGCAGCTCGGGGCCCGCACCGTAAGTACCTAAAACCAACCGCCCAAACCAAACCGCGCCCACAACAAAAAACCCAACTCGCAAGCCGCGATCCAAAAGCGCCAGCAAAGGGAAGACCTAAAAACAGAGAAGCGGCGTCCCGCCCATGGTGGCCTTCAAAGCCAAGAGGGCGCTTCCGCCCCCTGATGGGCCCATCAGCCAGGGCGCCGCCACCCGCACCGTGTCCCAGCGCCAAGGCCGCCCACGCCCTGGGTTTCTCAGTCGATCGAGATGCCCGCCAACCGCTGCAGCGCCTCCACGTACTTGGCGCGGGTCCGCTGGATCACCTCAGCCGGCAACGTGGGGCCGGGCGCAGTCTTGTTCCAATCCAGCGTTTCCAGATAATCGCGCACGAACTGCTTGTCGTAGCTCGGCGGGCTGGTGCCCACTTCATACTCGTCGGCAGGCCAGTAGCGCGACGAATCCGGGGTCAGCATCTCGTCCATGATGTAGAGCCGGCCATCAGCATCGGTACCGAACTCGAACTTGGTATCGGCCAGCAGGATCCCGTGCTCGGCCGCGTAATCGGCGGCAAAGCGATAGATGCGCAACGTGGCATCGCGTACCCGCTCGGCCAGTTCGGCGCCTACCGTCTTGACCATCGCGTCGAAGTCGATGTTCTCGTCGTGGTCGCCCACCGCGGCCTTGGTCGAAGGGGTGAAGATCGGCTCGTCCAGTTTTTCGGCCTGGCGCAGCCCATTGGGCAGATCGATGCCGCTCACCTTGCCGGTGCGCTGATAGTCCTTCCAGCCACTGCCAATGAGATAGCCGCGCGCGATCGCTTCCACCGGCACCGGCTTGAGCTTGCGGGTCACCACCGAGCGCTTGGCGTACAGCGCCTTGTCCACGCCCTCGGGCAGCACGGCGGCCACATCAATGCCGGTGAGGTGGTTGGGCATCAGGTGTTCGGTCTTCTGGAACCAGAAGTTGGACACCTGGCACAGCATTTCGCCTTTGCCGGGGATCGGGTCGGGCAGCACCACATCGAAGGCCGACAGCCGGTCGGTGGCGACCATCAACAAATAGTCGGTGTTCGAAGGCGCGTCTGCCGGCAAACGCTCGCGCGGGATGTCGAAAACGTCACGCACCTTGCCACGATGGCGCAAGGACAGGCCGGGGAGATCGGATTGCAACAGCGTGGTCGACACAGGCACTCCTCTGGACTTCCAGGGCGCTGGGACCGGGACCCGGTGGGCCCGCGGACGCCAGCGGGCCGCGTAGTGTACGGCCCTTTGGGGCCCCGGTGACGTAAAATGCCCGGCCCATCCCCCGGTCCTTGCGGACGCCCATGCGCTGGTACGGAAAACTGTTGGGTTTCATCGCCGGCGCCCTGCTGTTCAGGCCCAATCCGCTGTTCGGGGCCGTGATCGGGCTGCTGCTGGGCCATGCCTTCGATCGCGACTGGTTCCGGCTCGACCGTGACGATCCCTACGCCGAGCTCGGGCTCACCTCGGAGGCCACCGCGGCCGAGATCGACCTGGCCCGCCGGCGCCTGATCTCGCAGCACCACCCCGACCGGTTTGCCACCGGCAGCGAGGAAGCGCGCCAGAACGCCGAGCGCCGCACCCGCCAGATCAACGCCGCCTACGATCGCATCCAGCGCCGACGTCGGCGCTGAACCCTTCACCGGAGACGCCCATGTCCGACTGCATCATCGCCCCGTCCATCCTTTCGGCCGATTTCGCCCGTCTTGGCGAAGAGGTCGACAACGTGCTCGCGGCCGGCGCCGACTGGGTGCACTTCGACGTCATGGACAACCACTACGTTCCCAACCTGACCATTGGTCCGCTGGTGTGCCAGGCGCTGCGCAAGCACGGCGTGACCGCGCCGATCGACGTGCACCTGATGGTCGAGCCGGTCGATCGCATCGTCCCGGACTTCGCCGAAGCCGGCGCCACGACCATCAGCTTCCATCCGGAGGCCAGCCGCCACGTCCATCGCACGATCCAGCTGATCCGCTCGCACGGCTGCAAGGCGGGCCTGGTGCTCAACCCGGCCACGCCGGTCGACGTGCTCGACTGGGTGCTGGAGGACCTGGACATGGTGCTGCTGATGTCGGTCAATCCCGGCTTCGGCGGACAGGCCTTCATTCCTTCCACGCTCGACAAGCTGCGCGAGGTCCGTCGCAAGATCGATGCGCTCGGCAAGCCGGTCCGGCTGGAAATCGATGGCGGCGTGAAGGCCGACAACATTGGCCAGATCGCTGCCGCCGGCGCCGACACGTTCGTGGCCGGTTCGGCGATCTTCAACGCGCCGGACTATGCCGAGGTGATTGCCAGGATGCGTGCGGCCGTGGCTGCGGCCAAGTGAGCGTCGCCGCACTGACGATCCGCGCCGCCACCCCGGACGATGCCACGCTGTTGCATGAGCTGGTCACGGCGCTGGCGGTGTACGAGCGCGAGCCCGATGCCGTCAAGGCAACGGTCCAGGACCTGCGCGCCAGCCTGTTCGACGCCGGGGCCACCGCTCACGCGCTGATCTGCGAGCAGGACGGGCAGGTGGTCGGTTTTGCCGTGTATTTCTTCAATTACTCGACCTGGCTGGGCCGCAACGGGATCTACCTCGAAGACCTGTTCGTGCGTCCGGAATACCGCGGCCGTGGCGCGGGCCTGGCGCTGCTCAGGCACCTGGCCGGCCTGGCGGTGGACAAAGGATGCGGTCGCTTCGAGTGGGCCGTGCTGGACTGGAACCAACCTGCCATCGACTTCTATCGTGCCGCCGGCGCGCGCGCGATGGACGAATGGACGGTCTATCGCCTGGATGGCGCGGCCTTGCGCGATTTCGCTGCCGGCGGCGGATGACCGCCTGGCAGAGCCTTGCGCGCGAATCTGGCTGACAGTACCGCCGGCGCCCCGGCCGGCCGACGCCGCTCTGGGAGAGAGGGAGGGAACGGCGTCGGCCCTTGCTGAAAACATTCCGCTGGCTGGGTCGGTCATGGCGACGAGGCTTCGTCGCGTCCCTTCCAGTCGACCGACGCCGTCCCGGGAGGGATCGGGCGCGACGTCGGCCGCGGCATCAGCCGCCTTGCGGAGAGAGAAGCAGCGGTCGCACCGTTGGCGAGTGCGGCCGCAGGAATAATGGAGGCTTATCCTGCCTCCGCCCGTCGTCCCTGCTATGGCCTTCCACGTTACGCGCGATCGGTGACGTATCGATGACAGCGGACGTGCGCTGGCGGGTCGCAGGGTCATCACTGCCGTTCACGAGATCCCCGGCGCACGCTTGTTAGCGTGGGCAACACGCAACCACAGGGCAGGGCATGCAGGCACGGCGCTGGCGATTGATCCTCAACGGCAAATCAGCCGGCGACGAGCCGTTGCGCGCAGCGGTCACCGCTTGTCGCGAGCGCGGCATCGATCTGCAAGTGCGGGTCACCTGGGAGGCCGGCGACGCCGAACGCTACGTCGCCGAAGCCATTGCCGATGGCGTGGACACGATCGTGGCCGGTGGCGGCGACGGCACGCTGAGCGAAGTTGCCACCACGCTCGCCCATCGCGACGAATCGGCCGACGCGCTGCCTAGCCTGGGCTTGGTGCCGCTGGGCACCGCCAACGATTTCGCCAGCGCCGCCGGCGTGCCGGCAGAGTCCGAAGCCGCGCTCGAATTGATCGCGCAATGTTCCGCGCAACCCATCGATCTGTTGCGCATGCGCGCGGGCACCGATGTGATGTGGTGCGCGAACGTGGCCAGTGGCGGCTTCGGCACCCAGGTAACCGTGGAAACCGACGAGGGACTCAAGCAGTTGCTCGGCGGACTGGCCTACCTGGTCACCGGCCTGTCGCGGCTGGGCCGCATCGAGCCGGTGCAGGCACGCCTCCACGGCCCGGATTTCGCTTGGGAAGGGGCGTTCATCGCGCTGGGCATCGGCAACGGCCGCCAGGCCGGCGGAGGCCAGGCGTTGTGCCCGGACGCCTTGATCAACGACGGCCTGCTGGATTTGACCCTCATCCCGGAACTGACCGGCGAAGTGGCCGGCACCCTCGGTGCCCTGGTCACCGGCGGCAAGCAGGCCGCCCTTGAGCGGGTCGCGGTGCGCGCGCGACTGCCCTGGCTGGAAATCGAATCTCTCGATCCGATCACCCTCAACCTGGATGGCGAGCCCGAAAACGCCCGCCATTTCCGCATCGATTGCGTGCCCCGCCGGTTGCGCATGCACCTGCCGCCGGACTGCCCACTGCTGGGTTGACCGACGCCCGGCCGATGGCTGGCCGACGGATCGTTTCGGTCGATACGACGGCCACACAGGCGCTGCAGTTGCGGTAAAGTGCGTCCGTGTCCAATCAGACGACCCCGCATACCTTCTCTTCCGCTCGCCGCTGGTGGCGATGGTGGCCCGTTGCCGTCGTCCGTCCCGCCACCGCCTCCCGGAAGGAAAGTCGTCTTGATCTCTGCCGAGCAGTTCCAGCTCCAGGCCGCTGAAGGCCTCGACACTGGCACCTACAATCTGATTCCCGTTGTCCGCGAAGTGCTGTCCGACCTGGACACGCCGCTTTCGGTCTACCTCAAGCTCGCCGACGGCCCCTACACCTACCTGTTCGAATCGGTCGAAGGCGGCGAACGCTTCGGTCGCTACTCGATCATCGGCTTGCCCGCGCGCAAGGTCTTCAGCTTCCGCGACCACACCCTGGAAGTGAGCGAGCTGGGCGAAGTCGTGGAAACGCGGCACGTCGACGATCCGCTGGCCGAAGTCGAAGCCCTGCGCGCCCAGCATTCGGTGCCGCGTTTCGAAGGCCTGCCGGGCTTCACCGGCGGTTTGGTCGGCTGGTTCGGCTTCGAGTGCATCCAGTACATCGAGCCGCGCCTGGCCGCCGGCGACAAGCCCGACGAACTCGGCACGCCGGACATCCTGCTGATGCTCTCCGAAGAGCTGGCCGTGTTCGACAATCTCAAGGGCCGCCTGTACCTCATCGTGCATGCCGATCCGCGCCAGCCGCAGGCCTGGGCGCGCGCCAACCGCCGGCTGGATGAGTTGGCGCATCGCCTGCGCCAGGCCGGTGCGGGCTATCCGCAGTCGCAAGTCTCCGACGCCATCGACGAGCAGGACTTCCGCTCGTCCTTCACCCGCGAGCAGTACCACGACGTGGTGCGCAAGGCGCAGGAATACGTGCGCGCCGGCGACATCTTCCAGGTCGTGCCCTCGCAGCGCCTGCGCGTGCCTTTCCGTGCGCGGCCCATCGATGTGTATCGCGCGCTGCGGGCGTTGAATCCTTCGCCGTACATGTATTACATCGACGTAGGCGGCACCCAGGTGGTTGGCTCCTCGCCGGAAATCCTGGCGCGGCTGCGCGACGGCGTGGTCACCGTGCGCCCCATTGCCGGCACGCGCCCGCGCGGCGCCACGCCAGAGCAAGATCTGGCGCTGGAGGCCGAACTGCTGGCCGATCCGAAAGAACGTGCCGAACACGTGATGCTGATCGACCTGGGTCGCAACGACGTCGGTCGCGTCAGCGAACCGGGTACCGTCGAAGTCGGCGAGCAGTTCGTCATCGAGCGCTATAGCCACGTCATGCACATCGTCAGCGAAGTCACCGGGCGGCTGAAGGCCGGCCTGAACTACAGCGACGTGCTGCGCGCCACCTTTCCCGCCGGCACCGTCAGCGGCGCGCCCAAGATCCGCGCGCTGGAGATCATCCAGGAGCTGGAGCCGATGCGGCGCAATGTCTACTCGGGTGCGGTCGGCTACATCGGCTGGCACGGCGACGCCGATACCGCCATTGCCATCCGCACCGCGGTCATCCAGGACGGCCATCTCTACGTACAGGCCGGTGGCGGCGTGGTCTACGACTCCGATCCCGATGCCGAATGGCAAGAGACCATGAACAAGGGGCGCGCGCTGTTCCGTGCCGTCGCCCAAGCGGCCAAGGGGCTGTGATGGACGCAAGCGCCCACGCCGCACGAATCGGGTTTCGCAACGACTACAGCGAAGGTGCGCATCCGCGCCTGCTGCAGGCGCTGGCCACCGCCAGCAGCGAGCAGAACGCCGGCTACGGGCTGGACCGGCACAGCCAGCGGGCCGCCGATCTCATTCGCACGGCATGCGCGTGCCCGCAGGCCGACGTACATCTGCTGTCCGGCGGCACCCAGGTCAACCTCACCGCGTCGGGCGCCTTCCTGCGTCCGCATCAAGCCGCGATCGCGGCCGAAAGCGGACACATCGCCGTCCATGAAACCGGCGCCATCGAACTGACCGGCCACAAGGTGGTGACCGTGCCGGTGGCCGACGGCAAGCTCACTCCCCAGGCCATCGCGCCGGTGCTGGCCACGCACGACAATGAACATCTCGTGCAACCGCGACTGGTCTATGTGTCCAACACCACCGAGCTCGGCACGATCTACACCCGTGCCGAACTGCAGGCGCTGTCGATCTTCTGCCGCGCCAACGGCCTGTGGCTGTTCCTGGATGGCGCGCGCCTGGGCGCGGCGCTGACGGCAGAGGGCAACGACCTCACCCTGGCGGACATCGCCGCCTTGACCGACGCTTTCTATATCGGCGGCACCAAGAACGGCGCGCTGATGGGCGAGGCCCTGGTCATCGTTACGCCGGCCCTGCAAGCCGATTTCCGCTACCTGCTCAAGCAGCGTGGCGCGTTGCTGGCCAAGGGCATGGTGCTCGGCGTGCAGTTCGCCGCGCTGTTCGAAGACGATCTGTTCTTCGCGCTGGCCGCCCATGCCAACCGCATGGCGCAGCGGTTGCGCGATGGCCTGCAGGCAGCCGGCGCGCAATTCGTCGTCGCCTCGCCCACCAACCAGCAGTTCATCGCGGTCACGCCGTCGCAACTCGACGCGCTCGCGCAGCGCTACGACTTCGAACGCTGGGAAGTGCGCACCGATGGAAACATCGTCATCCGCTTCGTCACCTCCTGGGCGACCACGGCCGCGATGGTGGACACGCTGGTCCGCGATTTCGCCACGCTTCGGTCCTGCTGAACCCAATGCACGCGGCGCCAGGCGCCGAGACACGAGATACCACCATGCTCCTGATGCTCGACAACTACGACAGCTTTACCTACAACCTGGTGCAGTACCTGCAGGCGCTGGGCGCCGAGGTCATGGTGGTGCGCAACGATGCGATGACGGTCGAGCAGATCGCCGCATTGCAGCCCGAGCGCATCGTCATTTCGCCCGGCCCCTGCACGCCCAACGAGGCCGGGATCTCCCTGCAGCTCATCGAAAAGCTCGGTGCCACCACGCCCATCCTCGGCGTCTGCCTCGGCCACCAGGGCATCGGCCAGGCGTACGGCGGCGATGTGATTCGGGCCGGCAACATCATGCACGGCAAGACCTCGCCCATCCGCCACGAAGGCAAGGGCGTATTCGCCGGCCTGCCAGACCGCTACGAGGCCACGCGTTACCACTCGCTGGTGGTCGACAAGCGAACCCTGCCCGAAGCACTCGAGATCACCGCCTGGACCGAAAACCCGGACGGCTCGATGGAAGAAATCATGGGCCTGCGACACCGCACGCATCCGGTCGAAGGCGTGCAATTCCATCCCGAGTCCATCCTCACCCAGCATGGCCACGCGCTGCTGCGCAATTTCCTCGATCGCCCGCTCTGAACCTCGCCGCATCGCCATGCCGTCATCCGCAGGAACCGACATGATCCTCAGCCCCCAGGAAGCGCTCCAGCGCACCATCGAACACCGCGAGATCTTCTTCGACGAAATGGTCGGGTTGATGCGCCAGATCATGCGCGGCGAAGTCTCCAACGTCATGGTCGCTGCCATCCTCACCGGCCTGCGGGTCAAGAAGGAAACCGTCGGCGAGATCGCCGGTGCGGCCCAGGTGATGCGCGAGTTTTCCCGCACCGTGGAGGTGCCCGACCGCACGCATCTGGTCGACATCGTCGGCACCGGCGGCGATGGCTCCCACACCTTCAACATCTCCACCTGTTCGATGTTCGTGGCGGCCGCGGCCGGTGCACGCGTGGCCAAGCACGGCAATCGCAGCGTGTCCTCCAAGTCCGGCAGCGCCGATGTGCTCGAGGCCCTTGGTGCGCACATCGAGCTGCAACCGGAGCAGGTTGCCCAGGCCATCGACCAATCCGGCATCGGCTTCATGTACGCACCGGTGCATCACCCGGCGATGAAGGTCGTGGCCCCGGTGCGCGCCGAAATGGGCGTGCGCACGATCTTCAACATCCTCGGCCCGTTGACCAACCCGGCCAGCGCACCGAGCATCCTG
>DASWQJ010000345.1:0-4356 GCA_036403795.1 Stenotrophomonas sp.
CGCCAGGATGTTGGTCTGGAAAGCGATGCCGTCGATGACCGAAATGATCTCGGCGATCTTCTTGGACGACTTCTCGATGTCCACCATGGTGGTGACGACCTTGCCCACCACTTCGCCACCCTGCGAGGCGACGCCGGCCGCGCCGATGGCCAGCAGGTTGGCTTGGCGGGCGTGTTCGGCGTTCTGCTTGACGGTGGAGGTGAGTTCCTCCATCGAGGCCGCAGTTTCTTCCAGGTTGGCGGCCTGCTGTTCGGTACGACGCGACAGGTCACCGTTGCCTGCAGCGATTTCGCCGGCTGCCGAGTTGATCGCCACCGAAGATTGCTTGATGCGGCCCACGATGTCGGTCAACTGCGCCACGGTGGCATTGGCGTCGTCGCGCATCAGTGCAAATACCCCGTGGAACTGACCCTCCATCTGCGCGGTGAGGTCGCCCTGGGCAATGGCCTTCAGCAGTGACGACAGTTTGCCCAGGTTGCGATCGCTATCGACCATCATCGCGTTGAAGTCGTCGACCATCGCCGCGAAGTCGTATTCGAAGCGGCTTGCATCGCCACGAACACTGAAATCGCCAGAGGCCGCGGCCTGGGCCAGTCGCTTGATCTCGCCATTGATACCCAGCAGGCTTTCCCGCACCCCGTTGATGGCCTGGGTGATGACGATCTTTTCGCCTGGCAGCGTTTCCATGCCCTGGGCGAGATCGCCAATGGCATAGCGCTGCATCAGCTCGACCGCTCGCATCTTCACTGCGATGTGGTTGGCGACCAGCGTGTTGGTTCCTTCGACCATGGTGCCGAATTCACCGGGAAATTCCGCGGCATGAATGCGGTAACTGATCGCGCCGGCCTCATGCTGGCGCTCCATCTCCACCTGGGCCTGGATGACGCGACGCAACTGATGCTGCATGTCGGCCATCGCTTGCAACAACTGGACGCATTCGTCACCGGTCTTCAGTGCGACCTGGCCATCCAGGCGCTCATCCAGGCGACCCTGCGCCACCGACTGAGCGGTGGCGATCGCCTGTTTCAGCGGACGGCTGATGGCACGTGCCACCAGCCACCCGAACACCACACAAGCCAGCGCGCCGAGCACGCCCAGGATCATTCCGCCCAGACTGGCGCTGACCGAAGTCTGCACTGCCTGCTCGACGGTGCCACGGAATCGAAGGTCGGCGGCTTTTTGCATCGACTGCATATTCTGGCGATAGGTTTCCAGCCCCTTTGCCATGGCTTCCATTTGCGTCGGATCGGGCTCGGCCTGGCTGACGAAGGCTTGCGCCACGCCGTGGGCCGCTTGGTAATACGCGTCGAACTCCTTGCCGAGTCGAGCCATCTCGCCAGCGTGCTCGGGGTCGATTTTGCCCAGCTTCACATAAGAAGCGTGGATCTGTGCGGCCACCGGGGCGGTGGCTTCGAGCATGTCCGCATCGCCCGCAGCCGCTGCCCCGTTGAGGCCGTTGATCAACTTGTCCAACGCGGCGACGTTGCGCGTCATCGCATCGAGCACCGGGAAGTGCACGTCGCGTACGGCTTCGAGGCGGCCGTTGTTGCGATGGAACACCGTGGTGGAAAAAGTCACGTAGCCAAGCAGGCAAAAAATCGACAGCGCGGCAGGCGCGAGGATTTTCCAGAACAACGGCAGGGACAGCAGGCGCTTCATGATCGATTCCCGAGGGGGCTGGCGGCGGAACGGGCGGTGCGGGTTTGCCGGGTCAGGGCTTGAATACAACCTTGACGCTGGCATCGACCGCGGTGGCGTTGATGTAGCCGATGCTGCCCGGCGAGGCGGCAACGGCCTTCTTCACGGCATCGTCGCTGGCCACGCGCTTGGGACGTTGCGCCTTGCCGGTGAACATCAGCTGCGACCAGTAGGCTTTCAGCTGGGCCGCGTCGCGGCCGGCCACCTTCTTGTAGAACTCCTCGCGCACAGCGGCGCTTTCCTCCTGGTCGACCGGCGTGGCTTCGCCACCACCGGGCAGGCTGCTCGACTTGGCCAGGAAGATCTGCGACACCTGCGATTGCGACAGGCTGTCGACGCCGGCCTTGGCCGACATCACGACCACCACCTCGGCGCGGGCCGGAGCGGAGAGCACCACCAGGGCGGCCAGGGCCGGTCCCGCGAACATCTTGTAAGCATTCATGGACGGCTCCTTAGAACACGAAGTCGACCGAGGCCGAGATCAGGTTGTAGCTGCGACCCGGCTGGAAACCCGGCTGGAAATTGGCCAGATCGCCATAGGCACCGGCGTGGTTCTTGACGTGGCTGGCCTGCAACTTGACGTCGATGCTCTCGACCACATCCCAGCGCAGTGACGCGGTGTAGCTGTGGCGGGAGGCGTTGTTCTGCGCCACGGCCTGGTTGAGCAGGCCCAGCCGATCCAGTGCGCCCGGCGCGTTCTGGTCGCTCACATCCACGTGGGCAAAGGTGAGTGACGGGGTGAGCTTGCCGAAGCGATAGCCGCCGCTCACGTAGCCGGACACGGTCTTGCCGGCCAGCGATGGCGCGTAGTCGGCCTGGATGGCCTCGGCGCGCACGAACCAGTTACCCGGATCATAGGCATAGCCCAGGCCGGTGAAGCTGCCTTGCATCTCGCGCGGATCCAGGCGCGAGGCGACCTGGGGCATCAGGCGGTTGTAGAGGTTGAACAGGGCATCGATGCTGTCGCTGGAGTACTGCACGTTGCCGCGGATATAGCTGGCGCGATAGCTGGAAAACCCGTGCTCGGCAGTGAGCCCGAGGCCGCGGAAGCCATTGACGTCCACCGTTTCGGAGTCCACATGGCCATAGAAGGCCTGCAGGGCCAATGCGGTATCGCCGATATTGAAGCCGTAGCTACCCTCGACGCCGTCCATCTGCAGCAGGTAGTTGTAGACCTCGTAGGGCGGACGCACCCACGGCGTCGCGTAACCGACGCGCTGGTACTCGGAGAGCATGTAAAACGGCGCGTTGATGCGGCCCAGGCGCACGGTCAACGCAGGAGAGACGCGGTACTTCAGGTGGGCCAGCGAGAAGGTGGGCGAGAACGAGTCGTCGACTGCGTACTCACTGACCACTTGCACGACGGCGCTGAAGTCGTCGCTGAACCGCGCATCGACCTGCAAGGCCAAGCGGCTGTCAGGATTGAACGAGGTGCGATGGCTGGCGCCGACGCCTTTTTCGGCCTGGAAATCAGAGGTGAAATCCGCCTTGCGTTCGCTCGAATGGGCCGCGCCCACCGTGCCGAAGCCGCTGAAGGAAAACATCGAATCGTCCTGCGCAAACGCGCAGGCGGGCAGGGCCAGTGCCAGGGAACCAGCCAGGATCGTGAGGGAGAACTTCATGGAAACCTGTTCGCTGAGTGGGAGGGCGTCGGCCGATGGCCTGCGCGCGTCGGCGCAATCGCCGAGCCGAGATTTCTAACGACCGCGCCGTCTCATTCTTGAAACAATGCCCACTTTGACTGCCAACGAGTTCATCTTTGCGGCGAGTCAGGGATTGCAAACCGACAGCTTTTCGAGGTGACCTGCGTCGCGTGGACGTGTTGGCGTTTTAGCCGGCCACAAACGAAACCGGCGCCCAGGAATCGGGCGCCGGCTGGACGGTAAAACTAGCCGTCGAAAGCGCGGTATCAGCGTACCCGGCGCAGCGGAACCACCGCGGTCGGTGATGCATTTTCACGAGCAGTGCGGAAGATCGCCACGGCTTGCGCGAGATCGCCGGCCTGTTCTTCCATTGAACGTGCTGCGGCGGTGGCTTCTTCGACCAGCGCGGCGTTCTGCTGGGTGGTCTCGTCCATCTGGGTCACGGTCTGGTTGACCTGCTCGATGCCGGCGGACTGTTCTTGGGAAGCAGCCGAGATCTCGGCCATGATGTCGGTCACGCGCTGCACCGAGGCGACGATTTCGCCCATGGTGGCGCCGGCCTTGTGCACCAGTGCCGAGCCATCGGCGACCTTGCCCACGGACTCGTCGATCAGGCCCTTGATCTCCTTGGCGGCGTTGGCCGAACGTTGGGCCAGGTGGCGCACTTCACTGGCCACGACGGCAAAACCACGACCCTGTTCGCCCGCCCGCGCCGCTTCCACCGCGGCATTGAGCGCCAGGATGTTGGTCTGGAAAGCGATGCCGTCGATGACCGAAATGATTTCGGCGATCTTCTTGGAGGATTTCTGGATATCGCTCATGGTCGCGACCACTTGGCCCACGACCTCGCCACCTTGCGAGGCCACGCCGGCCGCGCCGATGGCGAGCTGGTTGGCCTGGCGGGCGTGTTCGGCGTTCTGCTTGACGGTGGAGGTGAGCTCCTCCATCGAGGCGGCGGTTTCTTCCAAATTGGCGGCCTGTTGTTCGGTACGGCGTGACAGGTCGCTGTTGCCCG
>DASWQJ010000346.1:0-7184 GCA_036403795.1 Stenotrophomonas sp.
CGCCAGGATGTTGGTCTGGAAAGCGATGCCGTCGATGACCGAAATGATCTCGGCGATCTTCTTGGACGACTTCTCGATGTCCACCATGGTGGTGACGACCTTGCCCACCACTTCGCCACCCTGCGAGGCGACGCCGGCCGCACCGATGGCGAGCTGGTTGGCCTGGCGGGCGTGTTCGGCGTTCTGGCGCACGGTGGAGGTGAGTTCCTCCATCGAGGCCGCGGTTTCTTCCAGGTTGGCGGCCTGTTGTTCGGTGCGACGCGACAAGTCGCTGTTGCCCGAGGCGATCTCGCCGGCAGCGGAGTTGATGGCAATGGAAGACTGCTTGATCCGGCTGACGATGTCGGCCAGCTGCTCGGCCGTGGCATTGGCGTCGTCGCGCATGCGGGCAAATACGCCCTGGAAGTCGCCGTGGATGCGCACCGTCAGGTCACCCTGCGAGAGCGCCGCCAACAGGCCGGAAACCTGTTCGATCGTGCCGCCGTTGGCGTCCAGCAGGCCGTTGAGTTGCTGGGCCAGCTGCAGGAAGAAACCTTCCTTGCCGTCCAGGGCCACGCGTCCGGCCATGTCACCGGCGGCCGCGGCCTGCACGATGCGCGCCACTTCTTCCTCGACCTGCACTTCGATGCTGCGGTCGCGCCACTCGCACACGGTGCCGACCGAATGGCCTTCGGCATCGCGGATGACCGAGATGGTCTGCGCGATGTGGGTGTCGCCATAACGCATTTCGCGGCGGGCGAAACCGGTCTTTTCCAGCTGGGCGACCAGCTTGGCATCGACCTGGCCGGTGGATTCCATCGTGTTGACGTGCTGGCCGACCAGCGAGGCGTCTACGTCGAAGCTGGGCAGGCTGCTGCGGAAATCGTCGGCGTGGGCGTCGATGACCTGCTTGAGCGCCGGGTTGGCATAGACGATGTTGAGCGCCGGGTCGGTGATGATCATGCCGGTGGAGGAGCTGTCCAGCGCGGTGCGGATGCGCAGGTTCTCGGCGGCCACGGCCTGGTCGCGCTCGGTGCGTTCCTTGAGGTCGCGCTGCATGCGCAGCAGCGAGCGCATCAGGTCGCCCACTTCGTCGGAGGCGCTGGCATCGATATGGCCGTCGAGCTTGCCACCGGCCACGTCGGTGGCCACCGCCACGGCGCCGCGCATATTGCGCACCAGCACGGCGGCGAACCACCAGGCCAGGCCCAGGCCGCCGGCGATGCCGGCGAGCACCATGACCAGGGTCAGTACCACCGAGGTGGTGTGCACCGTCTCGGCGTTCTCGCGCGCAGCCTGTGCCAGGCGGTTGTCTTCGGCGATGAGCTTGTTGAGCGAATCCTGCGCGGCCAGGTGCAACGTGCGGGTTTCGCTGACGAAGGTGTCGACGGCGTCGTCGGGGAGGTTGAGCTCCACCATCTCATTGACGCTGGCGTAGGAGGCCGAGGCCTTCTTCCAGTCGCTCACGAATTTGTTGAAGAGTTTCTTTTGCTCGTCGCCTTCAAGCAGGCGCGGATAGTCCTTGATCGTCTTGTCGATCTGCTTGTTCAGCAACGCGGCGTTGGCCTTGGCGTCTTGCTTGACGCTGTCGCTGGCGCGGACCAGCTGCTGGTAAGCGGAGTTGCGGTATTCGCCCAGCATGCCGCGCAGCTCACCGGCCTCGCGCACGCTGGACATGGTATTGCCGGCGAGGTTGCGCGTCACACCGTTGAGCTTGGCCAGCCCCGCGTAGGCGATGACGCCCTGGATCAGCATGATGACCATCACGATGCCGAAGGTCAGCATCAGCTTGGGGCCGAGTTTCTGTTTATTGATCCAATGCATGGACGCGATTCCTCTTCCAGTGACGATGCGCGGGCGATGTGGCCCGTCCGCGATGCGCCACCAGGGCGCACCGCGGTGTTGGCTTGCAGGCTTACTTGATCGTTGCCAGCTTCAGGCTGGCCGGCGAGCTGACTTCGATTTCGGCGCGCGAGGCATCGCGCTGGATCTTGCCGATCACACAGACGTCCTTGCCTTCCAGCGTTTCCGGGGCGAAGGAGAACTTGCCGCGGTTGGCGCCGTCGATGCGCGCGGAGAAAGTGTGGCGCGGAAACATGCCACCCATGTAGAGGAAGGTGGGCTCACCCTCGGAGCTCTGGGCGAACTTGGCCTTTTCGACCTTGCCGCAGACCATGCCGTCCTTGCCGACGAAGCGGGTGGCCATTTCCGGCGGAATCATTTCCTGCGACTGGGCCAGTGCATCGGCCGACAAGGTAGCCAGGGCGAGGACGGGAATCAGCGAGAACAGCGACTTCATGGGGTATCTCCAGTTCTGGTACGGCCCGGGGAAAGGTGTGTGGTAGATCGCGTTGCATGGGCCTTGCAGCAGCTATCGGCGAGCGCCCACGCAACTTGAGGCATTGGATCCGTGATGCGTGCCGCGGTTTGCGGCATGCAGCGGCCTGCTGTCGGGGTGGCCCCGACAGTGGCGTCAGGCAGCTTCCTCGGCCAGGGCGTGGTCGTGCGGAGAAAGGTCTGCACTGTCGAGCAGTGTTTCGATGTCGAGCAGGATCAGCATGCGGTCGTCCTGCGTGCCGATGCCGGAGATGAAGCGGGTGTCGACGGCGGCGCCGAACTCGGGGGTCGGGCGGATCTGCTCTTCCAGCAGCGGGATAACGTCCGAGACGCTGTCCACGACGATGCCCACCACGCGGTCTTCGACGTTGAGCACGATCATCACGGTGAAGGCGTCGTAGCGCGCTTCTTTCAGGCGCAGCTTCAGGCGCAGATCGATCACCGGCACGATGGTGCCGCGCAGATTGATCACACCCTTGATGTAGTCGGGCGCGTCGGGCAGGCGGGTCACCGCGTCGTAACCGCGGATCTCCTGCACTTTGAGGATATCGACCCCGTAATGCTCTTCGCCCAGGGCGAAGCTGAGGAATTCACCGCCGTTGCCGGCGGAAGGCTTTTTATCGTTCATCGGAACTCCGGGCGGACGCTTTGCGTCGGGCGTTGGGCACAACGCCAAGATCGGCCGGAGCGGGGCGAACTTTAATCGGAGATGGCCCGGCGCTGCCTTGGCACCGCGCCGGTGCTCAGAAGACGCCGCTTTTACGGGCGCTGCGCTGGCGATCGACGCGGAAGATGTAGCGCTGGATCGCCTCGTCGGCGCCGCGGGGCAGTGCCTCGAAGCGAAGCCCCGCACGGTAGCTCTCCGCGCCGTTGGGCAGGGTGTAGCGGGCCTGGCTGCACACCACCAGGGCGACCGGGATGGCGGGGTGTTCGGGCAGGAGCAGCTCGCCGCGGCGATAGGTGCGTCCGACGTCGAGCAGCGGCGCGCCGACCGGCAGGCTGACCGCCATGCCGCCGCCGCTGATGTCGATCACCCGCAGGCGCAGGGGTTGGCTCGCGTCCGCCTCGTCGGCGTGGTCCGGGTGATCGGGGTGGATCACACAGGTGGGCGCATCGGTGATGGGCGTTTCGAGTCGGTAATGCTCACGACGCTGCTGGTGGTAGAGGCTGGCGGGCAGGGGCGCGCGAAAGGCCACGTGACCCTGGTGCTCGATCCGCTCGACGTGATCCAGGCGAAAGCGGATACGCACCCGGTCCAGCTGGGCGAAGCACAGCAGATGGCTGGCGACTGCCGCTGCGCGGTTGGACGATTCGTTTGGGCTGCCATCGAGCAGCAGCCAGCCTTCGTCTTCATCCACCTCCAGCACGGCGCTGGGGAAGGACTGGTCGCGACCGCCGACGTGGGCACTGACCAGCGACCGCTGTTCGATCAGCCCGCGCAGCAGCGCGCGCACCTGGCGCGCATTGCGCACCAGATAGCGGTCGTCGCCCTCGGCCGGCTCGGACGGCTGGAGCGGCGGGTCGCGGGTATCGCCTGAAGACATGGGACCCTTGTTCGTTGCGGTAGACGGGGAGCGGCCAACCCTCGTGTCGCTCCGGAGGAGTATCGGCCGCGCGGCGCGGAATTGTAGGGTGCGTCACACCGTGTCGCGAGCATCGCGTCGAATCCGGCCTGGCGCATCGCGGGACGCGGGGCGTGCAGCGCCGGTGGGGTGCCGGTCGCGGGAGGGACGCCAGCCCCCTGCCGGAGCCCGCTGGATCGCCCCTGCTCTGTCAACGCGCAAGCCCTCCCATGGCGAGGGCAGGGCGAGGTTCTCCGCCGCGGCTCAGGCAGCCAGCGGGGCCGTGCGACGCACGTGGGACGGGCGCGAAGGCGTGCTGGTGTTCGTGAGCTGGAACTGGGATACCGCCTCGCGCAATTCGGCGGCCTGTTCTTCCATTGAACGTGCCGCAGCGGTGGCTTCTTCGACCAGCGCGGCGTTCTGCTGGGTGGTCTCGTCCATCTGGGTCACGGTCTGGTTGACCTGCTCGATGCCGGCGGACTGTTCTTGGGAAGCAGCCGAGATCTCCGCCATGATGTCGGTCACGCGCTGCACCGAGGCGACGATTTCGCCCATCGTTTCGCCGGCCTGGTGGACCAGCGCCGAGCCGTCGGCGACCTTGCCCACGGACTCGTCGATCAGGCCCTTGATCTCCTTGGCGGCATTGGCCGAACGCTGTGCCAGATGGCGCACTTCGCTGGCCACGACGGCAAAACCACGGCCCTGTTCGCCGGCGCGGGCGGCTTCCACCGCGGCATTGAGCGCCAGGATATTGGTCTGGAAAGCGATGCCGTCGATGACCGAAATGATTTCCGCGATCTTCTTGGAGGAGCGTTCGATATCGCCCATGGTGGTGACCACTTGGCCCACCACCACGCCGCCTTGCGAGGCCACGCCGGCGGCGCCGATCGCCAACTGATTGGCTTGTCGCGCGTGTTCGGCGTTCTGCTTGACGGTGGAGGTGAGCTCCTCCATCGAGGCGGCGGTTTCTTCCAGGTTGGCGGCCTGCTGTTCGGTACGGCGTGACAGGTCGTTGTTGCCGTTGGCGATCTCGCTGGCGGACTGGTTGATGCTGGCCGAGGCGCCCTGGATGCGGCCGACGATGTCGGTCAGCTGCGCCACGGTGGCGTTGGCGTCGTCGCGCATGCGGGCGAACACGCCGTGGAACTGCCCGTCCATGCGCGCGGTAAGGTCGCCGTCTGCAATGGCCCGCAACAACGCGGACAGCTTGCCCAGGTTGAGGTCGCTGACGGTCATCATGGCGTTGAGGTCGCCGACCATGGTCGCGAAATCGAATTGGAAACGGGCCTGGTCGCCGCGCACCGAGAAGTCACCGGCGGCCGCGGCCTGGGCCAGCGTCTTGATCTCGTGGTTGATCGACAACAAGCAAGCGCGCACGCCATTGATCGCGTCGCTGATCACGCCCTTTTCGGCGGGCAGCGCCTCCATGGCTTCGGACAGGTCGCCGATGGCATAGCGCTTGGCCAGTTCGACCACGCGCATCTTGACCTCGATGTGGCTGGCTACCAGTACGTTGACGCCTTCGATCATGCCGGCGAACTCGCCCTGGAAACCGTCGCTGGGCATGCGGTAGCCGATGTGGCCGGCGGTATGCTGGCGGCCGATCTCCTGCTGGGCTTCGATCACGTTGCGCAGTTGGCCCTGCATGTCGTCGACGGCCTGCAGCATTTGCCCGACCTCGTCGCGCCCGCGGCGGCCGACGTGCACGTGCAGGTTGCCGGCCGATACGCCCTTGAGCGCTGCCAGCGCACGGCTGACCGGCACCAGGACCGAGCCACCGATGAGCCATCCCAGCCCCAGGTTCAGCAGCACGACGATGCCGCCGGCCACGGCCATGATCACGGTGAAGGTCATGGCCTGGGATTGAGTATCGTCCAGGTACACGCCGGTTCCGACCACCCAGCCCCAGGGCTTGTACAGGGTGGCATAGGACGTCTTGTCGACCGGATCCTTGCGGCCCGGCTTGGCCCACTGGTAGTCGACGTAGCCGCCGCCGGCCTGCGCCACGCGCACGAAGGCGGGGAAGATGCGCTGGCCATCGGGGCTGAGCACATCGGTGAGCGGCTTGCCGGTCAGATCAGGACGCGTGGGGTGCATCAGCATCGTCGGGGCCTGGTCGGTGACGTAGAAATAGTCCACGCCCTCGTTGGCCCGTAACGTGGCCACCGCCGCCAGTGCATTGCGCTTGGCCTGTGCTTCGTCCATCTCGCCCCGGCGTGCACGCTCGGCGTAGCTGTCGATCACGCCGAGCGCCATTTCCGCGCGGGCTTTCAGGTCGTTCTGGCGGGTGTGCGTGAGATCCAGGTATTGCATGCGCGCGGCCACGATCGCCAACGCAACGATGCCCACCGCGACCAGCAGGGTCTGGGTAAGAAACTTGCGCTTGAGCGGCAGGTTCGACATGGCGCTGGCGAAAAGGCGGGGCGTTTTCATGGCAGGGGTCCGTACGGGTAAGACAAGGTGTGTCCTGCTTTAGCGGCATGCCGGCGGGCAGGATTGAGTAGGAAATGGCTATTTTTTCGGCAAATAATGCGAAGTTTGACGTCGGTCCCATTCATTTCGCTGTGCTGCAGCCGGCTGCACGGGCGAGCTCGACACGGCAAAAGAAACCCGCGCGGGGGCGGGGCTCTCATGGCATCGACAGCGCTTAGAACGTCTGCCAGTCGCCACCGCTGCTGGCCAACCGCGGCGCGCCGGCTACCCCGCGCTGCGGGGTCGATCCCCGGGCGGTCGGCGAGGCGTGGGCCGGTCCCGACCCCTTGTCCGGCTTCGTTGGCGTTGCCGGTGTTGCAGTGCGTTGGCCGGTCCTGAAGGTGCCCACGACCTGTACCAGGTGACCGGCCTGTTCTTCCATCGAGCGTGCGGCGGCGGTGGCTTCCTCCACCAGCGCGGCGTTCTGCTGGGTGGACTCGTCCATCTGGGTTACGGTCTGGTTGACCTGCTCGATGCCGGCGGATTGTTCCTGCGAGGCCGCCGAAATTTCGGCCATGATGTCGGTCACGCGCTGCACCGAGGCGACGATCTCACCCATGGTGTCGCCGGCCTTGCGGACCAGTGCCGAACCATCGGCGACCTTGCCGACGGAGTCGTCGATCAAGCCCTTGATCTCCTTGGCCGCATTGGCCGAGCGCTGGGCGAGGGTCCGTACTTCGGAAGCCACCACCGCAAAGCCACGACCCTGCTCACCGGCACGTGCCGCCTCGACCGCGGCGTTGAGCGCCAGGATGTTGGTCTGGAAAGCGATGCCGTCGATGACCGAAATGATCTCGGCGATCTTCTTGGACGACTTCTCGATGTCCACCATGG
>DASWQJ010000347.1:0-62075 GCA_036403795.1 Stenotrophomonas sp.
CTTGGCTGGGTGCAGCAGGTCGGCGTGGGCCCGGATCAGGTGCACGCCCAGGACAGTCAACTGTTCGGGGTGGGCGCCTTCCTGCTGGCTGCCACCGAAGTCGCGCAACTCAACGCCCTTTCCCACCCTTGAGCAGACACCGATGACCGTTCGTGCCGCGTGGTGGGGACTTGGCTGGGGGCTGTCCTGCGTGCTGGGTACGGCAAATGCCGCAACGGCGGAGGCGGTAACGGCAGATCCAGCGAACGCAGATGCAATCACCGCCGATGCAATGACCGCTGATCCAGCGACCGCCGATGCGCGTGTTGCGCGAGCCACCGTGCAGTTCGTACCGGAACGCATGGATGACCTGATGTGGGAAAACGACCGCATCGCCTTCCGTGTCTACGGCCCCGCGTTGCAGAAAGCCGAGCCGCCTTCCGGCTCGGGCATCGACGTGTGGGTCAAGCGGGTACGCCATCCCTTCATGCACAACCAATTGCATGGCGGCCAGTACCACGTCGATTCGGGCGAGGGGCTGGATTTCTACAACGTCGGCGGCTCTCGGGGTGCCGGTGGGCTGGGCATTTGGGACGACAACAAGCTGTGGGTGTCGCGCAACTTCAACGCGTACCGGATCCTTCACGATGGACCGGAATGCGCGGTGTTCGAACTCGATTACGCGCCGTGGCCGGTGGGCGTGGCGCGCAACGTCCGGGAGCGTCGGCGGGTCAGCCTGGCGATGGGATCCCAGCTCAATCGCATCGAGAGCACGCTGTACTCCAACCGGCCCGACGAGCTGATCGTGGGCATCGGCCTCAATCGCCATGCCACGGTGGCCGGGCAGGGCGTGCTGACCCAGGATCGGGCCGCCGGGCTACTGGCCTATTGGGAACCGACCGACGCCCTGCACGGCACGATCGGCACGGCGGTGCTGGTGGATCCCCAGCGCGTGGTCGGTTTCCAGGACGATGCCGACAATCATCTCGTGCTGGTTCGCGTTCGTCCGGGCGAGCCGCTGGTGTATTTCCAGGGTGCGGTGTGGGATCGCGGCCTGGACCTTCATGACCGGCAGCAGTGGGAAGCCTATCTGCGGGCCTACCCCCGACAGGGCTGCGACGCCGACCGCTAGGCGCTTGCTTGCCAGCGATGCAGTGCCATGCCGGCCAGCATCGCGGCAACGAAAACCAGGATCGGCGGTTGCAGCGTCACCAGTGCCGCCACCGCAGGGCCCGGGCACAGACCCACCAGGCCCCATCCTGTGCCGAACAACCCCGCGCCGGTCAGCAGCCGCGCATCGATGCGACCGCGTGGCGGCACGTGGAAAACATCGCCAAGAAGCGGGGCAGGCAAGCACCGCTGCAGGCGGTAGGCCGTTGCCGACACCAACAGGGCGCCGCCCATGACCCAGGCCAAGGCTGGATCCCAGCGGCCCGCCACGTCGAGGAAGGCCAACACGCGCGCCGGATTGATCATGTCCGAGATGGCCAGGCCAACGCCGAACAGCATCCCGCACGCCATGGCGATCCAACGGTTCAAGACAGCGCTCCCAGGACATGGCGGACGACGTACACGGTCGCCAATGCCGTGCCCATGAAAACGGCGGTGGCCACCATCGAGCGGGGCGACGCGCGCGACAGCCCGCACACGCCATGCCCGCTGGTGCAGCCCGATCCCAGCCGCGTCCCGTAGCCGACCAACAGCCCGCCCACGACCAGCAGCGGCCAGGACGTGGTCACGCTCACCGTGATTTCCCGCACCCACGATAGGGCGGCGAGCGTGCCCAGCCACAAGCCGAGTACGAACCAGATCGACGATGCCTGCGCGCCGCCGCGCGCCAGGCCGGTGGCCTGTGCCAGCAATCCAGAAATCCCGGCAATACGGCCGGATAGCAACAGGTACGTGCCAGCGGCCAGGCCGATCAGCAACCCGCCGGCCAATGGCCAGATCCACGGCAAGGGAGCCAGTGCAGTCATGCGCAATTCCTCATCGCGGCGCCAGTGACACCGCGCGCGACGGCGGCGGGCCGCGCAGCGGGGCATCGAATGTCAATGGGGCGAAGTGTAACCGTCGCTGCCCTCGCGCCGAGCTGATGCGAGCCACCCACAGGATCATTCTCATGTGGTGGCCACCTCTCATCGTCTCGCGCTTGGCGCCTTCGGTCGGAGGCCACGGGCGACCGGCCGGATCGCAACGGCCAGGTCGTCAAACCCAGCGAAATTTCGACGATCCCTAACGGCCGCGTAACGCCAGCATTACGTTGGCTGAGCAAAAGACGGCGTCCGCCGGTGTCTTTGAAATTCCTGATAGAACGCGCCGCCGACGCGCGCAATAAAAGCAACCTGTCCCGCGAACGCCGCGCCTTGTCCCGAATCGGGAACCGCTCGGCATCACCACGCGGGAGGTGCAGGCGTTTACGTTTCCGGGCTCCGGGGTTGCATGCATTCCCGGCACCCGCCTCGAAAAGCAGTCGACACGACGGTTCGGACCTGTGGCGGATGATCGCGCGGGAGTGGCAGCAACAGGATGTTCCAGAGGTCGCACAGTGAACAGAGACAGTTCGGCCACGGCCGTGGCGTTGTCGCGTCGTACGCCCACGATTGATTCGAACCCATGGGCCATTGGCACCGGGCGATGTGCCAAGGCTTGCGACGCCTCCCACCACGCGTCCCATGCGACGGGCCTGTCGGCCGAGACACAGTCATGAGACTGCGCTTTCCCGAGAGCATCTTCGCCTTTGCGCGGCCCACTGCGCTGCGCTACACCACCCTGGGTGTGCGCCTGGGGCATTTCCTGATTGCCGCGGTGCCTGGCGTGCTGCTGGGTGTGACCACGGCCCGGTTGCCGTCGTCGGGCCTGGATCAGATCCTGGTGTTGTCGCTGGCCGCGGGCACCTTGTGCGTGCTTGTTTCCAACCTGTTCGGCCTGTACGGCTTCGACCTGCTCAGCAACCGATTGTTGATTGGTCGCACGCTGGCGGCCTGGACGGTGGCGTTCTGCCTGCCGTTGTTGGTGCCCCTGTCGGTCAACCTGGCCGTGCAGATGCCGCGCCACGGACTCACCACCTGGTACCTGGCCAGCCTGGCGCTGCTGCTGATCGGGCGATGGGTATTGCTGCAGTTTTTCCAACGGCGGGTGCGACGCGGCAAATTCATCCGCCGCTCGGCCATCTTCGGGATGAACGACAACGCCCTGCGCCTGGCGGACTACATGCTGGATCGCGCCGATGCCGGATCGGGCCTGGTCGGGTTCATCGACGATCGCCCACGCCATCTGTTCCCACCGCATCGATTGCCCTACCTGGGCGGCCTGGAGCACCTGGAAACCCTGGTGCGCGAAGGCCGCGTGGACCAGGTCCTGCTGGCGCATCCTGCCACGGCAGGCAAGCATTACCACGACTGTGTGCAGCGCCTGCGCCGATGGCCGGTACAGGTCCTGCTTGCACCGGACATGAACCTGTTGCGGGCGCCGCAGCGCCGCATGACCTCGGTCTCGATGGCCGGTGCACCCATGTACGTGATCGCCGAGCCACCGCTGCAAGGATGGGCATCGCTGATCAAGCGGACCGAAGACGTCGTGCTATCCGGCCTGGCCTTGCTGGTATTGGCGCCGCTGATGGTGCTGCTGGCGCTGGCGGTCAAGTTGGACTCGCGCGGGCCGGTGCTGTTCCGCCAGGCGCGCTACGGTTACAACCAGCGCCTCATCGGGGTCTACAAGTTCCGTTCGATGTACCACCACCTGCGCGACGAGCACGCCGACGTGCAGACCGCGCGCGATGATCCGCGGGTGACGCGGGTCGGCCGGTTCATACGCAAGACCAGCCTTGATGAGTTGCCGCAGCTGTTCAATGTGTTCAAGGGCAGCATGTCGATGGTCGGGCCGCGACCGCACGCCACGGCGACCAAGGCGGCCAACCTGCTGTTTGAAGATGCGGTGGAAGAATACGCGTCCCGCCATCGGGTCAAGCCTGGCATCACCGGCCTCGCGCAAGTCAACGGCTACCGCGGCGAGACCGACACGGTGGAGAAGATACAACGCCGGGTTGAGTTCGACCTTCAGTACATCGAAAGCTGGTCGCTGTGGATGGACCTGTCGATCCTGTTGCGCACGCTGCCGGCGGTGTTGTCTGCGCGCTCGGCGCATTGAACCGATGCAGTTTCCCGGTGGAGCCGGCGGGCAGGGTTCGTGACAATCGTGGTCGTTTGGCGGCATTACTCCCCATGCATTCGATGAATCTCCATCAGGACAGGGCGCGCGCGGCCCTTCGCTTACTGCAGCACGTGTTGTCGTACATGCGACGCGCGAGCTTTCCCGCGATGCTTCTCACGGCAGTACTGGCAACCCTGCTCGCAGGTACCGCGGCTGCGCAGGACATCCCGGTTACCCAGGACGGTCGCGATGCGCGCAGCGAAGCGACGGACGATTACCGGATCACCGCCGGAGATACGCTGGCGTTGAAGTTCTTCTATGTTCCGGAGTTGGACGAGACGGTCATCGTGCGCCCGGACGGCAAGGTGAACCTGCCGCTCATCGGTGCCATTGCAGCGGCGGAGTGGACGCCGGAGCAGTTCGCGCAGCGGTTGCGGGCGGCCTATGCGGGGGAGCTTCGCGATCCCGATGTGTCGGTGGAGATCGAAAAGGGCTTTGCCCGCCAGCAGGTATTCATCGGCGGAGAGGTGGGCCAGCCCGGCATGCAGTCGCTCACACCCGGCCTGACGCTGCTGCGCGCGCTCATTGTCGCCCAGGGCATGAACGACAGCGCCGCCCCCAATCGGGTGCTGATCCTGCGCCGCGATGCCAGCGGCAAGCCCCGCGTCATCGAAACCAACGTGGCCCGCCAGATGCGTGGCAAGGCCGTCGTCGACCCGGTGCTGCAACCGTTCGACGTCGTACTGGTGCCCCCGTCGCACATCTCACGCGTCAACCGATGGGTCGATCAGTACGTGCGCAAGAACCTGCCGATCAGCCTGTCTTACGACGTAAGCGGCGAGGTGGGCCTTTGAGCGCGGCCGCCGCCGGGACCCCCACCGCGGCGTTTGCCGGACGCAGGCCGTTCGCGCTTCGCGAGATGCTCGAGATCCTGTTTCGGGATCGCTGGCGCATCGCGGGTGCCTTCATGGCCACCTTCGCAGTGTTCGTGATTGCCTCGTTCCTGGTGCCGCGCCATTTCACCTCCGACGCGAGCCTGTTGGTCCGGCTTGGCCAGGAATACGTCTACGTCGCCGAGGCCAGCGGGGCCGCGACCGCGGCGATGCCGATGTCTTTCAGTCGCGAGGAAACCTTGAGCGCGGAAACCGAGATCCTGTCGAGCCGCGAGGTCATTCGGGGCGCCATCCAGCGGGTGGGGCTCAGCCGCCTCTATCCCCGGCTGGCAAAGGGCGACGGCGACCGCTCGGTCATGCTCGAGAAAGCGGTGGAACGAATCGGCAAGGACTTTTCCGCCGAATTGGTCGAGGACTCGACCGTGCTGCGGCTGAGCTTCCGCCATCCCGATCCCCGGCTCGCCCGGCAAGGGTTGCATGCCTTGGTGGAAAGCTATCTGGAGCGACGTCGCATCGTGTTCTCGGATGTGCACGTGCGTTTTCTCGGTGAGCAGCTGGCGCAGGCCGGCCAGCGGCTGGCCGAGGCAGAGGCGGGCCTGGCGCAGTTCAAGCGCGAGCACGACATTGTCAATTACGAGCAACAGTTGAGCCTGCTGGTACAGCAGGCCAACGAGGTCGAATTCCGCCTCAATGACAGTGGTCAACAAGTCGAAGCCGCCCGCGCCCGCGCCGGCAGGCTCAGGGAGTTGAGCAAGCAGGCTCCGGCCAACCGGGTCGTGTACAGCGAGTCCTTGGGTGATCCGCAAACGGCCAAGCAATTGCTCGACCTGCGGCTGAAAGAGCAGGCGCTGAGTGCCCGTTACCAGGACACCAACCCCCTGGTCCGGAACGCGCGGAAGGAGCTGGCTGCCGCGGAGTCGTTCCTGAGCCAGCAGAAGCGGGATCCCCCCAAGAATGTCCGCACGGCACGCAACCAGGTGCTGGAGCAGGCCGAGCTTGACCTGATGCGCGCTGCATCGGAGGAGTCCGCCCTGGCCGGTGGGCGCGATGCGATGCAAGTCCGGTTGCAGCAGATCCAGCAGCGGGCCGAAGCGCTGTCCGACCAGCAGGCGCATTTCAATGTGCTGGCCCTGCGACAGAAGCTGATGGAAGAGAGCTACGGCAACTATGCACGCAGGCTGGAGGGCGCACGCGTCGATGAGGCCCGCGGCCAGCGCGACCGCACCAACGTCAACGTGCTGCAGGACGCCAGTCAACCGAGGAAGTCCACGAGTGTTCGCAAGCCACTGCTGCTGGTCGGGCTGTTCTTCAGCGTAGGCATGGCGCTGGTGGTGGCATTCCTGTCCGAAGCCTTGCGTACCTGCTTCCAGTTGCCGGGGCAGTTGGAGCGCCAGCTGGGCATTCCGGTGTTGGCCTCGCTGCCCAGGAGAGACCGGTGATGGGACTGCTTGCGCGCTTGCTGGGTTTGCTCATTTGTTCGGTGGCCGCTCCGGCCGCCATGGCGGGCGAGTTCAAGCGGGGCGTCAATCTCAACCAATGGCTGGATACCTACGCCACCGGCGCGGTACCGGTGCAGTCGCTGCGTGACCTGCGCGCAGCGGGATTCGACCACGTTCGGCTTCCCGTCGATCCGGTCCAGTTGGGCTGGACGCCCAGGCGGGGCGCAGTCATGACCGACGTCTCCAAGCTGCTGTCGGCGATCGAGGTAATACGCTCGGCGGATCTGGATGTGATCGTCGACATGCATCCGGATCACGATACCCAGCAGATCATCGAAGTGGATCCGCAAGGCACCGAAGCGTTTCTCGGCTTGTGGTCATGGTTGGCCAAGCAGCTGCGGCGGACGCCGGCCGACGATGTGGCGATCGAGTTGCTCAACGAGCCGCAGTACCAGGGAGTAGGCGGCGCCGTGCGCTGGGGTCGGTTCCAGAAACGGTTGCTGCGCACGGTGCGCGTGGTCCTGCCGCACCACACGGTGGTCATCACCGGTCGAAAGACCGGAACACTCGACGGCCTGATCGAGATCACGCCGGTCGACGACCCCAACGTGCTCTACAGCTTTCATTTCTACGCGCCCAGCATTTTTACCCATCAGGGCGCGACGTGGATGCGCAACGTCCCGTGGACCACGGCCGGCCATTGGCACGACATGCGCTATCCCGCGCAGCAGGCCCGCCGACGCCAGCCCTGGATCGACCGTGGCGGCGACACGGAGCGGGGCATCGCCGAGATGAACCAGTACCTGCGCGATGACTGGTGCCGGGCGGAGATAGGCCAGACCTGGGCTCCGCTGTTCGCCTGGGCGCGCCGCTATCCTGCCGCCCGGATTCGCCTGGGTGAGTTCGGCGTGATCCGCGCCAACGTGGAACCCATTTCGCGCTACCGCTGGCTGGCCGACGTGCGCACCGAAGCCGAGGCCAACGGCTGGGGCTGGACAATCTGGAACTACGCGTCGGACTTCGGCATCACCACCGGCAGCAACGTGGAAGGCCGACCGTCGGGCGATATCGATCCGGAAGCCACCACGGCACTGGGGCTGAAGGCGGCCCGCCGATGAATGCCGGGCGGCTGCTGGCGGCGCACACGCATGACCGGGCACGCTGGGCCTACCGCTGCGCTTTGCTCGCCTTGGCTTGCCAGCTCACGGTGAGTGCGCCTGCGCTGACCGCGATGGGAATTCCTTATTCGCTTCCCTACGGCAGCTTCGTCTTCAAGTTTCATCCGGCGACCTACCTGATGTCGCTGGCCTTGCTGTTGTCGTTGCTGGCCGATGGCAACCCGGTGGTCGTCCTGGCGCAACGATTGCGCGACAACCCGCTGTTGATGAGCTACCTGGGCTGCATGGTGGCGGTATGCGGCTACGCATTGATGCGTCACGGCGGCTCTGGGGCGGCGTTCTATATCGATGCCTTGGTCATGCCTGCCATCGCCGTACTGGTACTGCTGCGGCTCGATGGCCAGCAACGGCGGCAGGCGCTGCGACTGATGTTTGGCTTGCTGCTGTTGAATGCCGTGATCGCGCTGGGTGAATCGGCGGCCGGGCGTTCTTTCATCCCGCTCAACATCAGCGGAAAGCTGTTGACGTTTGGAGGTGACTTTCGTGCCAGTGCGTTGCTTGGGCATCCGCTGGGAAATGGCCTGATCACCTGCGTCATGCTGCTGGCCATGCTCGACCTGCCGATGGCGGTGCCGGGCAAGCTGGCTGCCGTTGCGCTGTTCATGCTGGCGCTGCTCGCTTTTGGCGGTCGTGCCAGCGTGGTGTTGGGCACGGCCGCGCTGCTGGCGTTCGCTGCCCGCACCCTTTGGCGCGGACTGGGCCAGGGTCGTTATGGGTACCTGTCGATCGTAGGTGGGGTGGCCGCTTTCATTTTTGCCGGGCCCGTGCTGGCGGCCTTGCTGTGGAAAAGCGGCATCGGTGATCGGGTGTTCGACGGACTCCACCTGGACAACAGCGCGGCAGTGCGCCTGCGCATCTATGACGTGTTCGACTACACCAGTCTCGCGGATCTGTTGTTTGGCCTCTCGCCCGCCCAGATCGTGGTCGTGTCCGCACAAATCGGCCTGGATCCCGCCTATGAGGCGATCGAAAACTTCTGGTTGCTGATGTTGCTCCAGTTGGGCGTGCCGATCTTTGCGCTCTTCGCTGGTGGGCTGTTCAGCGGACTGGCCTTGCTGTGGCGGATGAGTGGCGCGGGCGGACGCTGGGCATTGGTGGTGTTCGTGGCTACGGCCTCCACGACCAATTCGCTGGCCTCCAAGACGGCCGCGCTCACGATGCTTTTCTCGATTCTTTTCTGTGTTGCAGCAACCGGGTGGCGGTTCGCGCCGACACCCAGGACTTGTTTATGAACCTGCCTGTCTTTTCCCCGCAACGCACCGTCGACGGTGCGCGTCGGCGCGCCTTGTTCCTCATCAACGGCGAGCACTACGCCGGTGCCGAACGCGTCCAGGACCTGCTGGCCTGCCAACTTCCCGCGTTCGGGTGGACGGTGGACTTCGCGTGCCTCAAGCCCGGGGCTTTTGCGACCTCGCGCGAATCGCGCGACAGCCAGGTGTTCGAACTGCCCATGCGCTCGCGCGTGGACCTGCGACAGGTGGGGCAGGTGGCGGCTCTTCTGGGGCGCGGTTACGACGTGCTGCATACCCACACGGTGCGCTCGGCGATGATCGGCGCGGTGGCCGCACGCCGGGCCGGCAAGCCGATGGTGCACCATGTGCACGGGCGGACGGACCGCAATACCGAGAGCCCCTGGCGCGATCGCGTCAACAGTGGCATCGAGCGCCTGAGCCTGGGGCAGGCACGTCGACTCATCGCGGTGTCGGCGCATACCGCCGATCACCTGCGTCGCCGCGGTCACCCCGAGGCAAGCATTCGGACCATACCCAATGGGGTGCCATGCCTGCCGCAAGCGGCGGCCTGGCAGCCGCCGGCAGGTGAGTGGGTCATTGGCATGGCGGCGCTGTTTCGTCCCCTTAAAGGTCTGGATGTGCTGATCGAGGCGATGGCGCAGTTGCACGCCAGGGGCTTGCCGGTGCGGCTGCGCGCCATTGGTGCATTCGAAAACGAGGCCTATCAGCAGCAGGTCCTGGCGGCCGTGCGCGCACGCGGGCTCGAGGGCCATGTGCATTGGACCGGGTTCACCCGCCAGGTACTGCATGAAATGGCCAAGACCCACGTCGTGGTGTTGCCCAGCTTGTATGGCGAGGGCCTGCCCATGGTGGTGATCGAGGCCATGGCGGCCGGTTTGCCCGTCGTGGCTTCCGCCAGTGAAGGCATCCACGAAGCCCTCGACGAGGGGCGTGCCGGCATGCTCGTCCAGCCTGCCGACGCGACCGCCCTGGCCGATGCGCTGGCGGCCCTCATCACCGACCCCGAGCGGACACGGGCCCTGGCCTGCGTGGGGCTTGCGCGACAACGCCAGCACTATTCGGACGTGTCGATGGCCCGGCAGGTGGCACAGGTCTACGGCGAGGTCTGCCCGGACGCTTCATCGCCAGCGGCGCTGATCCGGGAGTGCCACCCATGAGAGGCGAAGTCGCCGCCGAGCAGGCCATCGAGGGTCTGCTGGCTCGCGTGGATGTGGTCAGCAGCATTCCCCAATACCGGCAATTGATGCGCTCGCTTGCCCAGCCGGACCGGCCTGTCGTGCTGTCGTTCGTGAACCAGCATGCCCTCGATCTGGCCTGGGGGGATGCGGCCTTCCGCCTGGCGCTGGACCAGAGCGACTTTCTGCTGCGGGACGGCGTCGGCGTCGCCGCACTTATGAAAATGCTGGGGATCGAGGCCGGTTTCAACTTGAACGGCACGGACCTGATCCCCGAGATCGTGCGGTTGTATGCGGGGCGCCGCGTCGCGGTGATCGGGACGGCCGCACCGTTCCTTGAGCGGGCCTGCCAGCAGCTGGAGGCATTGGGTGCCCAAGTGGTCTTCAGCCGCGATGGATTCACCGAGGAGAACCACTACCTGGCCGAGCTTGCCGCCGCCGAGCCGGCGCTGGTGATCCTGGGCATGGGGATGCCGAAGCAGGAGCGGTTCGCTGCCGTGCTTCAGTCCTCGTTGCGTCACCCGGCACTGATCGTCAACGGCGGTGCCATCCTCGATTTCCTGGCCGGCCGGTTTCCGCGCGCGCCGCGGTGGCTGCGGCGGCTACGGCTGGAATGGCTGTACCGGCTGCTGCGCGAGCCTGGCCGCTTGTGGCGCCGCTATGTCGTGGGTGGCGTTCGTTTCACGCTGCGCGGTTTGCGCATGGGCTGGCGTAGCGAGGCATCGCGCCAAGCCATGCGACCTGGACATTTCTCCCCCGCGGCCGCGGCACAGGACGAACCGTTGCCATCGGATGGCGAACTGCAGGCCGATGAGCGCGGCATGGTGCAGTTGTGGCAGCGCGTGCAGTCCAGCCTGCCAGCGGAGGGCAGCGCAATCGTGCAATTCATGGCTGCACGGCCCAGCGATGGAGGTGGTGCCATGGCGCTGGCGTACGCGCAAGCGTGTGCCGACCTGCGGAGTCGTCGGGTCTTGCTGGTATCTGATCGCGCGGAGGGGCACGCGCCCTGTCTTCAAGACGTCGCGCAGCGGGAGGTGGCCGATGGATCACGGAGCGAGGGCGGACTGACGGTGGCAAGGCCTAGCCCCGAACGCACCAGCGCCGGCGCGGTCCTCGGCGAGGCAGCGCGCTGGGTCGCGCTGCGGCAGCGCTTCGACGACATCGTGATCGACGTCGAAGGCGCCATCGGGCTGTTGGCAGCACCCCATGCCGACGGCGTGGTGATCGTGGTGCGGGCCGAATCGACGCCGGCCACCGCCGTGCGCCAGGTACTCGACGACCTGGAGACAGCCAACGCCACCGTGATAGGCGCGGTGCTGGATCGACACTATTCCCACTTGCCGCGGGCACTGCGTGATCGCGTCTGAATATTCCCCGGATGGGCATCTGGCCGTGCTTGTCCTGCTCCCCGCCAATGGTGCGCGAGCATGGCAGTGGGAAACCGTGCGCCGTTTGCAGGCATTGCGCGAAGTGGATGTGGTCCTGCACCACGTGCCGACCATCCCCTGCAGAGACGCGCAATGGAAGCAGCTCGTTGCCGCGGTCCCTTCAGTGTTCGAGGTTATGAGCGCTCCCTTGGCCTTGCCCTCGGCTGGGCCGCTGGCGGGGCAGGCCTGTGACCTGGTGGTCGACCTTGCCGGCGCCGCGGACGCGGCGTACTGGCAGTCCCGTGGCAAACATGGCCTGTGGCGGTTGTGCGACGGGGAAGGCGTGCAACTGGCGGAGGCGTTCGCCAGCCACACCGCGATCTGTTCCGGGATGGGCGGCGAGTTGTTCCTGGTGGACAGCGACGAAACCGTGCGAAGCACGCTGCGTTTCCATGCCCTGCCGGACTATCGAGCCGCGCTGGAAGTGTTGTATGTCCAGGCAGCGTGGCTGATTGAGCACGCCCTGCATGGCTTGCGCCTGGGCCAGGACGCGAGGGCCCCCCGGCCCCCGTTCCAGCCACGGCCGGCGCCCAACCGACGACAGCGCGAGTGGCAGCGGCGCATGTGCGCGGTACGCACCCGACTGCGCAGGTTGTCGGACGCATGCCTGAGCGAGAACTGGATGATCGGTCTGGTGGACGCGCCGATCCATACCCTGCTGTCGGGACCCGCGTGCCCCCAGGTGAGCTGGCTGGGCCAACGCGATGCCGGCCTGTATCGGGCCGACCCTTTCGGGGTGCCCGGCGATGCGGCGAGGTTGTATTGCGAGGAATACGAATTTCGCGAGGCGCGCGGACGCATCGTCATGCTCGAACTCGATGACCGCCGTGGCTTCCGTGCGCCGGTGCCGGCGCCGCTGCCGCAAGAGGTGCATCGCTCCTATCCGTATCTGATCGAAGACCAGGGACGGCTGTATTGCGTACCGGAGGCCGCCGCCGAGCGCAGCTGCCACCTGTACGAAGTCACGGCGGAGGGCTGGCGCCGCGTCGCTTCGCTGGTGGAGGACACGGCCGCCGCGGATCCGACGCTGTTCCGATGGGAGGGCCGTTTCTGGCTGGCCTACACCGACATTTCCCTGGGCGGGTTCGACAACCTGTGCCTGAGTTGGGCCGATGCCTTGGCCGGTCCGTGGACGTCGCATCCTTGCAACCCGGTCAAGATCGACCATCGCAGCTCACGGCCCGCTGGTACGCCTTTCGTGTTGGACGAGACGTTGTATCGGCCCGCGCAGGATTGCGGGTCTGGTTATGGGCAGGCGGTGGTGTTCAACCGCGTATTGCGCTGCACGCCGCACGACTTCCAGGAAGAACCGGTCCGGCTGCTGGCGCCGGATCGGCGCGGACCCAATCCGCATGGATTACACACGGTGTCGGCGTGGGGCGAACGCACCCTGGTCGACGGCAAGCGCCTCGAGCTCAACCTGTCCGAACTGGGCCGAAAAGTCGGGCGGCGACTGTTCGGTGGAAAACGACTCAACGCCGACGCCTCTCCGACGGACCTGCGCGCGCAGGCGCTGGGCGCTTGCGCTGCCGCGGCCACCCGCAAACGAGGCGTGCGATGACCTTGCGCGATCGGCCCGTCGTCATGTTCTACCTGCCGGAGATGAAAGTCGGCGGTGCGGAGATCTCCCTGTTGCGCCTGGCCCAGGGACTACGCGAGCACGGGGTGCGCTGCGTTTTCGTCATCCATCGGGTGGACGCGGCTGCCACGCAGCTGGCGGGTGATCTGGAATTGGTATCGCTCGACGCGGACAGGACCTTGAGCGCGGCGCGACGCCTGGTGGCGTTGTTGCGCCAGCGCCCGCCCCACGTGTTGGTGTCGGCGTTGACGCACACCAATATCGTGGCGGCCATCGCCGCCAGGTTGGCGGGACGCGGGACGCGCGTGGTGGTGACCGAGCATGCCCCGGTGTCATCCATGCGCCAGATTGATGCATCGCGCACGTACGCGATGACGGTGGCGCTCATGCCGTGGGCCTATCGTCTGGCGCACGCGGTCATTGCGGTGTCGCAAGGGGTGCATGACGACCTCCAGCCTGCGCTGGGCAAGGCGGTCCGGCGCCGGTCCGGCATCATCGCCAATCCCGTGCTGCGCGATGACTGGCAGGCCTTGTCGCAGGCGCCCGTGGACGATGCCTGGTTCCGGGATGACCGTGCACCGGTGGTGCTGTCGGTGGGACGACTCAGTCGCGAGAAGGATTTTGCGCTGCTGATCCGCGCGTTCTCGCAGCTGCCGCCATCGCTGGAGGCTTGTCGCCTGGCCATCATCGGTGAGGGACCCGAGCGGGGTGCGCTGCAGGCGTTGATCGATGAGCTCGGCCTGGCCACGCGCGTCAGGCTGCTGGGCCAGCAGGCCAATCCATTTGCGTTCATGCGGCGCGCCACGGTCTTCGCCTTGACCTCGCGCTTCGAAGGGTTCGGCAACGTGCTGGTCGAGGCGATGGCCTGCGGCTTGCCCGTGATCAGCACCGATTGCCCGGTCGGGCCGCGCGAGATCCTTTGCGACGGACGCTTCGGCACGCTGGTGCCGCTGGCAGACGTGCAGGCACTGGCCAGTGCCCTGGGCGCGGCAGTGCAGGACCCCAGGCCTGCCGATGGCGCTACCGCGCGTGCACTGGAGTTCGGCGCAGAACACAGCGTGCGCCAATACCTCGCGTTGTTCACGCGCCTGTCCAGCGCGTTCGCCGACGTGACGTGAGTTTCGCGTCCGAGGCCCCGCAGATTTTTCGCGCTCCCTGCAAACCGTGGCGATCCATGCCCGATGTCGTGCGCAGCGCCAGGCAAGCAGCACCAAATCCCTCCCCACCTGCGTGTGCTGCCACTGCCGGACAGTGCACCCGCCGTCAACGATCGGCAGTCGAGCACGGCGGTTCGCCAGAAAGGATGATCATGAAGGTGATGGTGAGTGGGGGCGCGGGCTACATCGGCTCGCACACGGTGGTGGAACTGGTCGCGGCCGGTCACGAGGTGCTGGTGGTGGACAACCACGCCAATTCCTCGCCACAGGTGCTGTCGCGCCTGGAACAGATCACGGGAAAGCAAGTGCAGGGCGTGGTCGTGGACATACGCGACGCCGGCGCACTGGATGAGGTGATGGCGGGCGCGCGATTCGATGCGGTGGTCCACTTTGCCGCGTTCAAGTCCGTAGGCGAGTCCTGGCAACAGCCGGTGGCTTACTTCGACAACAATATCTCCGGCACCATTTCGCTGCTCGGGGCCATGGCGCGCGCGGGCGTGCGGCACTTGGTGTTCAGTTCGTCGGCAACGGTGTACGGCACGCCCGATGCCGTGCCGATTCCGGAATCGGCGGCGCTGCGTCCCGGCAACCCGTATGGACGTACCAAGCTGATGGCCGAGGAGCTGATCCGCGAACTCAGTGGTGCGGACCGTGGTTTCCATGCCGCGGTGCTGCGCTATTTCAATCCCGTCGGCGCACATCCCAGTGGACGGATCGGCGAGGACCCGCACGGCATTCCCAACAATCTGATGCCGTATGTCTGCCACGTCGCCGTCGGACGGCAGCCGCGGCTCAACGTGTTTGGCAACGACTATCCCACCCGCGATGGCACGGGTGTGCGGGACTACGTCCATGTCGTCGACCTGGCCAGGGCTCATGTGCGGGCGCTGGAGCGCCTGGCCACGGGCAGCGACACGTTCACCGTGAACCTGGGAACCGGCCGGGGCTACAGCGTGCTGGAAGTGGTGGAGGCGTTCGAGCGGGCCAGCGGACGGACGATCCCGGTGTGCTTTTCACCACGACGCCCGGGCGATGTCGCCGAATGCTTCGCGTCGCCGGCGCTGGCCCGCGAGCTGCTGGGGTGGCAGGCGCAGCACGATCTGGCGGACATGTGTGACGACGCATGGCGCTGGCAGTCCCGCTGTCCGGACGGGTATCGCTAAGCCGCGAAGGCGGGACTGCCGCGCGGCAAGCCTTGCGCCGGGCAATGCCCCGGTATGGCGCGCGATCAGTGTTCCGGCACGGCCTTGGGTCGGCACAGCCGACGTGCGAATGGTGCCAGCCAGCGCCGGACGCGCCGATACGCGATGAACGGCATGCCTCGCCACGACAGCGCCTGTTCCAGCTCGTACAGCGGTACAGGCGTGGGCAGGTAAGCCTGTTTGTAGGCGTAGTCGCCGATGGTGAGGTCGAAGCGACGCACGCCGTGGGCGTGCATGGCCGCCATGGTGCGATCGATCAACAGCCGGCCGGGAGAGCAATGGCGCCATCGATCGCCGGCATGGGTCACGCGCAACAGCGCGTAGTAGTCGCCTTGTCGTATGCCCAGCGCGACCGCGATGACCTGGCCCTCGGCAGTCAGTGTGCTCAGTACGACGCTGCCATCGTCCAGGCCCCCGTCGACCAGTCGGCGATAGAAGTGGCGGTGCGCGGGCTGGTCGAGCAGATAGGCCCATCCTTTCCGGGTCGCGACGGCGCGTTGTTGCGCTTCCAGCGTTTGCAGGATCTGCAGGGCATCGTGCGGGTCGGCGGCCACCTGGAACGCCGCGCCGGGATGCCGATTGAACACGCGCCAGCACCGCTCCATCCCCTTGCGATGACGTTTGTCGCAGCGTCGACGCCAAGCGTCGAAATCCTCGCCGAAGTGGGCCACGTGACCGCGCAGTGTGGAACGGCGCATGCCCCGCAGCGCCAGCAGTGGATTGGGAACGCCGGCCAGGCTGGACGCGCATTTGTGCAGGACCAGAAGATCCGCTCGCGGCAGCGCGCGACGCAGCGCGGCGTACATGGCGCGCATCTGGTCGGAGGTGGGCGGGGCCATGGTCAGCAGGGGCGCTGCGTAGTCGGTAACGCCCCGGTCGGCGAATTCGATGCGACGCAGGCCGCCGCCCTGCCGAATCAGCAGCGGCAAGCCCATCTGCAGTCGTCCGTCGTCGCGCCGGCGGATGCTGACCAGCAAGGGCTGCACGTCGTTCGTGGCGCCCAGCGTGTCGTACCAGGCCTGCAGCCATTGCGTGCTCTGGAACGGGCCGATGAGCGGTGCCGGGCCCAGCTCCCGCGCCCAGCAATCGATGGCCGCCACGGGATCGGTGTCCAGGGTGACCAGGTAGTCGTCGCTACTGGATTTCATGACGTGCGGTGTCGTTCAAGGTTTCCGCAGTGCCTGCAGCTCGCGCCGATACAACAGCGCGAGCGCGCCGAGGTACAAGGTGCCGGCCAACGCGGTGGTGCCGATCAATCCGCCCCAACCGGGCAACGATGGCAGGGCCCGGAGCAGCGCGGACATCAGCGCGGTGGCGATGAGGATGCGGAGCAGGTGGGCGCCGGGAAACGGCATGCCAAACCGGAAGATCGCCAGTGCGAACGCCAGTAACGCGCCGACACTGACGGCCAGCAGCGCGCCCCAGGCGGCGCCGGCCAGGCCGAGCACGCGCAGGCCACCGGCCACGGCGGCGAGGAATAGCAAGGTTTCCACGGCGTCCAGCGCCAAGGTCCAATGGGTCTTCTGGGCCAGCAGGAAGGCCTGGTTGGCAAAATGGATCCGCAGGTTCTTGACCGTGCCGGCCAGCGCAGCCAGCGGCAAGATGGTCAAGGTGGCCGATACGTAGGGCGCGGAGATGGCCAGTTCGGTGAGCGAGGGCGCCAGCAGCACCAGCCCGGCCAACGTAGGAAACAACACCGCGCAGAGCAGCGCACCGTTGAGTGCAACCTGGCGCATGGCCTGGTGGTAGTGGCCCTCGGCTTCCAGGCGCAGCACCAACGGAAATGCGGCAGCGGTGACCAGCATGGCGGCGAATCCGCAGCCGCGTTGGCCCAGGGTCCAGCCCACCGAGAACACGCCTACCGCGGCCACGCCGAGCTGGTGCTCGACGACGAACCGGATGCCATTGCCTGGGAACCAGGCAAGCAGGCCGCTGGCCGCCAACGGCACGCCATAGCGCAGTGCGTGCTGCAGCAGCCGGGTATCGATGGGCTTGAGCGTGGCGGCCAGCCGCGCACCGGGAAGGACCAACAGCAGTGAGAGGCCCTGGGCGATCGCGTAGGCCGCCAGCACTTGCTCCGGTCCCAGCGTGGCCATGCGCGCCCAGATCGCACCGATGAGCAACCCGCCCACCGGGCCCAAGGTCTGCAGGATGGTGTAGCGCACGATGGCGCCCGATGCGCGCGTGCGCTCAGCCAGATGCGAGCAATAGGATCGGGTGAAGGTGAAGGCGAGCAGCACGCCGAACAGGTCGCGGGCCGGCCAATTGCCCTGTACCTGGCGCATGACCAGCAAGAGCACGGCCGCCTGCAGCAGCACGTTGCACAGGAACAACCAGCGCTCGATGACGTCCATCCTTGCCCGCACCGCGGCTTGGGCACTGGGCAGGAAGCGCAACAGGTAGTACGACCAGAAGGACAGCAGCAGCAGGTAGACGATTTCCTGCGTGGCCAGGGCGAGGGTGAAGGTGCCGAACGCCTCGGGTGCCAGCCAGTGGGTCCACAGGACGATGGCGGCCAGTTGCGCCAGCGGACCCAGCAACTGGGCCGGCAGATATTGGAACGTCTGCCGGATCAACACGAGCGATGTTCGTCGTGCGGGGATGTGGGGCGACGGCTCAGGGAGACGACGCCGACCAGACTTCGAATCTTCTCAAACACTACCGATTCAAACGATGCCATGCCGAAACGCCAGCCTTCAGTCGGCGGCGCAGTATCACATCCGTCGTCAGGCCTCCGCGGGGATTTCCGGCATGACATGTGGGCTTCGTCGCACACGCGTCGCGACCTCTTGCAACTGGTCGAAGCGGGGGGTGCTTGCCTACGCTGTCTCTCTACACGATGCCTCATCGAAAGGGAGGATTCATGGACGATGGCACGCGCCGCGGGCCGGTCTGGCTCGGCGTCCAGCTCACGATCGGCTGCGTGATGTGGTGGGCGATCGGCGGCCCGGTGGGTGACGCACGGGCCCAGCACGTATTCAAGTGCGTCGACGCAGATCGGGTCTCGTACCAATCGCGGCCTTGCGAGAAGGGAACGGCGCACGGAACCTGGGAAGCCAAGCCCGAGCCGGAACCTACGCGTGCCGAACGTTGGCGGCTGCAGCGGATCGCGAAGGAGAACCTGGCCCGCAATGCAGGCGGCCGGCGCTGGGGCGCCCGGCGTTCACGGGGTCGCGTAGAACGCCGGCAGGCCGATGCCTGCGAGACGGCCAGGTCGCAGCGCGATTCGGCCTACAAGCAGGTCGGTCTGAAGCGCGATTTCGCGTTGTCGAGTCAGTGGGACAACCGCGTGTACGACGCCTGCAAGTAGGGGCTTGGTGGGGCGGTGTTTGCTTGTCGGCCACCGCGGGCTTTCAGATCACGGCGTCCGTAGCCGGCTGGACCGCAGGTGAAGGTGTCGCCCTCAACTAGGCGGCGGGCGGTGCTGCCGACCCTCTGGCGGAGACGCGGTCGGCGATGGCCAACACCAACGCCGACAACATCAAGGTGCCATGGATGACGGTCATCCACAGCAAGGTGTCGCGATCGATGGCGTGGCCTTCTTCCAGTTTCATGAAGGCGCGCAGCAAGGCGATGGCGGAGATCGCCGTGATCGAACCCATCAGCTTGATTTTCATGCCGCTGAAGTCCACGGTGCCGATCCACGGCGGGCGCGTTTCGCTGCCCGACTCGATGCGACCCACGAAATTTTCATAGCCGGCCAGGGTGACGATCAGCAGCAGGTTGGCGACCAGGGACAGGTCGATCAGTGCCAACGCCATCAGGATCGCTTTGGTGGCGGTGAGCTCCCATAGATGGGTCACGCTCTCCACCAGCTCCCGCAGGAAGACGAACAGGAGCACGAGCAACGCCACGGCGAGGCCGAAATAGAACGGGACCATCAACCATCGCGCGTCGAACAAGCTGCGCGACAGCCAGCGGTCGACCGATGAGGTCGAACGGGGCGGGCTCGGGTCCGGCATCGCTCCAGCCTGGTCGGGACGCAGATTGCAGTAACGCGCGCCGCCGTCAATCCGGCGTGAAGCCGGCTTGATGGCGCGGCGGGGTGCGCCATCTTCACGGCGCCGCGACATCAGGCTCCATTAACTCGGCGTCAAATCGGCGCGTGCTGCTCCTCGGTAGTGCAACCCCTGGCGAAAGATTCGGGCCGCGACAGGTGATCGACCTGAGCGGCAATGCTTCGATGCGTGGCAAGACCTGGTCGGTGATTCCCGGCGCGTGGGGTCACCGGCGATGGAACCGGCCGGAGAAGTCAATGAGTGCCAGGCGGTGGGCGGTGGTTTTGAGTGCAGCGGCCGCGGTGGCGGCGCTGCCGGGCTGTAGCGACCGGGACGCCGCGGGTGGCGGGGCAGGCCCGCCGGCCACGGTCGTGAGCGTGGAGCAGGTCCATGCCAGCGAGGTGCCCAATCTGCTGGAGTTGCCAGGGCGCGTGGAAGCGGTGCGCTCGGCCCAGGTGCGGGCACGCGCCGATGGCATCGTCGAGCAGCAACTCTATGTCGAAGGCACGGACGTAGCGGCCGGCACTGCGCTGTTCCAGATCGATCAGCGTGACTTGCAGGCTCGCTTGCAGCAGGCCCGGGCGTCGTTGGCCTCGGCGCGTGCCGCACGTGGCCAGACCGCCAGTTTGCGGGCCCGCCTGTCCACGCTGGTGCAGCGCAAGGCGGTGAGCGTGCAGGAGTATGAAACGGCGCAGGCCTCGTTCCAGCAGGCCGATGCCAGTTTGATGGAAGCCCAGGCCGCGGTGGACCGGGCTCAACTGCAATTGGACTACGCCACGGTGCGTGCACCCATCGCCGGCCGCGTGGGGCGCGCGCAGGTGAGCGAGGGTGGCCTGGTGAGTGCGGCCGGGGCCACGTTGATGACGCAGGTGGACCAGCTGGATCCGGTCTTCGTGGTGTTCCAGCCCTCCAATGCTTCGTTCTCGGAGATGCAGCGCGCCATTGCCGATGGCCGCATCGTGCTGCCCGACGGCAAGCGCGTGGAAGTGACCCTGGTGATGGATGACGGTTCGCATCATCCGGTGAAGGGCGCGGTCGATTTCACCGAGAAGGCGGTCGATCCGGCCACCGGCAGCCGCACCTTGCGCGCGCGCTTCGACAATGCGGACCGACAGTTGCTGCCGGGCCAGTTCGTGCGCGGCATCCTGGCGTTTGGCACGTTGCGCGATGGCATCAGCCTGCCCGAACGCGCGGTGGCCATCGGCGAAGACGAGGCCACGGTGATGACCGTCGACAAGCAGGGCGTGGTCTCACGCCAGGCCGTGACGCTGGCCGGACAGGCCGAAGGCCGCTGGGTGGTGCTGTCCGGTCTGCAGCCGGGTGAGCAGGTGGTGGTGGATGGCTGGCACAAGGTGCAGCCCGGGCAACGCGTCAATCCACAGCCGGCCAAGGCTGCGCCGCCTACGCCATGAGCGGCTATTTCGTTTATCGACCGGTGCTGGCGTGGGTGGTGGCGCTGTTTGCGCTGCTGTTCGGGGGCATCGCGTTGTATGCGCTGCCGGTGGAGCAATACCCGGATGTGGCACCCCCGTCGCTGAGCATCAGTGCGACCTTCGTCGGCGCCGATGCGCAGACACTCGATCGCACGGTTACCTCGGTGATCGAGAACGAGCTCAATGGGGTGGACGACTTCCTGTTCATGACCTCCACCAGTCGCGCCAATGGCACGGCGCAGATCCGGCTGACCTTCCGCAGCGGCACCGACCTGGACGTGGCGCGATCGCAGGTGCAGGACCGGCTGGCGCGCGTGGAGCCGCGCTTGCCCGAAGAAGTGCGGCAGATGGGCGTGCATGTGACCCAAGCCTCGACCGGCTTCCTGATGCTGATCGCGTTGCGCTCGGAGGGCGGCGTACGCAATGCGCTGGGGTTGGGCGATTTCGCCTCGCGCAACGTGGCCGACGAACTGCGGCGGTTGCCGGGCGTGGGCGATGTGTCGCTGTTCGGCTCCAGCTATGCGATGCGGATCTGGCTGGATCGGGAAAAGTTGGTGAGCTACGGGCTGTCGCCGGCCGAGGTGATCGCGGCGATCCGCGAGCAGAACGCGCAGACGGCCGGTGGCGGCCTGGGGCTGCAGCCGGTGGCGGCAGGCACCGAGACCACCGCGCAGATCGTCACGCGTGGGCGTTTTTCCACGCCCGAGCAATTTCGCCAGGTGATCGTGCGAGCGACCCCTGGCGCGGCCACGGTGCGCGTGGGCGATGTTGCCCGGGTTGAACTGGGCAACGACAACTATGCGTTCAATGCCAGCCTGAATGGCGAAGAGATCGGCGGCCTGGCGGTGTCGCTGAGCACCGGTGCCAACGCGTTGGCCACTGCCACGGCGGTACGTCGCCGCCTGGCCGAGCTGGAGGCCAACTTCCCGCCGGACATCCAGTGGAGCACGCCGTTCGACACCACGCCCTTCATCACCGAATCGGTGCACGGCGTGGTGCGCACCATGTTTGAATCGATGATCCTGGTGTCGCTGGTGGTGCTGCTGTTCCTGCAGAGCTGGCGGGCGGTGTTGCTGCCCACGCTGGTAGTGCCGATCTCGCTGATCGGTACCTGCCTGGGCCTGCTGGCGCTAGGCGTGTCGATCAATCTGCTGTCGCTGTTTGCCATGGTGGTGGCGATCGGCATCCTCAACGACGATGCGATCGTGATCGTGGAGAGCGTCGAGCGGATCATGCGCGAAGAAGAACTGCCGCCGCGCGAGGCTACCGCCAAGGCGATGGGGCAACTGACCGGAGCGATCATCGCGACCACGCTGGTGTTGTTGGCGGTGTTCATCCCGATGGGTTTCTTTCCCGGATCGGCCGGTGGCATCTACCGACAGTTCGCGGTGACGCTGAGCGTGTCGCTGGTGGTGTCGACGATCCTGTCGCTCACGCTGGCGCCGGCCATCTGCGGCGCGGTGCTGCGGCCGCCCCGCACTGACGGGAAGGGGCGGGGACAGCGATTCTTCGGCGCGATCAATCGCGCACTGGAGCGCAGCAGTTCGGCGTATGCCGGCGGCGTGGGCAGCCTGCTGCGCCGGCCGTGGTTATGGCTGGGCGTGTTCGGGGTGGCGGTGGTGCTGACCGGGCTGCTGTATGCACGGCTGCCGGGTGGTTTCTTGCCGAACGAGGACCAGGGTTATCTGTTCGTGGCCTACAGCGCGGCGCCGGGCTCGACGGTGTCGCGTACGCAGCAGGCCGTGGCGCAGGCCGAGGAGATCCTGCGCAAACAGCCGGAGGTGCGCAATGTCGCCACGGTGATTGGTTTCAGCTTTTTCGGGCAGGGCCAGAACGTGGGCATGTCGTTCGTGGACCTCAAGCCGTGGGGCGAGCGTGGCGGACGTGGCCAGGGCGCGATCGAGTTGGCGCAACGATTGAACGGGGCGATGCAGGGCATTCCGCAGGCGCAGGTGTTCGTGCTCAACCCGCCGGCGATTCCTTCGCTGGGCAATGCCTCCGGTTTCACGATGATGATCGAGGACCGGGGCGGCGCCGGGCAGGCGGCCGTGCAGGCGGCGGCCGCGGCGCTGGCGCAACGGGCCGCGACCAGTTCGCTGCTGGCCGGCGTGCGCCCGGAAGGGATGCCGCGGGCGCCGCAATTGTTCGTGGACATCGACCGCACCCAGGCGCGCGCACTGGGCGTGCAACTGTCGCAGGTGAACCAGGCGCTGGGGGTGACCTTCGGCTCGGCCTATGTGAACGACTTCGTGCACCAGGGCAATGTGCACCGCGTGTTCGTGCAGGGCGAGGCGGCGCAGCGGATGCGCGCCGAAGATGTGTCGGACCTGCGGGTGATCGGCAACAACGGCCAGAGCGTGCCGTTCTCGGCGTTCGCACGCACGCGCTGGACGGTGGGCGAGCAGCAGGTGGAACGCTACAACGGTTTCTTGTCGGCCACGGTGTCCGGCCAGTCGGCGCCGGGCGTTTCCAGCGGCGCGGCGCTGGGCGAGATGGAGCGCATTGCCGAAGAGGTGTTGCCGCCGGGCATGCGCTTTGAATGGACGGGCACCGCGCGCGAGGAACAGGAAGCGGCGGGGCAGGTGGGCATGCTGCTGGGCCTGGCGTTGCTGGTGGCTTTCTTGCTGCTGGCGGCGCTGTACGAAAGTTGGACCACGCCGGTGGCGGTGCTGCTGGCGGTGCCGTTCGGCATTTTGGGGGCGGTCGTGTTCACTGGCGCACGCGGCATGTCGGCCGATGTGTACTTCAACGTGGGCCTGGTGACGATCATCGGGTTGGCCGCCAAGAACGCGATCTTGATCGTGCAGTTCGGCCTGGACGAAGAGGCGCGTGGCGTGCCGGTGGACCAGGCGATCCTTGGCGCGGCGCACCAGCGCCTGCGCCCAATCCTGATGACCAGCCTGACCTTCATCGTGGGCATGCTGCCGCTGGTGTTTGCCGCCGGTGCGGGCGCGGCGAGCCGGCAGGCCGTGGGTACCGGCGTGCTGGGCAGCATGCTGACGGCGACGGCCTTCGGCATCTTCTACACGCCGCTGTTCTATTTCCTGCTGCGGCGCCGACGCGCCAAGCGACCGGTCGAGGCCGCCACGCCCGAGGCCGGGCCATGACTCGGCGCACGCACCGGGCAGGCCTGTTGTTGGTACCGGCCGTGCTGCTGGCCGGCTGCAACCTGGCGCCGACGTATGACACGCCGCCGCCAGCGGTGCCGGCGCAGTTTCCGCGGGCATCGGTAGGCCCGGACGAGACGTCGTTGACGGCTCGCAGCGCCGAACGGCATGCCACCGAGCTGGCCTGGCAGGCTTTCTTTCGTGATCCGGTGCTGCGCGATCTCATCGACCAGGCGTTGGTCAACAACCGCGACCTGGCAGCGTCCACCGCGCGCATTGCCCAGGCGCGCGCGCAGTTCCGCATCCAGCAGAGCCAGCGCTTGCCGGGACTGGATGCCGGGGTGTCGGCACAGCGCTTGCGCACGCCGGTGACGGCGGCCGACGGTGCCGCGCGGGTCACCGTGGACAGCTATGGGCTGCAGGTGTCGGTGCCCACGTTCGAACTGGATTTCTGGGGCCGGGTGGCGAATCTGTCTGAATCGGCGCGTCGCCAATACCTGGCCACGGTGGAGGCGGAACTGGCCTTCCGGCTGTCGGTGATCGCCAATGTGGCCGCGAGTTACTACGCGGTACGGGCGAGCGAAGAGGGCATCGTGCTGGCGCAGCGCTCGCTGGACAGCCGGCAGCAGACCCGCGAGTTGGCCGAGCTGCGGATGGAAGTCGGGCTGACCTCGTCGGTGGACTACAACCAGTCGTACGCCCTGGTCACCCAGGCGCAGACCCAGTTGGCGCAGCTGCATCGCAATCGCGAGCAGGCCATGCATCTGTTGCAGTGGCTGGTGGGCAAGCCGTTGCCCGATCCGCTGCCGGCCGGACTGCCGATTGGCGAGGTCGACACATTGGCGGGCTTTGCGGCGGGATTGCCTTCTGAGTTGCTGGGCAATCGCCCGGACATCCGTCTGGCCGAGCATCGACTGCGGGCGGCCAATGCCAACATCGGCGCGGCGCGGGCGCTTTATTTTCCGGTGATCGGGCTGACCGGCAGCGGCGGGTATGCATCGACCGAGTTGTCGGGGCTGGTGTCCGATTCGAATCGGGTGTGGTCGTTCGGGCTGGGCGCGGTGTTGCCGTTGCTGGACTGGGGCCGGCGACGGGCGCAGGTGGACATGACGCGCGGCGAGCGCGACGAGCGCGAGATGGCCTACCAGTCCACGGTGCAGAACGCGTTCCGCGAGGTGGCCGATGGATTGAGTGCGGCCCAGCGCAACGCCGAGCAGATCCAGGCGCAGCGGCGCGCGGTGGAAGTGCAAGGGGCCTTGGTGGTCACTGCGCAGGATCGCTACGAGGTGGGTTTGACGCCCTATCTGGAAGTGCTGGACGCCGAGCGGAACCGGTTTGCGGCCGAGCAGACGCTGCTGCAATTGCAGGCCGCCGATCTGCAGGATCGGGTGAACCTGTACACCGCGCTGGGCGGTGGGGATCTGCCGGCAGGCGAGGCTCGGTGAGAATGGTACTCGGCGTGAGACGGCTTGTTTTGCGGCGTTTTACTGCGGAGTAACCAGGCGATTCCCGGGGCAGGCGTGCAAGCCTGCACCGGGAATCGGATCTGCAATTACGGGGTCATTGGATCATCGGGTTATCGAGCCCTATAGCCTTCGAGTCATCGAGCCGTTGGGCTCATCCAAGCGCCAAGCAACCGGACTTTCGATTGAGCACACGGGCGCCGTAATCACCGCATCGCCTCAGGATGCCGGACCGAACGACGGGGGCGGTGTCGTGCCCCAGGCCTGGTTGGGCGCGCGTCCAAGCTCGAAGTCGAGCGTACCGCCGGTGGTGATGAAATCCGCTGGCAGCCAGGTTCGTTCCGTGTCGCGACCATCGATTTTCAACGACTGCACGTAGGGCGCATCCGGCGCCGCATTGCGCGCAACGATCTCGATGCGGGCGCCCTTGCGCTCGATCACGGCCTTGGGAAACAAGGGGCTGCCGATCACCAGTTCCGCCCGGCCGGGGTAGACCGGATACAGGCCCAGCGCCGACCACACGTACCAGGATGACATCTGGCCCAGGTCGTCGTTACCGGAGATGCCGTCGGGACGGTTGGTCCAGATCTGGCGCATCGCCGCGCGCACGGTGTCCTGGGTCTTCCAGGGTTGCCCGACGAAGTTGTACAGCCACGGGGCCGCGATGGACGGTTCGTTGTCCAGCTCGGCATGCAGCGGCCCGGACTTGGTGACCGCCCAGCTCCCATCGGGGTGGCGGAAGAAGGCGTCCAGCCGCTGTGCCGCGGCATCGCGGCCGCCTAGCTGCTCGATCAGGCCCGCTGCATCGAACGGCACCATCCACAGGTATTGGGCGCCGGTGCCTTCGACGAATTCTTCGTCCGAGGCCGGATCGAAGGACGGCCAGCTGCCATCGGCGTTGCGCGGCTGGATATAGCCGCCGTGCGCGGTGGCCTGCGGATTGAACAGGTTGCGCCACCAGCCCGAACGCGCCAGGAATTCGCGAGCACCTGCCGGGTCGCCTGCGGCCACGGCCAGCTGGGCCAGGCCAAAATCGGCGGCGACCAGTTCCAGCGTGTCCGAGGCGGTGCCCCAGCCCGGTGCGCCGACCGGCATGTAGTGCAGCTTGAGCCAGGCGTCCAGGCCGGGGCGCTGGCCCACGCACAGCACCGGGCAGCCCTTGCGGCTGAGGTCCTTTTCGGTGGGCACGGTAGCCGCTTGCTTCAACGAGGCATAGGCACGCTTGAGGTCGAAGGACTTGCCGCCGAAGGCATGGATGGCGGCCAGCGACGGAGGCGAAGGATCGCCATTCATCACGCTGGTGGCGCCGGTGAGATGGGTCCAGCGATCCCACACACCCTGGTTCTGCTCGGCCTGGTTGAGCAACGATTGCGCGATATCCGAACCGCGCCGGGGGTCGAGCAGGGTGACCAGCTGCAATTGCGAGCGATAGACGTCCCAGCCGGAATAGTTGGCGTATTGCGCGCCTTGGCGCTTGGCCAGGCGGTGCACCTTGCCATCGAATCCGCGATAGCGGCCATCGGCGTCGCTGTAGAGGTTGGGCTCGAGCAGCGCGTGATAGAGCGCGGTGTAGAAGACGGTCCGTTCGTCCTGGTCGCCGCCTTCGATGCGGATCTGGCCGAGCGTCTTGTTCCAAGCGGCGCGTGCGGCTGCCTGTACCGCTTCCAGCGTGGCAGTCGAGCGGCTTTGCCGGTCCAGGTTGGCGCGCGCACCGGCCGCATCGACATAGGAGATGCCGATGCGCACGTTGACTGCCGCGGCGTGCTGCGGATCGAAGCTGATCCACCCGCCGGCGCCCTTGCCGGCGGGCGGGTGGCCGCGCGTGCCATAGGTCGTGCCGCCGCCGCCTTCGGTCGCGCCGGGCTGCACGGTGTCGTCCTTCCAGGTGCCGCCGGCCTGGAACGGCTGGTCGAAAACGGCCACGAAATGCAGGGTGTAATAGCTCTCGCGACGGTCCTCGGCCAGATAGCCGCAGAAGTTGCCGCTGGTGACCGAACCGCTGACCGTGCGCGAGGCCGGGTCGATGCGGATGCTGGAATCGGTGCTGCCCACTTCGCTGTCGGACACGCGGAACAACAGGTGGGCCGGCTTGCCGTCGGGGAACTTGAAGCGACCGACCGCCATGCGCTCGGCAGCGCCCAGCGAGACCGCGACGCCATTGTCGAGGGTGACCTCGTAAGCACCCGGGCTGGCCTTTTCCCTGGCGTGATCGAGCACGCTGGCATACGCCACGCCGGCGTCTGCGGAAGCGGGCGACACGGTCACCGGAATCGTGAGCGGCATGATCGGCACGTCGCCGCTCGCGCCGGTACAACCGGTGCCTGAGACGTGGGTCAGGCTGAAGCCGCGGACCCCATTGGCCCGCCACTCATAGCCGCCCGGCGCCGCGATGGGAAAGCGCTTGCCGGGCAACGCCGTCTGCTCGGGACTGAAGGCCACCATGCCGAACGGCATCGTGGCGCCGGGATAGACGTTGCCGCCGTTGGTGGTGCCGATGAAAGGATTCACCTCGGCGGCGGGACCGTCGGCGGGCGCAGGCAACGGTGGCTGGGCCGCGTGGATCGGTGCAGCCAGGGGCAAGGCCAATGCGACGACAACGAAGGATCTGAACATGACGACTCCGGTGGGAAGGGATGCGGCGACGGGCGAATCAGCCCGCGGCGGGCACGACGCCGCCTTGCGCGGTCACGTATTGCGACCACAGCGCCGACACTTCCTGTCCGGTCAGCTGCGTCCACAGCGCAGCCGAATATTTGCCGCTGCGCAACGCGGCATCCATCTGCTTGACCAGGCCCGGATGCTGGTCGTCGGTCCATTTCAGGAACGCGCCACTCACGCGGTAGCCGGTGTCGTAGTTCTGCTTGGCCTTGATCTGGGTCGGCAGTGCCCAACCGCCGGCGGCGTTGTCGATGCCGTACTTGTCGCGCGCGAAGTCGGCGATGCCTTCCACCAGCCACACCGGCGCGGTGTCGTTGCCGTAGTCCGGATAGCCCTGGACGATGTGCATCGCCTCGTGGCTGACCAGGTCGGTATCGCCGGGGTGCTTGACCAGCCAAGCCGGGTTGATGGTCATCTTGGCCCAGTCGTCCGAGTCGACGTAGGCAATGCCGTCGTAGCCGGGGTCGATGGTGATGATGGCCTGCGTGGGTGCGGCGTGGTTGAACTCGGTGCGCTCGCGCGAGTACGCGTGGAAGAAGGTGTCGAGGATCTTGTCGCGCATCTCGGCGTCCAGCGCATTGCTGGCGTCGCGATAGGTAACGGTGACGCCTTCGCGCGTGCGGGTGAAATCCTTGCCGTGCGCCGTGCCGGACAGCAACAGTGCAGTGGCCAGCGCGGTGCAGGCGAGGATGGAATGCGAACCGGACATCAGGACTCCTTGGCGGGAACAGGCGTGTGGGGTGCCAGCAATTCCACCTCGGCCAGCGGCAGGCGGCCGGGGGCGGTGAAGCGCAGGCGGTAGGTGTCGTAGCGGCCCGGATGGGCGATGCGGAACGGGCGGGTCTGCTGCGACCAGCGGAAGGTTTCGTTGTCGCGCGTGTCGAGGACCTGCCAGGCGCCGTGACCGTCGCGCGCTTCCAGCGTCCAGGCCGCAGCCTTGATTGGGCGCTCGGCGGAGGTCAGTGTGTAGAAAGTCGGCTGCCCGCCGGCCGGCAAGGTGATGCCGATGTCGATCTGCTCGCCCGACAGGGTCAGGGCGGTGCGCGCGTCGTCATCGATCAGGACGGTGCCGTCCTTGTCCTGCGCGAGCGTGACCTTGCCCCGGGACCCGATCAGATCGACCAGGGTTTCCGGCATCTGCCCGGCCGGCGTCAGCGATGGCGGCGCGTCCTGCGGGCGGCTGCCCCACCGGGAAGGTGCCGGCCCCATGTCGAAGTCCAGCGTGGCGCCCTGCACCAGCAGCTGATGCGGGATCCAGGTCTTGGTCCACGGCTTGCCGTTGACCTTGAGCGATTGCACGTACACGTTGCGCGCGGAGTTGTTGGCCGCGCGGACCACCAGTTGCTTGCCATTGCCCAGCGCCAGCGTGGACTGCTTGAACAACGGTGAGCCGATCACGTAGTCCGCACTGCCCATGCGCAGCGGATAGAGCCCCATCGAGGCCAGCACATACCAGGCTGACATCTCGCCGTTGTCCTCGTCACCGCTGTAGCCCTGGCCGATCTCGCTGCCCAGGTACAACCGCGACAGGATCTCGCGCGTGAGCGCCTGGGTCTTCCAGGGCTGGCCGGCATACAGGTACATCCAGGCGATGTGGTGCGAGGGTTGGTTGCTGTGCGCGTACATGCCCATGCGCACGTCGCGCGCTTCGGTCATCTCGTGGATGATGCCGCCGTAGGAGCCGGACATCGATTCCTCGGCTGTCTCCGGCGTGGCGAAGAAGGCGTCGAGCCGTTTTGCCAGCGCTGCCGGGCCACCATAGAGCGAGGCCAGCCCATTGCCGTCGTGCACGGCGGTGAAGGCGAAGGTCCAGCCGTTGGATTCGGTGTAGTCGTAACCCCAGACGCGCGGATCGTATCGATCGGGCGGCAGTCGCCAGTGGCCCTGCGCATCCTTGCCCTGGAAGAACCCGACCTGGCGATCGAACAGATTGGCGTAGGTGGCCGCGCGGTAGCGGAAATACTCGGCTTCTTCGGCGTAGCGTTGCTTCGCCTTGGCGTCCGCGGCGCGATCGGACAGCGCCTTGGCCATGTTGGCAAGGCCGAAGTCGTTGAGCGCGCCTTCCATCGTCCACGACAAGCCTTCGGAGGTGGCGGTGTCGGCGTAGCCGCGGAAGGTGGACTGGGCCATGCCCTTGCGTCCGACGTGCCGGTCCGGTGCGACGACGGTGGCGTTCTTGAGCGCGGCCTCGTAAGCCAGGGCCGGATCGAACCCATCCACGCCCTTGAGCCAGGCATCGGCGAAGGCCACGTCCGAGCTGGTGCCCACCATCAGGTCGGCATAGCCCGGCGAAGACCAACGCGCGATCCAGCCACCGGCGCGATACTGCTCCAGGAAGCCATCGACCAGCGCGCCCGCATGGCTCGGCGCCAACAACGTATAGGCGGGCCAAGCGGTGCGGAAGGTGTCCCACAGGCCGTTGTTGACGTAGATCCGGCCATCGCGCACGGGCGCGAAGCTGCGCGTGGCGCTGCCCTCGGTGTTGTCGTCGGACCAGCTGTTCTGGCTGGCGTAGCGCCAATCCGGTTGGGCGGCGCTGCCGGCGTTCTCGGCGCCCGAGTTGGGATACAGGAACAAGCGATAGAGGTTGGAGTAGAGCGTGGTGCGCTGGTCGTCGCTGGCGTCCTGCACGTCGAGCACGCCCAGCACCTGGTTCCATTGTTGCTGTGCACGTTGGGCAACGCGCTGCAGGGTGTCGTCAGCCGCGAGCTCCAGCGCCAGGTTGTGTCGCGCCTGTTCCAGTGAAATGAGCGAGGTGGCGATGCGCATGTCGACCTTGCGCGTGCCGGCGGCGAACTTCACATAACCGGTGGGCCGCCCGGTGGCGATCGCGCCGCTGCGCAGCCACGGCGCGTCGAAGGTGGCATACACATACATGCGCGTTGCGCCGGTGGACAAGCCGCTGCGCACATCGGTGTAGCCGGACAAGGTCTGGGCGTTGGCATCGAGGGTGAGCCCACCGCGCGCATCGATGTTGTCGAACAACAGGTTGGCATCGCCGCCTGCCGGGAACTGGAAGGAAAACAGCGCGGCGTGATCGGTCGGTGCCAGCGAAGCGACGATGCCGTTGTCGAAACGCACCGCGTATTGGTAGGGGCGCGCAGTTTCCTGCTCATGCAAGAAGGGCAGGGCACGCTGCTGGCGATCGGCTTCCGGCACGCCGGCCGTCAACGACGGCATCACCTGAAAGGTTTGCCGATCGCCCATCCACGGGCTCGGCTGGTGGCTCAGCGCGAGCGCCTGCAGGCGCGGCCGATTGTCGGCATCGTTTTGCTCGTTCCAGCGATAGAGCCAGTTGACCGAGCTGGCATCGGTGACCGGGGTCCAGAAGTTGAAACCGTGCGGCACCGCGGTCGCCGGGAAATTGTTGCCGCGCGAGAATTCGCCGTTCGACTGGCTGCCGCGCGTGGTCAATACCCAGTCGCTGGGGGTCGAGCGCGCGATGGCGGGCGTGTCCTGTAGCGCGATGTCATCGATCCAGCCTTGCGCGGATTTTCCGTCGCCAGGCTGCACGGCGAGCTCGATGCCGACCACGCGCTTGCCGCGCAGCGCGGGCACCTGGCCCGGCGCGACGGCCTTGCGCGCCCACTGCTGCGGATAGAGCGTCCTGGAATCGCCTTGTGCCTGCGCACCCAGCCCGATGCCGTGCTGGTCCACGGCGGCGGTGGCCGACACGCGGCTGCCGTCCTGCAGCCGCAGGTCCAGCGACACGTAAGTGGAAGAGACGGTGTCCTCGCCCACGATCTCGGGCAACACCAACCACGTCAGCGTGGTGTCGGCGCCGATGACCTGGTCGACATCGAACAGGCGGACCGTTGCCGCGCCGTTGCGCGCGACGTAGTGCAGTGCCTTCGCGCCGCTGTAGCCGGCTTTGGGTTTGGCCGCGTAGGGCGCTGGCGGGCCGTCGCCGACCTGGAGCTGGATAGGGGGGGCCGGCTGCGCCGCCGGCTGGGCCTGGCCCGCTTCGAACGAAGACTGGAATCCCGCCTGCGCCTGGCAGAGGCCGGGCAAGGACAGACCCAGCGAGAGGGCGAGTGCCAAGGTGCCGCGCTTCGAGCGCGACGACAGCGGGGTAACGATCAAGTGGGATTTCCTCGAGGGGCAATGCGTCGCCTGGCAGGATTGACGGAGCCGCCCACGGGCGACTCCAGGCTCAGGTCGTGCGCGTACGTCAGGGAGCTGTCGCGCAGTACCAGCCGCACCGGCGAGATGGTGTTGGTGGGGGTGGCTTCGCCGCTGCGGCTGTTGGCCATCACCAAAGCGACTGCCTGGTGGCCCAGCGAGCGCGGACCGGTCGCCACGGTGGTCAGTGCGGGCACGGCGGCGGCGGCTTCGGGAATATCGTCGAAGCCGGTGATGGCCAGATCGCTACCCGGGGTGATGTTGCGCGCGCGCAATCCCATCATCAGGCCCAGTGCCACGCCGTCGTTGTAGGTGACTGCCGCGGTGGGCGCGGGGTCGCGGGCGAACAGTGCCGCGGTGGCGGCCACCGCCTGCAGGCGGGTGGGGGCGCATTCCACCACCCAGCGCGGCTCGGGCGTGATGCCGGCGGCAGTCAGTGCGGCGGTGTAGCCCTGCAGGCGTTGCCGGCACGAGCTGGACGCGCGGTGGCCGCCAAAGAAGGCGATGCGGGTATGGCCCTGCGCGATCAGATGTTCGGTGGCCACGCGGGCGCCGGCCACGTTGTCGGCGCCCAGGTAGTTCCAGGTCGAGCCGGGCACTTCGCGGTTGAACAGCAGCAATGGCGTGTGCAGGCCGACCACCGGCTGCAGGTCGCCGGCCGTGGTGCCTTCGGCCGGTGTCAGGATCACGCCGGCCGGGTTGTGTTCGAGCAGCGAGGACAGGACCGCACGTTGTCGCTCGATCGATTCTCCCGAGCTGCCCAGCAGCAACACGCAGCCGGCTTCGGCCAACGCCTCGTCGACGCCGGCCGCGAACTCGGCGACGAACGGATTGGAGAGGTCGTTGATGACCAACGCCACGCTGGTGGACACCTTGCGTCGCAGGTTGGCGGCGCTGCGGTTGTACACGTAGCCCTGGTTGCGCAGCTCGGCTTCGACCAGCCGCCGGGTCTTCAATGCGACCGAGGCATTCCCGCTCAGCACGAGCGACACGGTTGCCGAGGACACGTGACAGGCACGGGCGATGTCGGCCAGGGTGACGCGTCTTCGGCGCTGCTCGGAGTCGGACATGGCCTGAATCGATTTAGGCGATCGGCCGATCCTGCATAACTTTTCGCTGCATGGCAATCGGCCATGCGTCATGCGCGGGAACCACCGTGGCCGCCGGCTGCGTGGCGCAGCGCAGCAAAAACCGCCAACCACAGGCGTGTTTCATTAAAGTGAGACGGTGAAGTCACTTTGAGAATTTTCTGTGACCCGTTCCCCAGATGCGGAAGTTGGCCGTCACCGGACGACCTAAAACGATTTAGAACATGGCGACGACGAGCGGCCGGGGCAATCAGGCGACTCGTCATGACTGCAGCACCGAATCGTCGAGTCGTCCCCCGTTGGCACCGCCCGGGCCGCTCGAGTCATGCCGCTGCGCCCCCGCCGGGCACGCGGTCCTTGCATCTTGATGGAGAGGTCTTGATGAAGCGCAAGTTGTTGCCGTTGATGGTTTCCGCCGCGCTGTTGCCGGCCATGGCCCATGCGCAGGAGGCCGCGTCGCCGGCCGCGCCGTCGTCCGACAGCCAGGCGCAGCAGAAAGCCACGGAGCTGGACGCGGTGCGAGTCACCGGCTCGCTCATTCCCCGCGCGCAGGTCGAAGGGCCGTCGCCGGTGACCAGTGTCACCTCCGAGCAGATGGAAAAGCAGGGCTTCACCAACGTGTTCGACGCGCTGCGCTCGCTGCCGCAGTCCAACGGCTCGGTGCAGGATTCGCAGGGCACGGGCAACTACACGCCGGGCGCCAAGACCATCAGCCTGTTCGGCCTGTCGCCCAGCTACACGCTGACCCTGCTCAATGGTCGTCCGATGAGCAGCTATCCGCTGGCCTACGACGGCAACACCAGCATCGTGGACATCGCCAACATCCCGATGGGCATGCTGGAACGCGTGGACGTGCTGACCGGTGGCCAGTCATCGGTGTACGGCTCTTCGGCGATCGCCGGCGTGGTCAACATCATCCTGAAGGACCACGTGGAGGGGACGCACTTCAAGTACCGCATTGGCGGCTACAGCGAGGGCGGCGGTACCAACCATCGCTTCATCTTCAGCAGCGGCACCGAGATCGGCAACCTGGACCTGAGCTACGGCCTGCAGTACGAAAAGCAGGAACCGATCTATGGGTCGGACCGCAGCTACCTGGACAGCGCGGCCGACAGCCATGCGCCCGGCCAGGTGGATCCCTCGCGCACCGTGCTGCGCCAGGACACCACCTTGGGCGCGACGCATTACATCGACCCCGGCGCAGCGCGATGCGAACCCCTGAGCTATATGTTTGGCGGCACTACCGAGTATGCGCATCGCGATGTGTCCGGCGGCGGCAACTATTGCGGCAGCCTGTACAACGTGGGCACCGCGTCGCTACTCAACGAGGCCGAGAACGTCAATGGCAGCGTGTTCCTGCGCTACCACCTGACGCCGGAAACCGAGTTGTATGCCGACATCCTGGCCAGCTACAGCCGCCCGACCTACACCGGTGGCAGCCCGTTCTGGAGCCAGCGCTTCTACAACCAGGCCACGGGTACCTACGAGCTGTGGCAGCGCATCTATGCGCCGGAAGAAGTCGGCCTGCACGCCAAGGATCAGCGCGTGTATACCCGCTCGTACAACATCGCCACCGGCGTGCGCGGCCCGTTGGGCGATACCGGCTTTGATTACGATGTGTACGTCAACCGCTCCGGCACGTCGGCCATCCGCAAGTCGACGGACTTCCTGGCGGTCAACGGCGTGGACGATTACTACCTGGGGCCGCAGCTGGGCGAGATGGGCGGCTACCCGGTCTTCGCCCCCAACGTGGACCTGCTGTACCAGCCGGTGACCGAGGCCAACTACAACAGCTGGAGCGCGATCAACCGCGCCAAGTCTTCGGCGTGGACCCAGAACGGCACGGCGACGCTGACCAATACCTCGCTGTTCGACCTGCCGGCCGGGCCGGTGGGCTTTGCGGCGATCCTGCAGGGGCAGCGCGAGTACTTCAACAATCGCTCCTCTGCGCCCGGATCGGAAACGCTGTTCCGCGGCCAGGGCGGTTCCACCACCGCGCAGGGCCAGCGCGACCTGTTTGCAGGCGGCGTCGAATTCCAGCTGCCGATCACCAGCATGTTCAACGCCAACCTGTCTGGCCGCTACGACAAGTACTCGCTGCAGGGCGGCGGCGGAAACGGCAAATTCACCTATAAGACCGGGCTGGAATTCCGCCCGCTCGACAGCCTGCTGCTGCGTGGCAGCTACGCCACCGCGTTCCGCTCGCCGGACATGTTCTATCTGTACTCGTCGCAGACCAGCGGCTTCACCAGCAATACCGACTACTACCAGTGCCGCCAGGCCGGTTATGACTCGAGCAACTACGACGATTGCCCGCAGGCCGACAGCTCGATCCGTTTCGTCAGCACCGGCAATCGCGATCTGCGTGACATCACCGCCAAGACGTTCACCTATGGCGTGGTGTGGTCGACGCTGGACAACGCCTTGACGATGTCGGTGGACTACAACTCGATCAAGATCGACAACGAAGTGGCGCTGCTGGGCATCAACGACATCCTGGAACTGGAAGGCAATTGCCGGCTGGGCACGTCCGAGAATGGGCAGACCGCCTACGACGTCAATTCACCGACGTGCCGGGACGTACTGGCACAGGTGACCCGCAAGGGCGCGTCCGATCCGGTCAGCCCGAACGGCATCGACGAGGTGCGCACCTATCCGATCAACCTGGCCAACCAGCGCCAGACCGGTGTGCAGGCCAACGTGGAGTACAAGTGGTCGACGGCGTCCTTCGGTGATTTCGATCTGCAGGTGGGCCACTACCGTCCACTCAAGCACACCCAGCAGCAGAAGGACGGCGATCCGGTGATCGATCAATTGTGCTGCGCGAACTCCAATGAAATCCGGGATCGCACCAGTGCCACGCTCAGCTGGAACCGCGGGCCGATCGGCGCGACGTTGTATGGGCTGCACAGCGCCAAGACCTGGAACCAGGCGGGTACCGAGCGCGACATCGGTTCGTGGACCACGTACAACGGCAGCGTGAGTTATCGCTTCAACGATACCTATGGGCTGATGTTCTCGGTCAACAACCTGACCAACGAGCGCCCGCCGATCGATGCCACCAACAACGGCTGGCCGTTCTACGACACCGGCATCTACAACGCGTTTGGTCGCTCGGCGCAGCTGGAATTTTCGGTGGATCTGTAGGGTCGGGTTTGGCCCGTGGGCGAGGCTGCGCCGGGGCGGGGGCGCGATACACGGGTGGTGTGTCGCGCTCCCGCTGCGGTGTGTGTGGCTGTAGTGGCCGACGAAGTCAGGCTCAGCAGGGCGCGGCGAGTTGCTCGAAGCGTCGTTGCATTTCGTCGGGAGCGACGTCTTCGATGCTGTGGCCGATGTTCCAGCGATGCCCGGCCGGATCGCGCACCGTGCCGGAGCGCTCGCCATAGAACATGTCCTTGGGCGCCATCACCAACGTGGCGCCGTGCGCGAGGGCGCGTTCGATCACTTGGTCGGCATCGTCGACATGCACGTGCAAGGTGACGTGGGTGCCGCCTTGCGGGTCGGGCGGCACGATGCCGTACTCGGGATAAGGTTCGCACAGCATCAGCGTGGTGCCGGCGATCTGCACTTCGGCATGGCCCATGCGCCCGCCGGGTTCGACCAGGCGCAACGACTCGGTCCCACCGAAGACGTCGCGGTAGAAGGCAATGGCCTGCTCGGCGTTCGGAACGCACAGGTAGGCAAACAGTTCATGTACGGCCACGGGGATTCTCCAGCGCTAGGGAGCGTGCAGGCTAGGTCGCCAGCCTGGGCGAGGGATTGAACAAAATTGACCTGGACGCTGCGGCCTCATCGCGGCCGGGCCACGGGAACGTGGTGCGACGTGGCAGGCGCTGAACGCCGGTAGGCCTGGGGCGTCATTCCCGCAAAGGCGCGAAACTCGCGAATGAAATGGGCCTGGTCGCTGTAGCCGGCGGCCAATGCGGCATCGGCCCACGACGGCGCTCGGTGCAGGTCGCGCAGCAATCGTTGCAATCGCATCACGCGGGCGTACCGCTTGGGCGCCAGCCCGGTCGCTTCGCGAAACAGGGCGATGAAGTGCCGGTGGCTGGCGTGCGCGTTCGAGACCAGTTGGGCAATGCGTTGTTCCCGCATCATGCCTTGCAGTGCCTGCGCCACTTGCGGATGCAGCGCACGGGCCGGGCGCAGTTGGGCGGCCAGCGCCTGCGCCAGCAAGGAAAGTTGCGTGGTGGGGTCGTCTGCGGCCTGCAGGCGCTCGCGTAATCGCGACAGGTCGCCGGTTTTCCACAGCAGGTCGAGCGGAATGTGGCGCTCGGCGAGTTCGTCGGCCGAACAGCCGAACAGGGCCTGCGCTGCACCGGGGCGCAGCAGGGCACCTACGGATCGGCTGGGTTGCGAGGTGTCCTTGAGGTAATAGTGGCTGCGCACGCCGCCGACCACCGCGTCGGAGATGACGACACCGACGAGGTCCTCGGCAGTGTCGTACAAGCGCAGCGGCGTGGCGTCGAGTCGTATCGCCAGGTGGATGCAGCCGCTCGGCAACACATGCTCGCGCGGCGCTGCGGCACGACCTGCCGGGCTCGCCCAGAGGGATTGGATCCACGGCTGCAGGACGGGTGGCGGTTGCTGGCGCGTCATGCGCGCCACGTTACACCGGTTGGGTCGGCACTGGATTGGCGTGGGTGATCTTGCGCAGTGGTGTGGGTTGCCCGCTTGGTCCTCGGCGTGGCGCCTCTTGTTGGCGAGCCTGGCTCGGCTGCCCCATGCATTGAACCCGATCCGTTTTGGCCGGGAAGTGAACCTGACCCCGTTATTGATTGGGCACTTGCGTGGTTGGATGAACAGGGAGAGGATCGGGGCGTGCGTGCGCGATGGACGGTGCGATGGCGGTTCCACTGCTAGTCCGCGGTTACTCGATTGTGACAGTCGAAACCAGTTTGAAAGATCCCGACTCCGACAGTCTTAATTGGCTGTCTACGGTGTTTATTTATCTGCACGGCGAGCCTTATCCGCACACCATCATTCGCCATGCAGGGCGGGGTGGGGATGCCATCGAGGCCAAGCGCAACGCAATGCTGCGCGCGATCAAACGGGTGCGGGTGATCGAGGAAACCGAGGCGCGCCGCAAAGTGAAGGCGGAAAGCGCGGATCCGACGGTTTGAGGCTGTCTCGCTAGGGGAGTGGCGGCATCAGTGAGTGCTGGCTCCCGCGTGCCAGACCGCATCCGCCATGGGTGATCAGCAATGGCGGGCTGGCCGCCGCGGCCCGAGACAAACTTGATGCTTGCGGGTCGTGATCTGGCGCTAAGATCCCCCCAAAGTGGCAAGTAGGGGCCCGGCATGTGGACGCGAGTATTCGGTTACGGAGCATCGCTGGCGCTGGGAGCGCTCGCCCTGCAATGGCTTGACTACCAGCGGTTGGCGCGCACACATCCTGGCGACCTCTATATGTTCCTGGTGGCCGCCGCTTTTCTGGCGTTGGGCATCGTGCTCGGGGTGCGGGTCTTCGCCACGCCGGCGCCGGTTGCCTTCGATGGCAACCCAAAGGCGCAGGCGACGTTGGGGCTGACCGAGCGGGAGCTGGAGGTGCTGCACGCACTGGCCGCCGGCCGTTCGAACAAGGAGATCGCCGCCCACCTCCACGTCTCGCCCAACACGATCAAGACGCACGTGGCGCGGTTATTCGAAAAGCTCGGCGCCAAGCGGCGCACCCAGGCGATCCATCGGGCCCGCGAGCTGGGCATCGTGCCTTGAAGCTGAAAGTTTTTGGAGTGATTGCACCCTAATCACCCATTTGGGCGATTGCCGGGCGCCGTCGGTGCGCGGCCAATGGCAGCACCCACCACCACAGACGAGGAACCCCATGTTGCGAACCATCTTGAAGTACGGCGTGATCGCGGGCTTGGTCGTGGGCGGGTTCGAGCTCGTCACGTTTACCGCGTTCTCGGGCATGCCTCCGCTGAAGTACGGCATGGTGATCGGCTACACGACCATGCTGGTCGCGCTGAGCGCGGTGTTCGTGGGGATCAAGCATCACCGGGACGTGGACCGGGGCGGGGTGATCGGGTTCTGGCCGGCCCTCGGTGTCGGGTTGGGGATCAGCGTCATTGCCGGCCTGTTTTACGTGGCGGCGTGGGAAGCGGTGCAGGCGATGACGCATATGGACTTTGCCACCTCGTATGCCAAGGCGATCATCGCCAGCGAAACCGCCAAAGGCGCGAGTGCCGAGGCGGTGGCGAAACTGACCGCCGAGATGGAGGCGTTCAAGCTGCAGTACGCAGACCCGATGTTTCGCCTGCCGATGACCTTCGCCGAGATTTTCCCGGTAGGCGTGCTGGTGTCGCTGGTCTCTGCGGGCTTGCTGCGCAACCGCCGGTTTTTGCCGTCGCGGCGCGTAGCAGGTCTCGTGACCAGATAGCTCGTCGGCGCGCAATGCACCAAAGGGGACTTAAAGTTGTAATTAATCCCAATTGGGACTACATTAAGCCCTGAGCTCGTTGCAGAGGCTTTGCCGCCATGACCCAGATCGCGACCACACCCGCTCCCAGCCGTCGCGACCTCGGCGGGCCGGCCGTGCGCACATTCTTCAACATCGCCAAGGCCTGGGACCTGAGCGGCGAGCAGGAGCGCATCCTGCTCGGCCAGCCTTCGCGCACGACGTATTTCCGCTGGAAGCAGGGCACCGTGGGGGAGATCAGCCATGACGTGCTCGAGCGCATCAGCTATCTGCTGGGCATCTACAAGGCGCTGCACATCTTGTTTCCCAACCATGACCAGGCCGACGCCTGGATCCATCGCGCCAACGCCGCACCGTCCTTCAACGGCATGAGCGCCCTGGAGCGGATGTGCGGCGGCAGCGTGGTGGACCTGTTCGTGGTCCGCGAACACCTGGACGCCCAGCGGGGCTGGAACTGATGCAGCCGGCCACGTCCCGCGTGGACTGGCAGCCCAGCTATCGCATCGTGTCGAGCCGGTTTCCGCCGGTGGGTCTGTTCGACAGCGTGGCCCATCCCGAGGACCTAGAGGCGGTCTATTACCTGGAAGGGCTCACCAATCCCCGCCTGCGCCAGGAAGCGGGGCAGATCAGCCTGGTGCCGAAGGAACGCCGCGTCTGCGGGCCGGGCACCACGCCGATCATGGCGGCCTTCACCCATGTCACGCGAGAGGGATCGCGCTTCAGCGATGGCTCGTTCGGCGTGTACTACGCGGCCAAGGATCGCCTCACGGCCATCGCCGAGACGATGCACCACCGCACGCGGTTTCTGCGCAATACCTCAGAGCCTGCGTGCGTGCTGGAGATGCGCTGCTACGTGGGTGACCTGGCCGGCACGTTGCACGACATCCGCGGTGGCTGGCCGCAGTTGCACGATCGCGACAGTTACGTTGAAAGCCAGGCGCAAGCGGTGGCCTTGCGCCAGGCGGGGAGCGATGGAGTGGTCTACGACAGCGTGCGCCTGGCGGGCGGGCAATGCGTGGCGGCGTTCTATCCAGACCTCATCCAGCCGGTGCGGCAGGAAAGCCATCTGTATTACCACTGGAACAGCGAGCGATTCACCCATGCGGTGGTGGCCGGGGATGTGATCCAGCCGCCGGCGTGGGGCGGGAGCGTTTGACGGCTCCATCGCGCTGACGGCTTGAATGGCCCGGCGCTACTTCTTCGCGGGCTTGCGCGCCACCTTATGCGCCACCTTCTTTGCCGGGCGCAACGCGACGACCTCTGATCCAACAGGCCGCGCAGCGCCATGCGAGTGCGCCACCGCATGATCATGCTGGCTCATCAGTGACTCGAGCAGTTGATCATCGGCACTGGAACACACCCCAAGCAGCAACGCCTCATCGCAGCCCTGCGCCGCGATATACGCGTGCCCCATGTTCGAGTCGATATACACGCCCTGGCCCGCGGCAAGCTCCACCGGGTCATAAAACTCCGTGTGCACCTCGACCCGGCCTTCGAGCACATGGATGTACTCCTCGCCCGAATGCCTCACCAATTCACCGAATTCCTCGATGCTCTTGGCGCGCACCCGGGTCAGCACGGGGATCATCCGCTTGCGCCGCAACTCCGGACACAGATAGAAATAGTCGTAGTTGGGCGTATTGACCTGCACGGCATCCTCGATGCGCCCGATGCTGCGCCGCGCGGTCACCGCCGGCTCCGGGGCCTGCCCCTGTTCGGCAAACAACTCCGACATCCGCAGCTTCAAGCGCTGGCTTAGCTGCAGCAGCTTGTCGTAGGTCAGCGTCAAGCGATCGTGCTCAACCTTGGAGAGCGTGGACAGCGGAATACCCGACTGCTCGCTCATCTGCTTGAGCGTCCACCCCCGGCTGGTGCGCAGCGAGCGCAGGAGGCTGCCGATGGTGTGGTGGTCCGAGGTCATGCTGGCGGGGCTCCATTGCCAATGAGGACAGGATCGTCCTCGACAGGTACATCATCGCCCTGAGGCATGTGACAAGGAAAGCACCGCAACGCAGTGTCTGCCGCGATGTTTACCCAGTCCAAGCCCGCTCGGAGGGGCAGTTGACAATTCTCTGATTAGGATCATTATCGCCAAATCAGGATGTCTGTCGGCCCTCTGGGACTTCGTACGACGTTGGGGCCGCCTCATACCACTACAACGGCCCATTGCAGGGCGGGGGAGAGCTGCCGATGCGTTTGCTGTCGATGATGCTTGCCGGCCTATTGGCCATGATCGTAGGGTTGCCGGCCGCCGCGCAGGGCCCCGTTCCGCCGGTCCCGGCTCCTGCGGTGCCCGCACCGCAAGCTGCCCCGAGTGACGCCGCCACGCCGCCAGTGCCGGCTGCCGCACCCGCACTCACCCACGATGACGTGGGTGCCTGGCTCGACGGCTTCATGCCATACGCCCTGCAGACCGGCGACATCGCCGGCGCCGTGGTGGTGGTGGTCAAGGATGGCCAGGTGCTCTTCCAGAAGGGCTACGGGTACGCCGATCTGGACAAGCGCACGCCGGTGGATCCGGACACCACGCTGTTCCGGCCTGGCTCGGTCTCCAAGCTGTTCACCTGGACGGCGGTGATGCAATTGGTGGAGCAGGGCAAGCTGGACCTGGACGCCGACATCAGCCAGTACATCGATTTCAAGATCCCCGCGCGCGACGGCAAGCCGGTCACGCTGCGCCAGATCATGACCCACACCGCGGGCTTCGAAGAGCAGATCCGCGCGTTGATCATCGAGGATCCGGCCAAGATCGTGCCGCTGGACGAAGCGCTGAAGCATTGGATCCCCAAGCGCATCCATGCGGCGGGTGCCACGCCGGCGTACTCGAACTACGCGACCTCCATCGCCGGCTACATCGTGCAGCGTGTCTCTGGCCAGCCCTTCGACCAGTACATCGCCCAGCACATCTTCGCGCCGCTGGGCATGCAGCATTCCAGCTTCAGCCAACCGCTGCAGCCGGCGTTGCTGGCGCAGATGTCCAAGGCCTACGCGACGGCGTCGGCGGGCGAAGCCAAGCCCTACGAGTTCATCAGCCTGGCGCCGGCCGGCAGCCTGGCCTCGACCGGTGCGGACATGGCGCGCTTCATGATCGCCCACCTGCAAGACGGCGCGTTCGGCGATGCGCGCATCCTGGGTGCAGAGACGGCGCGCAAGATGCATTCCACCGGGCAGACTTCGGTCGGCACGTTGAACCGCATGATGCTGGGCTTCTACGAAACCTCGATCAACGGCCATCGCGCGATCGCCCACGGGGGTGATACCCAGTGGTTCCATAGCGACCTGGAGCTGTTCCTGGACGATGGCGTCGGCATCTTCGTGTCGATGAACAGTTCCGGCCGCGACGCGGCCACCCGTTACCTGCGCGGCGAGCTGGTGCGTGGGTTCGCCGACCGGTATTTCCCCGCCGGCCCAGCGGCCAAGCCCGTGGGCGTGTCGGCCGAAGATGCGAAGCTGCATGCGCAGCAACTCGCCGGCACCTACGAGAGCAGCCGTCGACCCGAGACGACTTTCCTGTCGCTGGCCAACCTGCTGGGCGGCGTGAAAGCCGTGCCGAACAAAGATGGCACGATGAGTGTGTCGATCGATCTGTCGCCGGCCGGCGCGCCGCGAAAGTGGCATGAAGTGGCGCCGTACGTGTGGCAAGACACCGCCAGCACCGACCGCATGGCCGTGGATGTGGTCGATGGCCGCGTCACGCGCTTCGCCATGGAGCCTTATGCACCGATCATGGTGTTCGAGCGCCTTCCGTGGTGGCGCTCGCCCACGTTGCTGCTGGCGCTGCTCGGCATCAGCCTGGTGGTGCTGCTGCTGACCGTGCTGGCCTGGCCGGTGTCGGCGCTGGTGCGTCGTTACTACCGCGCACCGTATCGCTTGACCGGCGTGGATGCGCGCTCGCACCGGGTGGTGCGGATCACCGCGCTGGCGGTGTTGGTCACGATGGCTGCCGCACTCGGCCTGGTGATCGGGATGCTCAGCAACCTGTCCATGACCAGCACCGATAGCGACTGGATGGTGATCGCATTGCGCCTGCTGGCTACGGTGGTGTTGCCGATCGGCGCGGTGCTGGCCCTGTGGAATGCGTGGCAGGTATTGCGCAGCCGCCGTGGTGTGCTCGCCAAGGCCTGGGCGATTCTGCTCGCGCTGGCCTGTTTGTTCCTGCTGTGGATCGGCTTCAGCCATCACCTGATCGGGTTCGGCGCGAGCTACTGATCGACCTGCCGGCTGGCGGCGGAGCGCCGCCAGCCTCTCTTTCCGATCCGCCAACTGCCGGGTGCCCCTGCCGATGCGCGTCGAGCTGGAATTGCACAACGAACCGCTGCCCTTGTCTTCGCCCTTCCGGATTTCCGGCTACGTGTTCGAGGCGATGCCTGCCACCGTGGCCACCTTGCACCAGGGGACGCACGTCGGCCGCGGGGAGGCGGCCGGCGTGTATTACCTGGACGATCGTCCCGATGGCATGTTGGCCACGCTGGAATCGCACCGATCGGCCATCGAGGCCGGCATCGATCGCGAGGCCGTGCAGGCCCTGTTGCCGCCGGGTGGCGCGCGCAACGCACTGGACTGTGCGCTGTGGGAGCTTGAGTCGCAGCGCACCGGCACCCCCGTGTGGCGGCTGGCGGGCGTGTCGCCGCCACGGCCGTTGTTGACCACCTTCACGCTCGGCGCAGACGAGCCGGTGGTGATGGCGCAAGGCGCGGTGGGGTACACGCAGGCGCGTGCGCTCAAGCTCAAATTGACCGGCGACGTCGAACTCGACATCGCCCGGATCCGCGCGGTGCGCGCCGCGCGGCCCGACGTGTGGATCGGCGTGGATGCCAATCAAGGCTACCTGCGTGACACGTTGGAACGGCTGATTCCCGCACTGGTCGATGCCCGCGTGTCGTTGCTGGAACAGCCGTGCCGGCGTGGCCAGGAAGCCGACCTGGACGGCGTGGACCATGTGGTGCCGATCGCCGCCGACGAGAGCGTGCTGCACCTGGGCGAGATGGACCGGCTACCGGGCCGTTTCGACGTGGTCAACATCAAGCTGGACAAATGCGGCGGCCTGACCGAAGGCCTGCGCATGGCGGCGTTGGCGCGCGAGATGGGCCTGAAGGTGATGGTCGGCAACATGGCCGGCACCAGCCTGGCGATGGCGCCGGCGTTCGTGCTCGGCCAGTTGTGCGACGTGGTGGATCTCGACGGGCCGACCTTCCTGGTGCGCGACCGCACACCGGGCGTGCGTTACGTCGATGGCCGGGTCAGTTGTGGCGATGAGGTATGGGGCCCCGCGCAGGCCACTCACGCGTGAGCGCGGCGGCAGAGAAAACCTGGTTTGGCCAGCCGCGCGGGCTGACCATCCTGTTCCTTACCAACATGTGGGAACTGTTTTCGTACTACGGCATGCGCACGCTGCTGGTCTATTACATGACCAAGCAGTTGCTGTTTGCGCAGGAAAAGGCCTCTTTCATCTACGGCACCTACACCGCGATGGCGTACTTCACCCCGATCCTGGGTGGCGCCATCGCCGACCGTTGGCTGGGCAAGCGCAACGCGGTGGTGCTCGGCGGCAGCATCATGGCCTTCGGGCATTTCGCCATGACCTTCGAGCCCCTGTTCTATGCAGGGCTGGCCACCATCGCGCTGGGCAACGGCCTGTTCCTGCCCAGCTTGCCCAGCCAGATCAACGACCTGTATCGCGCCGACGATCCGCGCCGGGGCCGCGCCTACAACGTGTACTACGTCGGCCTGAATATCGGCGGCTTTCTCGCGCCGTTGGTGTGCGGCACGCTGGGCGAGGTGTATGGCTGGCACTACGGCTTTGGTGCGGCCGGCATCGGCATGTTCGTCGGCTTGATGATCTATGTGCTCGGGCGTGGCTACTTGCCCGTCGAGCCTTCGCGCACGCGTATGCCCGATGCTGTCGCCAGCGGGCCCCAGGCGCCGCTCGGGTTGTGGATGCTGCTGCTTGGCGTGGGCCTGGCGGTGACGGTCTTCCGCAGCGCCTACGAACAAATGGGCAACACGCTGGCGCTGTGGATCGACAGCGGCGTGGATCGCAGCTGGGCCGGCACGGTGATCCCGATGACGTGGTTCCAGTCGCTCAATCCCCTGCTGGTGATCGCGATGACGCCGCTGCTACTCGCGGATTGGCGCCGCCGCGCCGATGCCGACGGGCAATCGCGGCTGGCGCTGCGCATGGCCATCGGTGCGCTGTTCGTCGCCGGTGCCTATCTGTTGTTGGCCGTCGTGGCAGCCGGTGCGGGAGAGGGACGTGCGGCGTGGCCATGGTTGCTGGCTTTTTTCCTCATCCTGACCTTGGGCGAGTTGTACATCCTGCCGACCGGCCTGGGCCTGTTCGCCAAGTTGGCGCCGCCGCGGCTGGGCGCGACCACGGTGGCGGCTTGGTTCCTGACGATCTTCACCGGCAGCCTGGCCGCAGGCCTGGTCGGCACGTTGTGGACGAGGGTAGGGCACGCAAGCTTCTTCGCGCTGCTGTCTGCGCTGGCGCTCTGCGCTGCCGTGCTGCTGTGGCGGCTCGATCGTCCGATTCGCCAGCTTTCCTGACACGCACTTTACGGAGGCACGATCATGCCGCGTTCCCAGTTCCTTGCGTTCGTCGCCGCCTTCGCCGGGCTGGCGACGGTCGGGCCCGGCGCCACGGCACCGGCACACTACGACCTGATCATCCGCAATGGCGTGGTCTACGACGGCACCGGTGCGCCGCCCCAGCGCGTAGACGTGGCGGTGAACGGCGATCGCATCGCCGCCTGGCTGCCGCCGGGCAACGACGCAGTCGCCACGCAGGTGCTGGATGCAAAAGGCCAGGCGGTCGCGCCGGGCTTCATCAACATGCTGAGCTGGGCCAATGAATCGCTGATCGCCGATGGTCGCGGTATGAGCGACACAAAACAGGGCGTCACCCTGGAGGTGATGGGCGAAGGCTGGTCGATGGGGCCGTACAACGCGCGGATGAAAGCCGATGCGCTGCAGCAGCAAGGCGACATCCGCTACCCGATCGAGTGGACCACGCTGGGGCAATACCTGGACACGCTGCAGCAACGCGGCATCACGCCCAACGTGGCCTCGTTCGTCGGTGCCACTACGGTGCGCATCCACGAACTGGGCGAGGATGACGTCACGCCCGATGCCGCGCAGCTGGCGCGCATGCAGGACCTGGTGCGCGCAGCGATGCGCGAGGGCGCGCTGGGCGTCGGGAGCTCGCTCATCTATCCCCCGGCCGCGTTTGCCGACAGCGCCGAGCTCATCGCGCTGGCGCAGGCGGCGGCGGAATCCGGCGGCGGCTACATCGCGCACATGCGTAGCGAGGCCGATCGATTCCTGGAAGCGCTGGACGAGACGCTCGCCATCGCCCGTGCCACCGGCCAGCACGCCGAGGTCTATCACCTCAAGGCGGCCGGAGAGAAGAACTGGCCCAAGATGGCGCAGGCCATCGATCGCATCAACGCCGCGCGAGCGAGCGGGTTGCAGGTCAGTGCCGACATGTATACCTACACCGCCGGCGCAACCATGTTGTCGGCTTGTTTGCCGCCGTGGGTGCAGGCCGGCGGGCTGGAGGCGATGATCGCGCGACTCAAGGACCCGGCGATCCGCAAGCGGGTGGTCGCAGAGATGCGCGATCCGAACGTGAGCTGGGAAAACCTCCGCCTGCTGGCCGGCTCGGACGATCGCGTGTTGTTGCTGGGGTTCAAGAGCGAAGGATTGAAGGCGTTCTCCGGCAAGACGCTGCAGCAAATTGCCCGCGCACGCGATGCCTCGCCCGAAGACACGGTGATGGACCTCATCATCGAAGACGACTCCTCCATCAGCGCGGCCTTTTTCTTAATGAGTGAGGACAACGTCGAACTGGGGCTCCGGCAGCCGTGGGTAAGCCTGGGCTCGGACGCCGAGTCTTCTGCACCGGAAGGCGTGTTCCTCAAGTCGACCACGCACCCGCGCGCCTACGGCAACTTCGCCCGGCTCCTGGGCCACTACGTGCGCGACCGCAAGTTGATGCCGCTGGAAGAGGGCATTCATCGCCTCACCGGTCTGCCCGCGGGCAATTGGAAACTGCGCGACCGCGGTTGCCTGGCCGCCGGCTGCCATGCCGACGTGGTGGTGTTCGATCCGGCCACGATCAACGACCCGGCCACTTACGCAGTGCCGCAGCAGTTCGCTACGGGCGTGAGCCAGGTGTTTGTCAACGGCGTGCAAGTGCTGCGCGACGGCGAACACACCGGCGCGCTGCCAGGACGCGTGGTGCGTGGGCCGGGCTGGCAGGACGCAACGCAGGTGTCCGGCTCGGCCGCGATGCCACCCGCCGGAACACGCTGAAAAGCATTTTCCGAATGTGTTGACAATTCTCTGATTAGGATCATTATCCCTAATCAGGATGTACGTCGTACTTCGCTGCTGTACCCGCCGCTGCGCCGCTCGTTGCCTGGGGGAGAACAGACATGAACGCGCTTCAATCCGCACGATCTTGGTATCGCTCGCCGCTGTTTCTTGCCATCACCGGTGCCCTGGCCTGGGGTGGCTCAATGCCCGCGGCGTTCGCCGAAGTGGCAGCGGCCGAGGCAACCCCTGCCGATGCTGCTGCCGCCGAAGCGGTTTCGCCCGCCGGGCAACCCCTCACCCCGACCAACCTCGATACCGTGGTGGTCACCGCCAACAAACGCTCGGAAAACGTGCGCGAGATTGGCGCCTCGATCAGCGTGGTGGGCGAGCGACAGCTGGAAAACCTGGGTGCCAATTCGCTGGCCGACTACGCCGGCCTGATCCCCGGCATGCAGGTACAAGACGGCGGTGCGCCAGGCTTGACCACGGTGGCGCTTCGCGGCATCTCGCCGTTGTCCTCGGGCGCCACGGTGGCCACGTACATCGACGAAGTGCCGGTGGGCTCCAGCGGCATTTACCAGAGCGCCAATTCGCTCTCACTCGATTTGCTGCCTTACGACATCAACCGCGTGGAAGTCCTGCGCGGTCCCCAGGGCACGCTGTATGGCGCCGGCGCGATCGGCGGCCTGCTCAAGTACGTCACGCGTGCGCCGGAAGTGTCTGGCGATGAGTTCCGTGTCGGTGCCGGCTACGGTGCGGTGGCAGATGGCGACACGGCGTGGAAGGTCCGCCTCGGCGCTAGCGTGCCGTTGCAGCAGGACCGCCTGGGCTTGCGCATGAGCTTTGCACGCAACGAGCTGCCGGGCTACATCGACAACCAGGTCGATGGTCGCAAGGACGTCAACGGCGGCGAGCAGATCGGCGCACGCGCGGCACTGCTGTGGGATGGCGATGCGGTGGACGTCAATCTCGGCTTCCTGCAACAGCGCATTCGTGCCGATGGCCGGGCCAGCGTCGCCCTCGATCCCGACACCCAGGCGCCGCTGTTTGGCGACACCACCGATCGCTTCTGGCAACCGCAGCCGTTTTCCAAGGACCTTACGCTCACCTCGTTGAGCGTGGACTGGGATCTGGGCTGGGGCAACCTGGTCTCGGCGACAGGCTGGTCGCAGACCGACACCCTCGACCAGATCGACGCCACCATCCAGTTCGGTGAGGTAGCCAACTTGCTGCTGGGCCTGCCGGAGCCGGGCAGCGCCTTCGTGCGCTATACCTTCGACCTCGACAAGTTCACCCAGGAGTTGCGCCTGACCTCCAAAGGCGGCGGCCCCTTCGAGTGGATGATCGGCGCCTTCTATACCAAGGAAGACGCGTTCCAGAATCAGAACGTGTGGCTGGGCCAGCTCGACGGCGCGCCGCTGCCGGCGCCGTACGACCAGATGTTTGGCACGCTCGCGGTGATTGCGTTGCCCAGCACGTACAAAGAAGTGGCCGTGTTCGCGAATGGTTCGTGGCGCATCAACGACCGCTTCAAGATCGATGCCGGTATCCGCCAGGCACGCAACGACCAGTGGTTCAGCCAGAACGTCAGCGAAGGCATTCTCGCGCCCATCGGCGATGCGCCCGGCGAGTCCCGCGAGGACGTGTTCACCTGGAGCCTGAGCCCGCAGTTCAAGGTCGCCGACGACGTGATGGTCTACGCGCGCGTGGCGACCGGCTATCAGCCCGGCGGCCCGAACGTGGCGCTGCCGGGCATCCCGCCGCAAGTCGATTCCTCGATGCTGACCAGCTACGAGCTGGGCCTGAAATCGGAGTTCGCCCAGCGCCGCGTGCAGTTGGACGTGACCGCCTTCCGCATCGACTGGGACGACGTGCAGGTTGCCTCTTCGTTCAACGGCATCGGCGGGCTGGTCAACGGCGGTGAAGCCACCAGCCAGGGCGTCGAGCTGTCCTCGCTGTTCCGCGCGACCGACAACCTGCAGTTCGGGCTCAACGCCGCCTATACCGATGCCACGGTGAAGAACGACTTCGAGCCCACGGTCATTCCGCAGGATGGTTTCGATGTGGTCCTCAATACCGGCCTGGCCGACGACCGCATGCCGTACGCGCCGCGCTGGTCGTGGTCGGCCACGGCCGAGTACGCCTTCGTCACCCGCGGCGGCTACACCGGGCAAGTGGGCGCCGCGTTCCGTTGGGTCGGCGACCGGGTCAACGACACGACCGAACGCCAGCGCGTCACCGCGCCAGGGGATCCCTCGGTCATCCTGCAGGAAGAGCTGACTCCGCCGCTCACCCTGGACAGCTACCACGCGTTCGACGTGTACGCCGGCATCGGCCGATGGAGTTGGGAAGTGCGGGCCTACGTCAAGAACCTGACCAACGAGCGCGGCTGGTCATCGATGGAGCCGATCTCCGGCGCGTTGTCCGGTGCGACGGCGCAATTATCCGCGGTGGCGATCCAGCCCCGCACCTATGGCCTGGAGTTCGACTTCCGCTTCTGATCGCGATCACCGCCTGCCGCCTTCGGGCGGCCTCCATGGCCACACTGAGTACCGCGCATGTCGATCGCTGCTCCGTTACGCGAAGTCCAAGCGCTTCCGCAGCCTTATTTGTTGTTCCTCGGCGACGTCACCGAACCGGCCTATGCAAAAACCGCACTGGGCCTGCGCGATTGGGCAGGCGATCTGTGCGTGGGCGAGTTCGCCTGCGACGGCGCGCAGGTCAGCACCGGGCTACCGTTCCTCACGCCGGCGCAGGCGCAGGCCAAAGGCGCGCGGGCGCTGGTGATCGGGGTCGCCAACCCGGGCGGGCGGATCCCTACCGGTTGGCTGCCGCCCATGCTGCAGGCGCTGGAGGCCGGCCTGGACCTGATCGGCGGCATGCACGCCCGGCTGGCCGACATCGCGCCACTGCGTGCGGCCGCCAGCGTGTACGGGCGACGCCTGATCGACGTGCGCCAGCCGCCAGCGGGCCTGCCGGTTGCCAATGGCCACAAGCGCACGGGCAAGCGTTTGCTGACCATCGGCACCGACTGCGCGCTGGGCAAGAAGTACACCGCGCTGGCGCTGGCGCGCGCCTTCCGTGCGCGCGGCCTGGAGGCCGATTTCCGCGCGAGCGGGCAGACTGGGATCCTGATCGCGGGGCAGGGGATGCCGATGGATGCCGTGGTGGCAGATTTCGCGGCGGGCGCGGCCGAGCTGTTGTCGCCCGATGCACACGCCGCGCACTGGGATGTGATCGAAGGGCAGGGCTCGCTGTCGCATCCGGCCTATGCCGGCGTGTCGCTGTCGCTGCTGCACGGCAGCCAGCCGGACGTCATCGTCGTCTGCCATGAGCCCGGTCGCGAACGCGTGCTCGGCCATCCGCACTACGCGTTGCCGTCGATCGAGGAGACCATAGACCTGGCATTGCGGCTGGGTGCGCGCACCAACCCGGCCATCCGCTGTGCGGGTATCAGCCTCAATACCGGCGCGCTCGACGAAGTCGCGGCGCGCCGCGTGATCGAAGACACCGCCGCGCGGCTGGGCCTGCCGGTGGCCGATCCGATGCGCGGCGGCGACGCGCTGGCACGGCTGGTCGACGCCTGCCTGGCATGACCACCGCGACCCCCTTGCCGACACGCTTCCAGCGCCTGGTCCTGCCCGGGCTGGCGTTCAAGGCCGCGGTCATCGGCGGCGGCTACGCCACGGGCAGGGAGCTGGCCGAGTTCTTCGTGCCCAGCGGGCCACAAGGCGGCGTGCTGGCCATCCTGGTGGCGATGTTGTGCTGGAGCGTGGTGTGTGCGTTGACGTTCGCCCTGGCCCATGCCTGGCGCAGCTTCGACTACCACGCGTTCTTCGCCCGCCTGCTGGGGCCGTTCGCGTTCGTGTTCGAGATCGCCTATTTCCTATTCATGGTGTTGATCCTGGCGGTGTTTGGCGCTGCTGCCGGCGAGATTGGCTTTGCGATGTTCGGTTGGCCCAAGCTGGTGGGCACCTTGCTGCTGGTGTTGGGCATCGGCGTGTTCACCGCCTTCGGGAACCGCTCGGTCGAAGCGCTGTTCAAGTGGGTGTCGTTTTTTTTGTACGGCGTCTACGCGCTGTTCGTCGTGCTGGTGATGCTGCGCTTCGGCGACCGCGTGGGCGCGACGCTGGCCACGCCGCAGCCCACCGACGGATGGCTGGCCGGCGGGCTTACCTATGCCGGTTACAACGTGGTGGGTGCGGTGATCGTGCTGCCGCTGGCGCGCCACTTCCTGTGCCGCCGCGACGCCGTGGTTGCCGGACTGGTCGCCGGTCCGCTCGCGATCGTGCCGGGCCTGTTGTTCTTCCTCTGCATGCTGGCGTGGTACCCGACGATCGGGGTCGAGGCCTTGCCCTCCGATTTCATCCTGCGGCAGTTGCGACTGCCGCTGTTCCATCTGCTGTTCCAGGCGATGATCTTCAGCGCCCTGCTGGAGAGCGCCACTGCCGCCGTGCACGCCGCCAATGAGCGCGTTGCCGCGCTCTGGCAGCGACGGCGCGGCCGCGAGCTGGCCAGCAGCGGGCGCCTGGGCATCGCCGCGGTGCTGCTGGTGGGTTCGATCTTTATCGCCGACCGTTTCGGCCTGGTCGCGCTGATTGCCGAGGGTTATCGCGGCCTGGCCTATTTGTTCCTGGCGGTGTACGTGCTGCCCGTGGCGACCCTGGGCGCCTGGCGCCTGTGGCGGCCGGCAGCACGTACCGTCGTGTCCCCGTTGCCGGATCGATGAGGAGAACAGCATGACCGTGTGGTGCCATCGTTCTTGCTGGCTGGTCACCGGCCTGCTGGCTGGCGTGGCGACGGCCGCGCTGGCCGTGCCACCACCGGCAGCGGGCCCGCCGTTCGACCCAGCGTTCGACGCGCACGTGGAGCAAGTCATGCGCGCGCATGAGGTGCCCGGCATGGCGATTGCCATCGTCGACCACGGTGCCATCGTGCAGGCCAAGGGTTATGGCGTGCGCAAGCTCGGCGCGCCGGATCGCGTGGATGCCGACACCATCTTCCCCACCGGCTCCACCGGCAAGGCGATCACCGCGGCGGCGCTGGCGATTTTGGTCGACGACGGCAAACTGCACTGGGACGACAAGGTCATCGACCATCTGCCCGACTTCCGCATGTACGACCCTTGGGTGACGCGCGAAATGACCGTGCGCGACCTGCTGGTCCATCGCAGCGGACTGGGCCTGGGCGCAGGCGACCTGTTGTTCGTGCCGCGTACCTCGCGCAGCCGGGGCGACATCGTGCACGCGCTGCGCAACATCCCACCGGCCACCAGTTTTCGCAGCGGCTATGCCTACGACAACATCCTGTATGTCGTGGCCGGTGCGCTGACCGAGGCGGTCTCCGGCCAGCGTTGGGAGGACTTCGTTCGCGAGCGCGTCTTCCAGCCCGCCGGCATGACAAGTTCGGTCAGCGATGAGCACGACCGCTTCGCCAACCCCAACCGCGCCCAGCCGCACGCGCGCTTGGGCGGACGCGTGCGCGGGCTCGGTACGCAACAGCCGCTGCCGGAACGCGAAGGGTTGGGGCAGGTGGGCGCACCGGCCGGCGGCCTGTCGTCGAGCGCCAACGACCTGGCGCGCTGGCTGCAGGTGCAGCTGGGGCAGGGCGTGCTGCCGGATGGCAATGGCAAGCGGCTCTACAGCGAAGCCGCCGCGCGCGAACTGTGGGCCCCGCAAGTGCTGGTGCCTATCCGGCCATATCCCGCGCCGATCACCGACATCACCCCGCAGTTCTCCAGCTATGCGCTGGGTTGGAATGTGCAGGACTATCGCGGGGTCAAAGTGATCCAGCACGGTGGCGCAGTGTTCGGCGTGCTGACCTTCATCGTGATGGTGCCCGAGCGCGGCTTCGGCATGTCGCTGCAGATCAATGCCGAAGACGTGACCGTGATGCGCGGGCTGATGTACGAGGTGCTTGACCGGTACCTCGGCCTGCCGCCCCGTGATTGGGTGGCGGCCTTCGACGAATGGAACCGGCAGCGGCTGGCCGAAGGCGTGGCTGCCATGGATGCGTCGGGCAAGCAGGTACGCAAGGGCGGGCGCGCGCCGTTTCCATTGGCCGGGTACGCGGGTACGTACGCCGATCCCTGGTACGGCCCGATCGGCATTGCGGAGCAGGGTGGCAAGCTGCGCATCGATTTCAGGCAGAGCCCGAACATGGCGGGTGCGCTGACGTACTGGCAGTACGACACTTTTCGCGTGGATTGGGACGATGCTTCGATCGAGCCGGCGTACGTGACCTTCGGCCTGGATGCAGAAGGCAAGGTGGAGCGGATCACGATGAAAGCGGTCTCACCGGTGGCGGACTTCAGCTACGACTATCAGGATCTTGTTTTTTCGCCGGTGGGGTCGGAGTAGGGCGGTAGGGTGGTAGGGCCAGTGGAACCACTGTCCTGGGCGACGTCCGGCCGCGTCAGGCGGCGTTGGACAGGAAAATCCCGCGTCGTCTCGCACCGCATGATTCCAAAGAGCGAAAGCCCATTTACTTGAAGTAGGTCCGAAGCAACCTGGTGATGACCTCCACCTCATCACTTCTGGCTGCGTGTTCCAGCTCATCGGCAATATGTGCCTTGAGGTGGTCGCTGAGTACTTCCAGCATCAGGCCATGCATCGCGCCCCTGGCGGCTGCGATCTGGGTCAGCACGTCGACACAGTCGGCGCCCGCTTCAAGGGTTTGCTCCAACGCCTTGACCTGCCCGCCGATGCGGCGGACCCGAGCCAACAGCTTCTTCGGGTTTTGGGGGATATGCGACATGCCCAGGATCATATACCCTGCTGGGGTATTTTATGCATGGCCCCGAACCGATATGAATCTTGAACAGGCCGCTCAGGCGCGGGCGCACAGCCATCAATTCAGCGCCGGCAATCCCTTGGCGGAGATCAATACGAGACGTGCCTTCTGGCTCACCGCCATGATGATGGTCGTCGAGATCGTGGGTGGCTGGTGGTACAACTCGATGGCGGTGCTGGCCGACGGCTGGCATATGAGCTCCCACGCATTGGCATTGGGGCTGTCCGCTTTCGCCTATGGATTCGCCCGCAGACATTCGGCCAATCCGCGCTTCGCGTTCGGTACGTGGAAAGTGGAAATCCTGGGCGGCTATACCAGCGCGATCCTTTTGCTGGGGGTTGCCGGCATCATGGCTTTTGAATCCATCAGCCGGCTGTTTTCGCCAACGGCGATCCATTACAGCGAAGCCATCGCCATCGCTTTCGTAGGTTTGGCAGTCAACCTCGTCTGCGCATGGTTGCTCCGTGGCCACCACGACCACGACGATAGCCATCACCATCACCACGGTCACAGCCACAGTCACGCTGCCGTTGATCATGATGGCCATGCCCATGATCTCAACCTGAGGTCCGCTTACATCCATGTGTTGGCAGATGCCGCCACTTCCGTACTGGCGATCATCGCGCTGTTCGGGGGAAAACTCTGGGGCGCCTCGTGGCTGGACCCCGTCATGGGCATCGCCGGCGCCATCCTGGTCACCGTATGGGCCGTGGGCCTGTTGCGTGACTCCGGCAAGGTGCTGTTGGACGCAGAAATGGATTCGCCCGTCGTGCAGGAGATTCGTGAGGCCATCGCCGAATCGAGCATCCCCGCGCATATCGCCGACTTGCACGTCTGGCGGGTTGGCCGCGGCCAGTACGCTTGCACCTTGACGTTGGTAACCGCTTCACCGGTGTCACCCGACTACTTCAAACAAGTACTCGGCATCCATGAGGAGCTGGTCCATATCGTCGTAGAGACGCATTCACTGGCCGAGGTTCAATGAAAATGTCCGGTCCTGCGCAGGTCGCCTGACCCAGTGCTATCGAGAGGCAATAAGCCGAAGGGCGTTTTGAGACGCGCTTCCCTGGACAGGGGGGGCCATGGCCCGCCGCCAGGACGCTGGCTCGAATACACGCGAGGCGCATTGTCGATTTTCGGCCACGCGGTACGTCGTCTATGCAATCACACCCAATGAGCGTCCGATGAAATACCTAGGCTTGGCTTACTTCACCCCCGAAAAGTTTGCAGCCATGTCGCCGGAAGAGGTCAAGGCCTTGGTGAGCCAGTGCCCGGCATTGGACGAAAAGATGCACGCTACCGGCAAGGTGCTGGTGTCCGCATCGCTGGGCGACCTGGACACCTGGCGCACGCTGCTCCCGCGCGACGGCAAGACGCACGTCATCGATGGGCCCTACACCGAGTCGAAGGAGGTGGTGGGCGGCCTCTTCATCATCGAGGCCGACAGCCGGGAAGAGGCGCTGCAGATCGCCTCCCTGCATCCGGCCGCGACGCTTGGCGAGCAGGGTGGATGGGCAGTCGAGCTTATTCCGGTGGATTTCTACCTGGCCCAATAAAGCGTGAGGCCTGCCTGGCGCATAGGTTGGCCCTCATTCCACACGATCAGCCTTTGCGAAGGTCAGCCGCCGCCAGCACGCCCCCGGCACTCGCGGACAATGACGCCGCGCGGCATTCCATGCCATCGAGCAACACGTTGAGACCGGTGGTGAACAATTGCTCGCCGCCGACGCTCGACAGCACCGCGGCGGCGCGATGCAGCAGCGGATAGTCGGTGGCGGTGTCGCGCTTGGCCAGGTCGCTACCCAGCACGGCCGCTGCGCTCGCCCGAATGGATCCAGCCTCACCCTGCCTGGCTTCTTCCGTGACCATGCCCAGCAAGAAGTGACGGTAAAAGGTCGCCATCGCCACGGCTTCGTCCAGCGGAAACCCGCGATCGAGAAACGCGCTGACGGCTTCTTCATAGAGCTGGAAGCGGTGCGGCCCCAGCGGGGCCTGCTCGGCAAAGAGCCGGGGCGCGTCGCGGTGAGCCAGCAGGATGCGTCGATACTCCGAACCAATGCCGGTTAGCCGGTCGCGAAACGGCAGCGCCCGTGCGGGCAGTTGCATTCGCGCACAGATCTGGTCCGCGACCAGCCCCAGCAAAGCTTCCTTGTTGTGCACATGCCAGTAGAGGGCAGGGGCCTGCACGCCCAGACGCTCTGCCAGGACTCGCGTGCTGAGGGCGTCCAAGCCGCGCTCCTGCAGCAGCTCCAGTGCAGCGGCCACCAGCAGTGGTTGACTCAACGTACTGCGGGCGCGCTTGCGGGAGGGTGGGGGCGAGGTGGGCATCCGGTGTACTGCCTTGGTGGCCTAGCGGGAAATTGACGCTGTTAATTTAACACTGTTAAGCTGGCTCCGCACCGTCTCAGTCAAGGCAGGTTTCCGTGGTCTCGAATACGTCGCGTCGTCATTTCCTGGGAGCGGGCGGCACGCTGCTCGCGGGCGCCTTGCTGGGTGGTCCGGCACGTGCGTCCAACCGCCCATCCGATACGCCCGCCATGAAGCAGAGCGAAGACGTGTACGCGCGCTCGTTGGTGCTGGATGCCAATACGTTGGCGTCGATCGGCGGTCTGCAGTCCGATGAGGACCTGCTTGCGATCAAGGCCTCCGGGATATCCGCGATCAAGACCACCCTGGGCGGCTCGGGTGCATCGTTCGAGGAAACCGTGGCGGACATCGCGGCCGCGCAGCAGTTGATCGAGCGTCATCCCGCGCTGCTGCTGAAGGTCCTGGACCACAGCGACCTGGCACGCGCCAAACACGAAGAAAAAGTCGCAGTGATCTTCTCGTTCGAGGCCGCCACCATGCTGGAAGACAAGGTGGACCGGATCGATCTTTTCCGCGATCTCGATGTGCGGGTCATGCAGCTCTCCTATAACCGGGGATCCGCTTTTGGAGGCGGCTGTCTCGATGGCGACGCGGCAGGACTCACACCGCTCGGACGGCAGGCCATCGAGCGGATGAACGCCAAAGGCGTCGCACTGGACCTGAGCCATTCCAATGATCGGACCACGCGTGAGGCCATCGCAGCGAGCCGACGAGTCCCCTTGATCACCCACGCCGGGTGCCGCGCGGTGTTCGATCATCCCCGCAACAAGGCCGATGCCGAACTGCGGGCCATGGCAGAGAAGGGCGGGGTAGTCGGCATCTACATGCTGCCGTTCCTGACCGAAGACAGCCGCCAGCCCCTGCTGGCCGATTACCTGGAGCACATGGTGCATGCACTCAATGTGTGTGGGGAAGACCACGTGGGCATCGGTACCGATTCGCTGTTTTTCACCGTCACCCAGGACGACGTTCGTGCCCTGGATGAGCTGATGCGCGAGCGCCAGCGGACGGGAAAGGCGGCGCCGGGAGAAAACCGCACCCCTTACCTCCCGGACGTCAACACGCCGCGCAAGCTGGAGCGCGTGGCGGCGGGCCTGCAGGGCAGGGGTTATTCTTCTCGTGTGGTGGAGAAGGTGCTTGGCGCCAATTTTTCGCGCGGCTTTGGAGAAGCTTGGGAGACGGCGTGAGGGAGTGGCTACGTTGTCGCGCGTGGCTGCCGTGTCATACCACGGAGCGCACCACGCCACCATCCACGCGCACGGCCGCGCCCGTGGTGGCCGAGGCCTGATCGGAAGCCAGATAAACACTCAGGTTGGCAACTTCATCCACCGTTGCCAGGCGCTGGATCAAGGAAGTCGGGCGGTGCGTGGCGATGAAGTCGCGTTCGACCTCCGCTAGCGGAATGCCTTTCTCCTCGGCAATTTTCCCAAAGAAATCGCCAACGCCTTCGGATCGGGTGGGGCCGGGCAAGATGGCATTGACCGTCACCCCGGTTCCGGCCAGCGATTCTGCCAGGCCGCGCGAGACGGCGAGCTGTGCCGTTTTCGTCGTGCCGTAATGGACCATCTCCGCCGGGATCTGTACGCCTGATTCGCTCGAGATGAATTGAATGCGGCCCCAGCCGCGTCGGGCCATTGCCGGCGCGTAATGCCGGGCGAGGCGAACGCCACTCAAGACATTTACCTCAAAGAATCGCATCCAGTCTTCGTCGGGGATATCAAAGAATGCCTTCGGCTCGAAGATCCCCAGGTTGTTGACCAGAATGTCCGTGGCCGGTACGGCGCCGATGAGTGCCTGCGCACCCTGGCTCGTCGCCAGGTCGGCGGCAAAACCCGACACTTTGGCCTGGGGAACGTTCCCGATGATGGTGGCGATCGCATCGTCCACGCGTTGCTGGGTGCGCCCGGTGACGACAACTTGAGCGCCGGCGGCGGCCAGGCCAGTGGCAATGGCGAGCCCAATGCCGGCCGTCGAGCCGGTGACGATGGCGCTCCGGTGGTTCAAGTCGATCTGCATGAAAATATCCTCTCGGGGAATTCGACAGCCTACGCTGGTGCGTGCGCTGGTTCGATGGCGCTTTGCATGGCAACCACGTGACGCCAAGTACTTCCATCCCGGTGCCGGATGGCGAACTCAGTGCCCGGCTTTCGGAGCGTCCGCTGGATTTTCGTACACCGTGTCGGTCGGTCCGACGCCAGTGATGAGCACGGTGACCGCTTCGTCACCGGTTTGTGCGAAATGCGCAGCATGTGCCGGCTCAGTGTAGACGGACCCGGCCGGCAGGGTTTTGAGCTTGCTTGCATCGAACGCCGGGCCGTAGCCGAAGTGCCACGACCCTGACAACACCGTCCCGATACGGTCGCCTGCATGATGATGTGCGGGGATGGAGGCGTGCGGCGCCACGCGAAGCAGCTGGCTATACGGCCCGGGTTGCGATGGATTTCCGAGAAGGGTGACGACCTGCACCTTGGCATTGCCGGAGCCGCCCGCGCCGCCCGTGGCGGGAATGGCCGAGAGCTCGCTGGGCGTCTTTGTGTAAGGGACCGAGAACAGCGGAGCGCTGTTTTCCTGCGCGTGCGCAGCCACTGCAAAAGAAGCCAGGAGAATAATCATCAACTTGTGCATAGGGCTCGATCATCCATCTATGTTGGGCGTGGCTACGCAGTCTTGGTGGCTGCAGTTATTGGTCGGTGGTCATGGCGCAACGTCGTTCTACGCATGGGCAGGTCAATGACCCTCGACTGCGATGTGCCGAGGCAGCTTGTTCGCGCGCGCCCGGGCTTCGATGTGACCAGCATCGGCCGATCGTCGCAGCGCGGCATCGCGCGGAGTGGGCCATCGCCTGTCCTCCATTTGGGGGATGGCCCCATTTGCATGTTTCGCAGACCGGGGCGAACACGCCGGCCCGGTGCCGCGGCGCCAGACCCCCCGCGGTGGTTACCGACCTGGAAATGCGCACTAGACGACCGGTCTAATAACGCGTAAAGTCCGGCCCATGCACTCTTCAACCGCCCCTGACACCCTCGATGTTCGCGCACGAATCCTGGCCACCGGTCAAAGGATCATGGGGGGCAAAGGCTTCTCAGCGGTGGGCTTGAACGAGGTACTGATTTCCGCCGGCGTTCCGAAGGGCTCGTTCTATCACTACTTCGGTTCCAAGGAGGCCTTTGGCGAAGCGTTGCTGGAGGCCTACTTCGAAGATTATCTCGCTGAAATGGACCGCACCTTCCGCCAGGCAGGACAGAACAAGGCGCAACAGATCAGTCGCTATTTCCAGGCCTGGAAGGAGAACCAATCCTTTGAGGACTGCCAAGGCAAGTGCCTGGCGGTGAAGCTCGGTGCCGAGGTTGCCGACTTGTCCGAAGCCATGCGCGCGGCATTGAGACGCGGCACTTCGGCCATCATCGAGCGGCTGGGAAGTGCCATCGAGCGCGGCGTCAAAGAGGGTTCGCTGTCGGTAGACGACGATTCCAGGGCCGTGGCACAGAGCCTCTATCAACTCTGGCTCGGCGCAAGCGTCATGGTCAAGATCGTTCGCAATACCCAGCCTTTTGATAATGCCTTGAGTACGACGAGGCACGTTCTACGCCTTTCGCACTGAAGTGCGGGACCGTTGCGGATACTCCGGCCCAGTGCCCTTTATTTTCATCCAGAGATAGACGACCGGTCTATTTCAACTACTTTCTTTTACGACAGGAGTACCACATGAAAGTCCTCATCGTTCTAACGTCGCACGACGAACTGGGCACCACGGGCCGCAAGACCGGCTTCTGGCTCGAGGAGCTGGCCGCCCCTTATTACACGTTCAAGGATGCCGGCGCGCAGATCGTGCTGGCTTCGCCCAAAGGCGGGCAGCCGCCGCTGGATCCGAAAAGCAATGAGCCGTCCTTCCAGACCGAGCTCACTCGTCGCTTCGAAGCCGATGCGGCCGCCAACGCGCAACTGGCCGACACGGTGCGCCTGGACAGCGTTTCGCAAGCCGATTTCGACGCGGTGTTTTATCCCGGTGGGCATGGCCCGCTGTGGGACCTCGCAGAGGACGCGCACTCCATTGCGTTGATTGAATCGTTTATGGGCGCCGGCAAGCCCGTCGCACTGGTCTGCCATGCGCCGGGCGTGCTTCGCCACGTCAAGTCCGCCGACGGCAAGCCGCTTGTCTCGGGCAAAAAAGTCACCGGTTTCACCAACACCGAGGAAGACGGGGTCGGGCTTACCGATGTAGTCCCCTTCCTGGTCGAAGACGAACTCAGGGCGAAAGGCGGTATCTACTCGAAGGGGCCGGACTGGGGCTCGTATGTGGTGGCCGATGGCCTGCTGATTACCGGCCAGAACCCGGCCTCGTCTTCGGAGGCGGCTGCAGTGCTCATGAAGCAGTTCGAGGGATGAGCGCCCAGGAGTAATGATCGGTAACACGTGACCCGATCAAGCGCATGGAAGCGGTGGACGAGAGGGAATCCGGCCGAGGCGCAAGACCTGGTGGATCGCAAGCGCCAGGAAGGCAAACCCGGCCGTGCCATGCGGTCCATCAGTTCCGGATGCGCTCGCGGGGGCGGATGGTTGACCGATGAGCGCGGCCACTGGACCATCGGCTTCCGCCCCGAAGGGCCTTATCAGAGGAACGTCGATGGCAGTGGATGTGGAGGTCCGGCGGGCGCAAGTAGGTGACGAGCATGCGCTGTCACTGGTCGGCCAGGCGACATTCCTGGAGACGTTCTCGGGCGTTCTGGAAGGCACCGCGATCACGGAACATTGTCGTAAGGCGCATTCGCCTTCGCAGTACTTGCATTGGTTGGGCGACACGCGATCAGCCGTTTGGTTGGCGGGTGCGGTGCCCGGCCATGCGCCGGTCGGGTACCTCGTTGTATCGACCCCTGACTTGCCCA